>NZ_MLYN01000069.1:0-15842 GCF_001866675.1 Streptomyces sp. MUSC 14
CCTCAGTGATCGTGGATGCGGCCTCGGTCCGCGCGAAAAGGGGGGATCGCTGACCGGGCGCAATCCGGTTGACCGGGGCAAGAAGGGCAGCAAGCTGCACGTCCTGTCCGATGCTCAGGGCTTACCCTTGGCGCTCGGTGTGTCCGGTGCGAACGTCCATGACAGTCAGGCTCTGCTGCCGCTGGTCCTGGGCATACCCGCAATCCGGTCGCGGCGCGGTCCGCGCCGGCGCCGTCCCGGCAAGCTCCGCGCGGACAAGGCCTACCACTCCGCCGAGCACCTGAGGTGGCTGCGCAGCCGCGGCATCATCCCACGCATCGCCCGTCCGGGCATCGAATCCAGCGAGCGACTCGGCCGACACCGGTGGAAGATCGAAAGGTCGATCTCCTGGCTCTTCGGCTACCGCCGACTCACCGTACGGTACGAGCGGAAAGGCGCACACTTTCTCGGCTTCCTCGGTCTCGCGGCCGCACTGACCTGCTACAAGAAGCTGACCAACCTCACCACGTGAGACAGGTTCTTACTGGTAGGCGCCTCAGGAGATCTTTGACGGTTTCTCGCCCGGAGGCCCGCTCCCGGCGCGGCTCAGCGTGGTGCTCGGCTCATTGCTGACCGCCGTCTCGGCTGTCGAGATGGTCGATCAGCACGGCCTCGTTGCGCAGCAACCGTTCGCGGTCATCGGCCGGTAGCGATGCAAGGGCGTCGACCAGGACCCGTTTGCGTGGAACGTAGACCATGTTGCCCGAGTAGATCCGGCACCCCGAGCACCAGGCAGAGCCGGTGCACCGCTCGAAGCTGGAGGACTCGGGCGGATGGAAGCGGTACTGGTAGGAGCGGACCGGTTCCCGGCACACCGTGCAGACCCAACGTTCACCGTCGCGGACCGACCAGCCGGTGCTGCCCCTGCGCCAGGACTTCCGTCCGGTCGGCGCTCTTCAAGTCGTCATGACGATCATTCTGCCTCCGGGGTGGCGTCAGGGGATACTCGATTGCTTCTGGCTGTCCTCACGTTTCGACGATGCGGACACGCTCGAGCGGTCCTGGGTTCCGTCGTTCGTTGACGGCGATCTCTTCACCTCAGTCCCAGGACCAGCGCGCGAAGGATGCTTGGTAGATTCGGGTTGCGGGGATGAACACCGCCAGCTCGGCCCCGCAGCCCGCTCCCGGCTGCGCGCTTCGCACCCGCGGCCCATTGGGCCGGGTCATCAGGCGGCAAGGCCGAGCTTGCTCAGCGCGGTGGTCCAGTCGGTGACGATCGCGTTCTGCGCGGCCTTCAGGGTGACCTTGCCCGAGCAGACCGCCGTGTGGAGCTTCGTCTCCACTGGGTCCTTCAGGTTGTTCACCCCCGAGCCCGGCTTGTGGCCCGGATCGGCCGGCTCTACCCACAGATTGCGGGCGTCGTTCGGGTCACCGCCGAGCTGGAGGCTGATGAGGTGGTCGTACTCGGCGTCCCCCATCGTGCCGGTGTAGCCGTAGGAGGCGGCGTTCAGCCGCTTCTCCTTGCCGGTCACCGCCTCCGGCGGCCGGATGTTCTTCGTGTAACCGCCCTTCCGGCAGATCGTCTGTGCCAGATTCGCCTGCGTCACCGCAGGAGACGTCGCCCCCGGCGTGCACTTCAGGTCCTGAAGCGGCTCGCCTTTCTCCATGCGGTAGTGGCAACTGCCCGCCGGCGGCTGTGCCTGCACCGTGTACGTCGACTGCGGCCCAGCCCCCACCGGAATCTTCCCCACCGACCCCGCAGCCCCTGCCGTACTCGACGACCCGGCAGCCGGCGCACCGTTCTTCCCCGCCGACCCCCCACCCGCATGCGACCCAGAAGACGAACACCCCGCCAGCACAAGACAGGACAACACCACCGACGGGACAGCGCGACCAAGCGAACCCATGACAACCCCTCACAGACGAGCAACAGCTGAGCAGATGCTCCCCCACCCCCACACCCGGCTACTCCCCGGGGTCCCGGCGCACAGGCGCACGCCTCCTCACACCCTTGCGACCGGCAAGCCCGGTCGGCCCTGCGGTGACCCGGTGCCGAACTGTCACGGGCATCCGGAGACCGCTGCGGTGCACCCGGCTACGGCAGCCACGCAGGCCCGCCGGAGAAAGGCTCGCTCGGGTCTACCCCGGCCCGGCACTGGGTGACCGCTCAGCCGACCGCTCGTTGAACCGGGCGCTGCCATGTGCACCGCGGGCCGGGCCGAAACGTCTCCCAGCCTGGCCCGCGCCACAGCAGCCAGCCCTGGCCCGACGCGGCGGGCCCACGGGCGGACGGCCTGCGCAAGGCTGACCCGCAAGCAGGGCCGGGTTCGCTCAGCTGGTGCAGGTGTCGAGCATCGAAGACAGCGCCGACTTCTCCGCAGCCGTCGTGGTCAGCTTCCACACCGACTTCACGTGCGTGTAGTCCTCCGCGTACGTGCACCAGAACGTACGGTTCGTGGGCTTCCAGCCGTCCGGGCCGCTGTCGCCCTTCGACGAGTTCGACGACTCCGAGGCGATGAGAAGCTGGGGGTCTTTCAGGTCGTTGCCGAACGCCTTGCGCTGGTCAGCGGTCCAGGTGTCGGCGCCGGAGATCCAGGCCATGGCGAGGGGGACCATGTGGTCGATGGTCGCCTTCGTGACATCGGTGACCGTGGTGTTGTCGTAGACGGAGTACCAAGACCCCGAGGCGGGCTGGCAGCTGCCCGGCTTGTCCTGCACGTTCTTCCCGTCTCGCGCCAGGACCTCCTGACGGGTCGTGCACCCGTCGGGCTGCTTGGCCCAGATGTCGAACTTGTCCCGGGCGTAGCCGTTCATCGAATGCGGAGTCGCAACGGTCAGAGCGGCCAGCTCGCTGCGGGCCGTCGACACCGGCGGCGGGGCCGGAGGGTCCGCGAGAGCCGGACCGGCGCTCACGACGGTCACGAGCAGGCCAGCGGCGGACAGGCCGAAGAAGGCGCGGCGCATGAACACTCCAAATTATGTGGGGGGTTGGAGGTTGCGTGTACGAGGAAACCGCAACTTCGGCACAGTGCGCTACGCGCGTTGACCCGATACGAACAGCTCCCCCACCCCACGCTCACCAAACGGTCACCGCAACCCGGGGAACAGGGCGAACCACGTGAAGGAGGAGCCTGCCCCAACAACCCCCCTCCCTGGCGGTCGTGTCCACTGTGCTCGCGCCGATGGACCGGGCTACAGCCCTCCAGGTGGGCACGCGATGAAGCGGGCCACCCCCGCGCCAGGAGTGGCCCGCCCGTGCAACGCCCCTTTCACCGGCCGGCGTCACCTACCTGCCGTTGACCTGGGTCAGTGGCGGTGGCCGCCGTCGCGGCCCCAGGAGGCGGTGTCAACGGTGCGGCCGCGGTCGTTGCGCAGGGTCGCGGTGTCACCGTGAACATCGCGATGGCAAGCATCCATCGCCGCAGCCCGGTGCTGTGACGCCGGTACCGTTCACATAGGTCCGGGACCTGCTCGGCGAACGTCCGCCTTCGGCACGAGGTTCGCTCGCAGAAGAAGCGGCGCACCTTGAGCGAGATCACCAACAACCGCCCCATCAGCGGACGTTCCATCAGGCGGCGTACGTAACGCGAGTGCACGCGACGTCCCGGGCAGCCACAGTCCGGGCAGGCTGGTCGCCGAGCGCAGGACAACGCCTCGACGGCGACTCCATCCACGGTGACGTGCACTGCGGTGACACGCACATCGATCCCAGGCATCAACACATTCTCAATCCCCACGTCCCCCATAGCTGGGCAGTGCCCGCAAGAAACGTTCCCGCAGTCCCGCGATGACCTGGGGATTCAGGCAATCGCGGCCAGAACCCAATTGTTTGACCGTCGACACACCTACGCCCAGCTCCATGACGCTTGAACGAACGGCTCGTTGGATCTCCAGGGATGTGAGGGCTATCGGGAGCGGTCCGGAACCGAACTGGTGCAGCACACGTCTCCCGCACCATGATCTCCAACGAGCACCACGAGCACGCGAGTTCCACCGGGGGCACCTCGCCGTCCGCAGTGACTGTGGATCCGCGGAAGGTCAACGACTACAGCAGCTTCGCCGAGGCGTACACGGCCGAAAATGAAACCAACCTCATCAATGCCCACTACGAGCGGCCCGCGATGGTGGCCCTCGCCGGAGACGTGGCCGGCCGGCGGATCCTCGACGCCGGCTGCGGTTCCGGGCCCCTGTTCGCGGCGCTGCGCGACCGTGGCGCCATCGTGAGCGGCTTCGACGCGAGTGCTGGGATGCTGGAGCTGGCACGGCGGCGGCTCGGCGACGGGGCGGACGTGAGGGTGGCCGACCTGGGCGGCCGGCTTCCCTACTCTGATGACACGTTCGACGATGTCGTCGCGTCCTTGGTGCTGCACTACCTGGAGGACTGGGGGCCGGCGCTGGCCGAGCTGCGACGCATCCTCAAGCCCGGCGGTCGGCTACTCGCTTCCGTCGACCATCCTTTTGCCGTCAACCTCAGGCACCGCCAGGCCGGCCGTGAGGCCGAGTACAACTACTTCGACACCACCAACTGGACCGAAGAGTGGACCATGGGCGGCCAGACCGCCCTGATGAGTATCTGGCACAGGCCGCTGCACGCGATGATCGAGGCCTTCATCGGGGCCGGTTTCCGGATAACGGTCATCAGCGAGCCAGAGCCTGATCCAGCCGCCCGAGAGCTGTTTCCTGAAGTCATCGCGGCCAAGCCGCGCTTCCTGTGCTTCCTGTTCTTCGTCCTGCAGGCTGGCTAGGACCTTTGTGATGTTGTGGTCAACCGGTTGTCTTAATGCCCCCTGTTCCTGCTGCAGCCGTGACGTGGTGTCGGCTGCGACGCGTTGGCGAACGGCTGGTTGTTGACGCGTGCGGCGTTCCTTGGGAAGGACATGATGAAGCTTCTCCTCACCGACTCCGGCGTCAAGAACGCGAGCATCCAGGATGCGCTGGTCGATCTCCTGGGTAAGCCGATTGCCGAGTCCAGCGCCCTGTGCATCCCCACCGCGGGGTACGGGGGCCCGTACGCCGACCCGAACGGGCCATGGCGATTCATCAGCGGACGATCCCCCAGTCCCATGACCGAGCTGGGATGGAAGTCGGTGGGCGTGCTGGAGCTCACCGCGCTGCCCAGCATCGAGGCGGCGCTCTGGGTCTCCTGGGTCCGGGAGGCCGACGTCCTGCTGGTCAACGGCGGTGACACGTTGTACCTGTGCCACTGGATGCGGGAGTCCGGGCTCGCTGAACTCCTGCCGTCGCTGCCCGACACGGTCTACGTGGGACTCAGCGCCGGGAGCTGCGTGATGACCCCTCGCGTCGGGGAGGAGTTCGTGGACTGGAAGCCGCCCACCGGCGACGACAGCGCGCTGGGCGTGGTTGATTTTTCGATCTTCCCGCACCTGGATCATCCGGATTGTCCGGACAACACCATGGCCGCGGCAGAACGATGGGCGGCCCAGATCGCGGGGCCGGCGTATGCGATTGACGAGCAGACGGCCATCAAGGTGGCCGACGGCGCCGTCGAAGTGGTCTCCGAGGGCCACTGGAAGTTGTTTTAGCTAAGGACCGGGGCGGCAAGGTCGCGGCGTCGGTGCGAGAAAGATCTGTCGATACGCCCGGCGCCCCTGCGGCTACTGGTCAGCCCAGACCGGGCAGACTCCGCAATTCCGAGACGCGGAGCAGGCGGGCCAGCAGCACGAACAGCACCAGCATCGTGACACCGCCGGCAGCCAGTGCCAGCGCAGAGCCGACGACGGGAGCAGGGACGGCACCGGAGCAGATGCGGGCCACCGCCCAGCCGACGGCGCTGGCGGCGCCCGCCGCAGCCGTGAGTTTCCCGTACGTACGCACGAGCCGCTTGCCGTCCAGGCGGCCCTCCAAACGGTGGCGCAGCTTGAGCCCGGTGACGAGCAGGCCGCCGGCGTAGGACGCCGCATAGGCGGCCGCCATGCCGATGACGGCCCAGCGCGGGGGCAGGAAGAGGTGGCAACCAGTGGCCAGGATGATGTCGAGGCCGGAGATCCAGACCGCCATCCAGAAGGGGGTGCGGGTGTCCTCGAACGCGTAGAAGCCGCGCAGCAGCAGGTACTGGGCGGAGAAGGGGACCAGGCCGAGTGCGAAGGCCTGCAGCATCTGGCCCAGTGGCTGTGCCGAGCCCGCTCCGCTGCTGCTGTAGGAGAACATCACCGTGGCGATCTGCGGTCCGAAGGCCAGGAAGAAGAAGGCGGCCGGGACGATCGCCACGCCGGTTACCCGAAGGCCCCGCGACAGGTCTTCGCGGACGTCGCCCAGGCGATGCTGGGCCACCGCTCGGCTCATCCGCGGCAGCATCGCGGTGACCACCGAGACCGTGATGATGCCCTGCGGGAGCATCCAGATGTTCTGCGCGAAGAAGTAGGCACTGTTGCCGGCGCCGGCCCCCTGCGCGACCGCGTCCACCGCGTTGGCGTAGCGCGTCACCACTGTCAGGGCGACCTGGTTGACCCCCACGAACAGCAGGGTCCAGCGCGCCGCAGCCACGCTCTTGCCCAGGCCCGTACCGCGCCAGTCAAAGCGCGGGCGCCACCTGAACCCTGTTTCGGCGAGATAGGGGATCAGGCAGACCGCCTGCAGAGCGATCCCGATCGTGGTGCCGATCCCCAGCAGCCGCACCTCGGCCGGTGTCACGGACGCGGCGTCACCGGGAGCAGGCACGAGCCACCGGTACAGGCCGAACATGGTGATCAACACGATGTTGTTCAGGACCGGCGTCCACATCATCGCCCCGAACCTGCCGCGGGCATTGAGGACCTGGCCCAGCATGAAGAACAGCCCGTAGAAGAAGATCTGCGGCAACAGGAACCGGGCGAAGGCCACCGTCAACTCGAACTGTTGGTGGTTGCCCGGGGTGTCCGGCATGTAGAGGCTCACGATCTCCGGAGCGAGGACCACGCCGACGACGGTCCCGACTGCAAGCACGCTCAGCACCAAGGTGACCAACCGCTGCTCGTGGGCCTGACCGCCATCAGCATGCTCGGTACGCGCCCGGACAAGCTGCGGCACGAGCACCGAGTTCAGCGCACCACCGATCAAAAGCGTGTAGAGACTGGTCGGCAGGGTGTTCGCAGTGTTGTACGCGCCCCCGACCGCCAGCGTGCCCAGCGCGGCGGCCTGCAGCATCAATCGGAACATCCCCGTTCCGCGCGACACCATGCTGCCCGCCGCCATCAATGCGGACGAGCGCATCAGGCCCCCGGACGCGGCCCCCGAACGACGCCTCGCATGGCGGCGCCGCCCAGAGTGATCCGTCTCCGCCGCCGTGCCCCCTTGATCAACCATGGCGCCAACTCTAGGACTGCGATGATCACTTCGGAGACTGGTGTCGAAAACGCTTGCCGACAGGCGGCCCGTGCCCTGGTGGTGCAGCCGGGACAGACCACCGTCTGCCAGCGGCAGAACACCGGCCTGACCGGGCTCGACGATCACTACAGTCCAGTCCCATGACGACGATTACAACGCGCACGGTCGAGTACCCGGCCGACGGTCTGACGATGGTCGGGCACCTCGCGCTCCCGGCCGGTGTCGACCGCCGGCCCGCGGTGCTGCTCGGACCCGAGGGCACCGGGCTCAGCGACGTCGAGCGCGGCCGGGCCGATGCTCTCGCCGAGCTCATGCCGGGATACTCGGTTGCCACTGTCCGCAAATACATCGGCGAGCTCCGCAAGGCCCTGCGAGCGTGAAATCAGTCCGTTCTGGCCCCGCTTGATCGTGCACACACCTGATGATCTCAAGTGGAGGGCGATCGGCTGGGAAGCAGGCAAGCTCGGCTACCCCGTCGACGACGAACTGACAAACCCCGACGGGCAGGGCAAGCGCCAGCAGTTCGAGGGGGGCACCGTCGCGGACCTCGGCATCGCCCGACCACGCGATTGCAATGCTGCGTGCAGACGTCTTCCTCCTCACCGTGTCCCTGGGACAGTTGTGGACGTCGTACCCGGCGTAGCTCTTGACCTGCAGCGCGGCGCTCAATGTCCCCGTTGGTCCCGGCCCGTCCCGTGAGCGGTTGGGGACCAAGTCCTCACGGTCCATTGTCGCCTTGCATCGCCCGGCTTCGAAGGGAAGTCGGGGATGAAGTGGCAGGAGCCGCAGTGCCGGGGCGAACTGCGTCGCGAACTGGCCCAAGCTCTGCGCACGGGCCGCGTGCGACGCAAGCCCCGCTGTCAGGCTCAGCAGCGTCAGCCCCGCTTCCGCGACCCGATGGTGATGATCAGCGAACGGCCGGCCGAGGCGGAAGACCGGGCCGTACCCGGCCACTGGGAGGGCGACCTGATCATCGGCAAGGACGGCGCCTCCGCCATCGGCACCCGCGTCGAGCGTGCCACCCGCTACGTGATGCTGCTGCACCTGCCCAATGGCCGGGGCACCGAACTGGTCAGCGACGCGCTGGTGGAGGCCGTGCAGACGCTGCCGTCCCACCTGAAACGCTCGCTCACCTGGGACCAGGGCAGCGAGATGGGCCGCCACCGCGAGTTCACGATCGCCACCGACATCCCCGTGTACTTCTGTGATCCGGCCAGCCCCTGGCAGCGCGGCTCGAACGAGAACACGAATGGCCTGCTGCGGCAGTACTTTCCCAAGAGCACCGACCTGCTCGTCCACACCCGTGAGCACCTGGCCGCTGTCGCCGCCGAACTCAACGGCCGCCCACGCAAAACGCTGGGCTGGGAAACCCCGGCCGAGCGCCTGCACAAAATGCTCGCGGCCTGAGTCCGGCTATGTGCTGACCATGTGGAATCAGCTGACCGGCCAGGTACGCTCGGCCGCCCAGGTGCCGAAGCGCTGCCAGCCGATCTCCGGAAAGTCGCGCCGCAGCGCGTCCACGTCCACATCGAGGCCGACCTCGGTGAAGTAGCGGAACATCGCTGCGAGATCGGCCGAGAACGCCTCGACGTGGGCGATCGGCAGCCGCTCGAAGACGATCGGCCGGCCGCACGCGCCGGTCAGTGCTTCCGCGATCTCCAGGCAGGTCAGCTTGTCGGAAGCGATGTCGATGCGCCGGCCCGCGAACTCCTCCGGCTGCGCAAGAACATGGGCTGCGAAGGCGCCGATGTCCCGCGCGGGAATCAACGTCAGCGGCCGGTCGGCCGGCATCGGCAGCACGAACCGGCCTTTACGCAGACCCTCGAGCGACCACTCGACCGTGTAGTTGTCCATGAACGCGGCCGGACCGAGGACCGTCCACGGCACACCCAGCCCTCGCAGGTGACGCTCGATGCGGTACTTGCTCTCGAAGTGCGGGATACCCGTGCCGCGATCGGCGTGCGCGGCCGAGGTGAACACAATGTGCCCGACACCACGGGCGGCCTCCAGCAGGTCGATGCCCTGCCGGACCTCGGTCTCCGGGTCCGAGCCGAATGGCGTGGACATCGCGAACAATGCGTCCGCGCCCTTCAGGGCGGCCTCCAGCGACTTGCTGTCGTCGAAGTCGGCCGCGTGCACCTCGGCACCGAGGCCCCTCAGCGCGTGGGCGGCGGCTGAGTCGGGAGTGCGGGTCAGGGCCCGGATCTGGAAGCCCTGATCGAGCAGCGAGCGGGCGGCCGCGCCACCTTGGGCGCCAGTCGCTCCGGCGACGGCCACTACGGACCGGTAGGATTCCTTCGTCATGCGGTTACCGTACGACACAGTTACTGTGTTACGCAGATATTTTGGAGAGCGCGCATGCTGATTGACGATCTCCAGCAGGAGTCCCGCCGCTACCTGGCCTCGTACGTCATGTTCAACCAGGCGGTCGCGGACCATCTCAAGCTGCACCCCACCGACGTCCAGTGCCTCAACCTGCTGACCGCCGAGCCCGGCCCGTTCACCACCGGCCGGATCGCCGAACTCACCGGCCTGACCAGCGGATCGGCGACCCGGCTGGTCGACCGTCTCGAGAAGGCCGGCTACGTGGTCCGACACCGCGACAAGATCGACCGCCGCCGGGTCCGGGTGGAGCCTGTCCCGGAGGCGATGCGGGATCTCACGGAGCTGTGGTCCGAGCTGAGCCAGGGATGGCGGGCGATGTTCGCCGACTACACCGAGGACGAGCGCGCCCTGCTGTACCGGCACATGCAGCGCACCGTCGAACTCTCCCGGCAAGAGATCGCCCGCCTGCACAGCAAGGCATGACGGCCGCTCACGCAAAACGCTCGGCTGGGAGACCCCAGCCGAGCGCGTGCATAAACTGCTCGCGGCTTGATCAACCGACCACGTGTTGCGACGACCCCTAGAAAGCACCGCTCAGCGTAGTGAACGCCGACGCTTCGACCGAGTCCGGCTCCCTGATCGATGCGAACGTCCGCGAGGGCGCGCACCAGATGCTCGCCGCCGCGTTGGAGACCGAAGTCGACCAGTACATAGCCGAGTTGGCCGCCGAGACGGACGCCGCCGGGCGCCGCCTGGTGGTCCGCAACGGCCACCACCGGCCCCGCACCGTGACCACCGCCGCAGGTCCCGGCCCCCGCGTGTGAACGACAAGCGGGTGGATGTGGCCACCGGCGAGCGGATGCGGTTCTGGGGCCGTGATGGTCCCGCTGTTCACCACGGCGTCCATCGACGCCCTGCGCGCCGCGCACCCGAGGCGGCGTCGGGAAGGGCCGGCGCTCCCCGCTCGCCGCCCTGGTGAAGGCCAGGCAACAGGAGAGGAGGCCGCTGCGGTGCGAGCGGGCCGCCACCCGTTGCGCAGCAGCTGTGCGGCCGGGCCGCCTGCCGGCCGTGCGGGAGTGCGCCTGCAGGCGGCCGGTGTCCCAGCGGGGTTGTCACTGTGGTGCGGCCTCACCGGAGGTGGCCGGGCTGATCGGCTGGCGCAGGTCCAGGTAGCAGCGCAGCCGTACGCCGGGTTCGCCCGCGTCTCGGGTCGTGTGCTGTGCGGGAGAAGTCGCCCACCGGTCGGCGAGCAGCTGCTGGAAGGCGAGCGCGGTATCGTCGTCGGCGGCCGCGACGTCGACGACGACCAGGCCCGGCTCGCTCACGTGCGTGTCGTGGATCGGGTTCATGCACGGCACTACGCCCCGGCGCCCAAGGGAAGTTCCGCCCGTACCGTGTCTTCACCCGACCGGGTGGAGGGCCATCAGGGGCTGTCGCCACCCCAGTCCCAGCAGGCCGGGTTACCCGGACGCGGGTCGTACAGCGCCCGCCCGCCGGGTCCGAACTGCCCGAGCTCGGTCTCAAGGGAGACGCCGGTGTCGATCTCGTCCGGTGTCCAGCCGGTGATGTCGAGCAGCAGCCCGTCCGTGCGGGAGCTGATGAAGCCGTGCCGGCCAGCACCGAAGTCACTCTGTGCGCGTCCGACCGTCCTTGAGCAGCCCGTAGTAGTCGCTGTAGGGGAGTTCCAGCTTGAACACGAGGCCATACCGTTTCCGGATGGCGGCGACCGTGGCGGTCTTTGGGGCACGGACCACGCGGGACACCGGCGGATCGTCGACGAGGCCGGCGTAGGGCTCCTCGACCAGCCTGCGCGGGGCGCCGCCGCGGGTCGTGTCCCAGGTCAGTGTCTGTCCGGAGACGGCCAGCCTGGTCGGCTCCGGGGCTTGTGGGCCCTGAGGGTTCGGGCCGTGCCCCCGGTAGTAGGCGACGAGCCGCTTTCCGGGGTCGTCGTGCGTGAACGGGATGGGACTTCCGGATCCGGTCGGCCCGGAACGGGGGTGGTCGCCCGCGGTCAGGATCCCGTCGAGGGCGTCGCCCATGTGCCGGGGGTCGGCGCCGTAGTAGGCGGTGATGTTCATCGAGCAGGCGACCTTGTAGTCGTCGGTCTTCTGCTGGAAGAACCAGCCCGGTCCCGATCCCGGCACGCACACGTCGTGCACCATGACCAGGCCGAGCGACAGGGGCGTGCGGTCGGCGTACGTCCGCGCCACAGTCCGAAGCCGTTCCTCCGCCCGCTCCCGGGCCTGCACCGCCTGGCCGCTCTCCCCGAGTTTGCGCAGTTGCCTGTTGCTGACGGCACGGTCCGGGGCTGTGGAACAGGCCGAGACGGCGAACAGGACGAGCACTGCCAACGAGCCCCATACGCTCTTCGAGCCTGCGGCACGCCGCGCGAAGGCCCTCATCCTTGTCCGCCTCTCATCGGCAGCTGCCTCTCCGTCGTCGTACGTCCGGCCCGACCGTCACTGTCCACCAGGACGGCCGGGCCGGGCATGAGTACCCGTACTCAGACGGCTACAGGCTCATGCCTGCCATCGTGCGTTCGAGAGCGTTCGCGTACAGGCGCGCGCCCCCGATCTTCGGGTGGAACGACTGGGCCGACAGGCCGTACTGGTTGATGAGCGGCCAGTCCTTGATCGGCTCATCGGACTTGGTCAGCGTCTTGACGATGCCGTGGACCTGTTCCGGGTCACCGCACACGCCCTTGCCCGCGAAGTCGCTCTTCGGGTTGGAGAACCACACGTTGATGCCCTGGGCCTTGGCATCGTCCGCCGCGCCCTGCATCTGCGCCGCCAGCGTGTCGGCGGTGTCGTCGAGCCAGGCCGAGGATGCCTCGGACAGGCCTATGGCCATGCCGCTGAAACCGATGTTCAGGCACGATCCCTTGTCCGAGATCAGGGGCGGATAACCCATCAGGACGATCTTCGCGTTCTGAGCCCTCTTGTGAATCTCCTTCAGGACCCGTGTGATGTCCGGCCGGACGACCTGGTTCATCAGGCCCGGCACGGCCGTCTCGAGCGGCTGTCCGACGAACTGCTTGTCCCGGCCGTTAACGCTGTCGTCCGTCGAGTCGAACTTCTGTCCCTGGCAACTGCCGTTACCGATGGACAGCAGGCACTTCTGGACGATCTGGGAGAACCGGGAGTCGTTGTCACCAATGGAGATCGTGACCAGAGTGGTGTTCTGGTCCAGATAGCCCTTGTCGATCTGGGGCTCCTCGCCGTTCTGGCTCTCACCCTTCGACAAAACTTTGTCGGCCCCCACATCCTTGGGCAGAACGTTGTAGGTGCGCGCACCCGAGCACGCGATCAGGTGGTAGTCCATGCTCGGATCCAGCGAGTCGTCCAGCTGACCGATCGACTGCGACGCACCGGGCATCGTGGCCTGACGCGACCACGCCTGGGTGGACCGGTGGCAGGCGTTGCGGGCGTTTTCGTCCAGCTTGCTGCGGTAGTTGGTCTCCGGGTAGTAGTCCCGGTCGCCCTCGGAGGCGCCCTCGCCGGAGGAGTACGAGTCGCCCATCGCGACGACCACATTCTTCGGCTTGCCGGGCAGCGGCTGGAACGCGACCGACCCCCAGGCGATGTCCTCGTCGGCCGTACCGTCATCGGTGGGAAGCCTCAACCGGGGCCGAATCGATGCCGTCCGGCTACGGCGGGTGCTGGCCTCGGTGGAGTTGCCGCGGGCGGCCGACGGCCGTCTCGTCCTGGCGGTGGACGTCTCTCCCTGGTTGCGGCCCGACGCCGCCACCAGCGACGCCCGCTCGTTCTGCCACACCTACGGCCGCGGCGAGAACAAGCACCTGATGATCCCGGGCTGGCCCGTTTCATGGATCGTCGCTCTGGAGACGGGCCGCTCCTCGTGGACCGCGCCCCTGGACGCCGTACGCCTGCGGCCGGGCGACGACCTCGCCGCCGTGACCGCCCGCCAGATCCGTGACCTGGTTGGGCGCCTGATGGCAGAAGGCCAGTGGCGTCCGGGCGACCCGCTCGTGTGGATCGTGCTCAACGCCGGGTACGACGTGATGCGTCTGGCCTGGCTCCTGGACGACCTGCCCGTCGAACTCATCGGGCGCCTGCGCCCAGACCGGGTCATGCGCCGTCCGGCACCCTCCCGCGAGGAGTACTACCGAGTCCATCCCCGCGGCGGTCATCCGCCCCGGCACGGCAGCGAGTTCATCTTCAAGGACGCCAGGACCTGGGGAACCCCCGACGCGGAGACGAAGACCCTCACCACCCGCTACGGCACCGCCCACGCCCAGGGCTGGGACCGGCTCCACCCCGAACTGCAACAGCGTGCCGCCTGGCGGAACCACCCCGGCCGGCTCCCCCGTCATCGAGGGCACCGTCATCCGCCTCCAGGTCGATCACCTGCCCAACGGCGGTGACCCCAAGTCCCTGTGGCTGTGGTGGTCACAGTCCACCGTCACTCCGGCGGACATCGACCTGGCCTGGCAGGCGTTCCTGCGACGCTTCGACATCGAGCACTTCTTCAGAATGATCAAACAGACCCTGGGCTGGACCGCCCCGAAACTGCGCGATCCCGAAGCGGCCGACCACTGGACCTGGCTGATCACCGCCGCCTACACCCAGCTCCGCCTCGCCCGGCCCCTGGCCGTCGACCTGCGCCGCCCCTGGGAACGGCCCGTCCCTTCGAACAGGCTCACCCCTGCCCGGGTCCGCCGGGGGGTTCCGACACCTGCACGCCAAGATCTCCACCCCGGCCAGAGTACCGAAACCCTCCCGGCCCGCCCCGGACGCCCACCCGGCTCGAAGAACCGCCGCCCCGTCGATCGCTACGACGTGGGCCTACTCCCGGTCACCGGCGAACTCCACCGTCGGCCCACCCACCACCAACTAGGCACCAAACCACGCCGCACCGGATAAACCACAAGGTCAGAAGCTGTGTCACAACCTCTTTCCGCAGGTCACCAGGGTTGACTTGGGGGTGATGCCTGGGGTCCCGTTCGGTTTGGCGTCGATGGACGGTGAAGCAAACGGCGGCTGTTGACGGCTTCCTCGGACAGCTCGTGCTTGGCTAGGCATCGCGTCGGAACAGGGCCGTCCAGAGGAAGGGTTCGCCGAAATAGACGGACTCGGTCGGTTCGTCGCGCATGGGCCGAAGTTCGACCTCTGTGAGGTTGGAGAAGATCCGGCGCAGGGACTGCGGGGTGTAGGCGAGTCCGCCATGGAGGCGGGCGTCACGGTAGAAGGCCGTGTCGGGGAGGTCGGATCCTCCGCTTTCTCCGTCGGTGAAGCAGGTGAGTGCGAAGTAGCCGCCGGGTGCGAGGAGTTGGTCGAGCAGGGCAAGGTAGCTGATGCGGCGGTGGGGCGGCAGGTGGTGGAAGCAGCCCGAGTCGTAGATCAGGTCATAGCGTCCGCTCAGCTCGGTGCCGACGAGGGCGAAGGCGTCTCCCCTGTGGAACCGGATGTTGGCTCCGGTCTCACGGGCGCGTTCCTCGGCCCAGCCGACGGCTGTCGGGGAGAGGTCGACGGCGTCCACCTGGAAGCCGAGGGAGTCCAGATAAAGGGCGTTGCGTCCGGGGCCGCAGCCCAGGTCCAGTGCCCGGCCCGGGGTGATGAGCCGGCGGTCGAGGTATGAGGCGAGATTCTCGTCCGGCTTGGCCTCGAAGAACGGCACAGGTCTGGAGCGGTCGGCATAGAAGGCGTCCCACCAGGCGCCTGCGTCGCTCGTCCAGCGGTCGGCGTCGGGCGTGAACAGGTCGTCCAGGAGTTTCAGCACGTCCTCGACGGTGCGGATGTTCCGGTCCATACGGCCCCTTTCACGATGGGGAGACAGCACGGCCAGAGAGCACAAAATCCCAGCTCAGCCCGTATGGCGCGACGCCGTGCAAGGCCGGTAGCGAGGTTCGGAGCGGGGGCCGCGAGCTGCGCTCAAAGCTCGGCAGGCGCGGCCGCCCCTTTCCCTGCTGAAGGGCGTCACGGCGGCTTCCAGGGCGGCGCTCAAGCCATTTTCTGAAGTTGCTCTTCAGGTATCTGCCGCGAGGGTGGATGTGATGACCTTCTCTGGGCGGTGGTGGTGTCGGGACAGCCGGCGGGGCATGAGAGTGATGAAGGCCCACTGGATGTGGGCTTCGGCGTGGGGCATGAGCCGTTCGTAACCCCTTGCGTTGCGCCGGGCCCGCATCGTCCACGAGTTGCTCCGTTCCACCACCGGCCTTCGCCCGGGTCGTGTCCCTCGTCGTGGTGTTCGGGATC
>NZ_MLYN01000007.1:0-497388 GCF_001866675.1 Streptomyces sp. MUSC 14
CCCGGCCCCCACCGCCGTGCCTCGTCCGGCTCAACGGGCCCGGTCGGCCGGCCCGGCGGCTCCGGCGGCCCGTACCCCCCCTGCGCCTGCGGTGTTCCGGGTCCTGTCGGCGAGCTTCTGAACGGTCTCGCCGGCGGCCTTGTCGGCAACCATCTCGACGATCTTCGCAGCGACCGGCTCAGCGGTCTTCGGACTACGCGCATGGTCCCACTCTCAAGGGGACATGCCGCGCCCGCGATGTGCGCTGTGCCACCCGGTGGAACCATCGTCCTGGTCCGGGACGTTTCTGGGGGTACACACATACGTGGCCGGTTCGCCGAGCGGCGGCCGTCCAGGTGTGGGTGACTGATCACCGGGCCCGTCCCGTCCGTACTGAGGGGTCCGAGAGAAAGGCGGCTCCGTGGACCTGCTCGACCTGGTGCTTGTGCTGGTGATCGTCGTCTACGCGGTGTCCGGTTACCGGCGCGGGCTGGTGGCCGGCTGCGTGTCGCTGGCGGGTTTCGTCGGCGGCGCCGTCGTCGGCGTGTGGGTGCTGCCCTGGGTCGCGGGCCTGGTGGCGCGCGGCACGGCGGAGGCGACGGTCCTCGCGGTGATGACGGTGCTGGTCCCCGCGGTGCTGGGGCACGAGCTGGCGGGCCGGCTGGCGCTGCGGCTGCGCGGGGAGCTGGACCGCGGCCCGCTGCGGGTGGCGGACGGGATAGGCGGTGCGGCGGCCAACTCGGTCGCGGTGCTGATCGTGGCCTGGGTGGCGGCGAGCGTGCTGGGCGCGGCCCCGTCACAGGCGCTGACGACGGCGATACGGAACTCGACGCTGCTCGGCGCGGTGCAGCAGGCGATGCCGCAGACGACGCCCATGTGGTTCTCGCGGGCGACCTCGGCGCTGACCGAGGCGGGCTTCCCGCAGGTCTTCAACCCGTTCGAGAACGAGTCGACGGCCCAGGTGGCCCGGCCCTCCGGCGACAGCGTGACCCCGGCCGCGACCAGCGCGGCGCGGCTGAGCACGGTGAAGATCGAGGGCGTCTCGGGCAACGAGGGCCGGGAGGGCAGCGGCTTCGTCTTCGCCACGGAGCGGGTGATGACCAACGCGCACGTGGTGGCGGGCATCGACCACCCGAGCGTGCGGATCGGCGGGGTCGGGCGGTCGTACGACGCGCGGGTGGTGCTCTTCGACCCCGACCGGGACGTGGCCGTGCTGTACGTGCCGGGCCTGCGCGCGCCGGTGCTGCGCTTCGACACGAACGCGGCGCGCGGGGACTCGGCGGTGGTCGCGGGCTATCCGCAGGACGGCAGCCTGAACCTCCAGGCGGCGACGGTGGCGAGCCGGGTGAACGCGACCGGGCAGAACATCTACAACGACCGCACGGTCACCCGGGACATCTACTCGATCCGCTCCACGGTCCGCCCGGGCAACTCCGGCGGCCCGCTGCTGACCACGGACGGCAGGGTGTTCGGCGTGGTCTTCGCCCGCTCCACCTCGGACGCCGAGACGGGGTACGCGCTGACGGCGGCCGAGGTGGCTGACGCCGCCCGGCGCGCGGCCACGGCGACGACCCCGGTGGACACGGGCCACCTGGTCAGCTCCTAGGGGCTCCTAGCGGGTGTCCGTCACAGCGTGCGGCCCATGAGCACGTCGTCGACGTAGGCGCCGTCGAGGAGGAACTCCTGCGGCTGCACGCCCTCGACGGCGAACCCCTCGGAGGCGTAGAGCGCGCGGGCCGGGGCGTTGTGCCCGAGCACGCGCAGGCTCAGCCGGCGTGCCCCGCGGCGGCGTGCCTCCGCGACGGCGGCCCGGACCAGCGCCCGCCCCAGGCCCTGCCCGCGCGCCTCGTCGGCGACGGCGAGGCCCTGGATCGACAGGACGTGCGCGTTGGAGGCGAGCGGCGTCGGGCGGGCCAGGCGGAGGTAGCCGGCGATCCGTCCGCCGGACTCGGCGACCAGGTAGTCCTGCGGGAGGTGGCGCTCGTCGAAGAACGGCGGCTGCGGCGGGGGCGAGACGGCGTGCAGGGTGGACCAGGTGGCGCGGTCGAGGAGCGCGAGGCCCTCCTCGTCACCGGCCACGGCGATGCGTATGTGCGGCTGCTTGTACGGCTCCGGCATGACGATCACCCTACGGCGGACGCCCGGAAGCGCCCCAGGGGGTTTTCGCGCGGGCATGCTGGGGTCCATGGAGGCGAAGGAACGTATGCGGGTCGCGGTGGCGGGTGCGTCCGGGCTCATCGGCAGTGCGCTGGTCCGGTCCCTGACGGCGGACGGGCACGAGGTCGTGCGGCTGGTGCGGCGGGCGGCCGCGGGGCCGGACGAGGTCTGCTGGGACCCGGAGGGGCAGTATGTGGATGCCGCGGGGCTGACGGGCTGTACGGCCGTGGTCGATCTGGCGGGGGCGGGGATCGGCGACCGGCGCTGGACGCCGGAGTACAAGCGGCTGCTGCGGGACAGCCGGGTACTGGGCACGGCCGCGCTGGCGGAGGCGGTGGCGGCGCTGCCCGAGCCGCCGCGGGTCTTCGTCAGCGGCAGCGCGATCGGCATCTACGGCGACACCGGCGACCGGGTGGTGGACGAGGAGGCGCCGCCGGGCGACGGGTTCCTGCCCGGGCTGTGCGTGGAGTGGGAGGAGGCGGCGGCGCCCGCGCAGGAGGCGGGGGTGCGGACGGTGTTCGCGCGGACGGGCCTGGTGGTGGCGCGCGGCGGCGGGGCCTGGGGGCGGCTGTTCCCGCTGTTCCGGGCGGGGCTCGGCGGGCGGCTGGGCGACGGGCGGCAGTACTGGTCGTACATCGCGCTGCACGACGAGGTCGCGGCGATCCGGCATCTCATCGACCACGAGGGCCTGTCCGGGCCCTTCAACCTGACCGCGCCGCAGCCGCTGACGAACCGTGAGATCACGGCCGCGATGTCCCGTGTACTGCGCCGCCCCGCCCCGTTCGCGGTTCCGGCACCGGTGCTGCGGGCGGTGCTGGGCGAGCTGGCAGGGGATGTGCTGGGCAGTCAACGGGTGGTGCCGAAGCGGCTGTTGGCGTCGGGGTTCCCGTTCGCGTTCCCCGGTGTCGAGGAGGCGATCCGCGCGGCGGAGTGAACCGGCCATGGGAGACCGGCGAACGCATGTGAACGTATGCGACCTCCATGCGACCGTGCCCTGTTCATGCGCGACTGTTTACGACCGATCGCGGCCCTAACCTCGACCCGAACTCGGGTATCCCCGGAGCCTGTTGGGGGCATGACGTCTCCACCGGCCGCGCAACCACAGGAGGGGCCTCGTGCTTGAGCCCGCGTACCAGGTGGACGTCGTCATCGTGGGAGCCGGCATCGCCGGTCTCTCGGCGGCTCATCGGCTCACCAGCGCAGGAGTAACGACCGCAGTCCTGGAGGCCGCCCCTTACGTGGGCGGCCGTATGTCGACCGAGAAGGTCGACGGTTTCCGGCTCGACCGCATCGGACAGCTGCTCTCCACGTCCTATCCCGAACTCCGTATGACCCCGGGCCTGGACTCCCTGGTCCTGCGCACCTTCGCGCCCGGCGTCCTGCTGCACCGCGACGGTCGCACCCAGCGCGCGGGCGCGCCGGCGGCCGGAGGGAGCGCAAGGGGCGCACTCCATGCCGTACGCGCCCTCGCGAGCGCCCCCAGGGGCGCGGCGGCCGCCCCGGGCCGGAACGGCGCGCCGGTGGGCGGCGCGGTGGACCAGGCCCGGCTGGGCGTCGCCCTCGGCCGGATCGCCACCACCCCCGTCGAGCGCATCCTGGCCCGCCCCGAGATGCCCGCCGCCCAGGCCCTCGCCCGGCGCGGAGTCCCGGCGCGCACCGTGGAGGGCTTCCTGCGCCCCCTGCTGGCGACGCTCCTGTGCGACCCCGGGCTGACCACGTCCAGCCGGTGCGCCGACCTCGCGCTGCGCGCCTTCGCGAGCGGGCGGCTGTGCGTGCCGGAGGGCGGCGCCGACGTACTGCCGGAACTGCTGGCACGCGCGCTGCCGCCCGGCACCGTGCACACCGGGGTGCGGGTGACCTCGGTGTGCACCACCTCGGTGACCACGGCCGAGCACGGGGAGATCCGCTGCCGTGCGGTGCTGCTGGCGACGGACGCGCGGGCGGCGGCGGAGCTGCTGCCGGGCCTGCGGGTGCCGGACTTCCATCCGGTCACCGTCGTCCACCACACCACCGACGACGTCGTGGCCGGCTTCACCACCGGCACCTCGCTGCTGCTGGACGCGGACCGGGGCGGGCCGGTGGCGCACACGGCGGTGCTCAGCAACGTGGACCCGAGCCGGGCACCGGTCGGCCGCGCCCTGATCTCCTCGACGGTCCTCGGCCGCCCGCCGCAGGGCGTGGACACCGCCGTCCGCATCCACCTCTCCCGGCTCTACGGCACCTCGACGCGCCGCTGGGAGACGCTGGCCGTGCACCACACGCCGGAGGCCGTCCCGGCGATGCGCCCGCCCCACGACCTGCGCCGCCCGGTGCGCCTCCTGGCGGGCCTGTACGTCTGCGGCGACCACCGCGACACCAGTACGGTCCAGGGCGCGCTGCACTCGGCCCACCGGGCGGCGGGAGCGATCCTGGCGGACCTGGGGGCGGCGGGCTCGATGCACAGCGCGGACCCGGCGCCGACGTTGCCGAAGGCGGCGTAGCCGGGAAGCCCTCAGCTCAGTGCGGCCACCTTCTCCCGATAGCCCCTCGCCGGCGCCGCGTCCCGGTACGGCTCCAACCGCCGCTCGAAGTCCCGCACGTACTCGATCGCGCGAGCGGACCTCATCTCGGCGGCCGCGCCGGCGGCCTCGGCGGCCAGCGCGCACGCCTGGTCGAGTTCGCCGAGGCCCAGGCGGGCCGTGGCGAGCACGACGCGGCAGAACAGCCGGCTGCGGGCGAAGGAGGGCGCGCGCAGCTGGAGGGAGCGTTCGGCGTGCTGGGCGGCGGCCCGGAACTGCTGGAGGTCCCGGTGGCAGTGCCCGAACTCGTCCGCGAGCTGGGCCTCGTCGAAGAACTTGGCCCAGTACGGCACGTCGTCCCCGGGCCGGGCCGCCTCCAGGGCGCGTTCGGCCCGGACCAGCGCCGCGGTGCACGCCCGCACCTCGCCCAGCACGCCGTGCGCCCGCGCCTCGGAGGCGTGCAGCAGCGCCTGCACGACCGGCGGTGCGCCGGTGCCGACGCCCTGCTGGGCCACCCTGGCCAGCTGCACGGCCTCCCGGCCGTGGCCGAGGTAGACGGCCTGGCGGCTCATGGTGACCAGGACGTAGGAGCCGTACGCCCGGTCGCCGGCCGCCTGCGCGAGCCGCAGCGCCTGCACGAAGTAGCGCTGGGCGAGGCCGTGCGCCGCGATGTCGTACGACGTCCAGCCCGCGAGGCGGGTCAGGTCGGCGGCGGCGCCGAACAGGCGGCGGCCGGTCTGCTCGTCGTAGGTGCCGCGGAGCATCGGCTCGCACTCGTGCTCCAGATAGCGCACGAGGGCCTGGCGGGCGTGGCCGCCGCCGAAGCGGTCGTCGAGGGTGCGGAACAGCTCGCCCACCGAGCGCAGTGCGGCGATGTCTCCACCGCTGACCTTGTGCCCGGGAACACGCTCGGCGTGCCCGCGGGAGCGGGGCGGGGCGAGCGGCTGGGGCTTGGCGAGACCCGCCCGGGCCTGCGCGGGCACCCGGGGCGCGGGCTCCCTGGCCACCTTGTCGTCGGCCTTGCCGATCAGCCAGTCCCGGCTGGGCACGACGAGCCCGGCCGGGGTGAAGGCGATCTTGCGCAGCTCGGCGTGGCTGCCGGAGTCCTTGCGCCACAGCCCGCTGACGATGTCGACGGCCTCCTCCGGGGTGGCCGCGAACTCCAGCCCGGCGTACACCGGGGCGCACGCGTCCAGACCGAGATCCTGGGCCGTGAGCCGGCGTCCGAGCCGACGTGTGAACACCTCGGCGATCAGGGCGGGGGTGGTGCCCCTGGGCTGCTGTCCGCGCAGCCAGCGGGTGACCGAGGTCTTGTCGTATCTGAGATCCAGCCCGTGCTCCAGGCCGAGCTGGTCGACGCGACGAGCCAGGCCCGCGTTGGAGAACCCCGCTTCTGCGATGAGCGCGGCGAGTTGGCGGTTGGGGGTGCGCTGCGCGGGTCGGTCCGTCATCTGCGGTGCGGTCTCCTGCCTTCCGGGCTGACGCAGTGCCCGGATTGCCGTTGAGCAGCCCTTATGGCCTCGTGAACGGCGCGAATGTAGCGGAGAGTGAGGGGGCGATCACACATTCCGCCGTCCATTCATCCGATCGTGTGAGAAACGCCCGTAGGGCTGACGTACTCCGGTCGGACGTACAGTGGCGTGGGCGCGAGACGCGCCTGACACCGGTTGCCCGGTCGATTGCCCAGTCGCCGAGGGAGGCGCTTGCCGTGAGTGAGTTGCGGTTCGTCCGCATGGGGTTCGGCGCGGACGCCGTCGAGTACCAGGAGGCCTGGGACGAGCAGCGCCGGGTGCACGCGGCCCGGTTCGCCGACGAGGTCCCGGACACCGTTCTGCTCCTCGAACACCCTCCCGTCTACACGGCGGGCCGCCGCACCGCGCCCGAAGAGCGCCCGCTGGACGGCACCCCCGTGGTCGACGTCGACCGCGGCGGCAAGATCACCTGGCACGGACCGGGCCAGCTGGTGGGCTACCCGATCCAGAAGCTGCCCCGCCCGGTGGACGTGGTCGCGCATCTGCGCCGCCTGGAGGACGCGATGATCGCGGTGTGCGCCGAGTTCGGCGTCGAGACCTCCCGGGTCGAGGGCCGCGCCGGCGTCTGGGTGCTCGGCGACCCGGTCGAGCAGCGCCCCGCGCTCGGAGGGCTCACGCTCGACTTCGACCCGCGCGCGAACGACCCCGAGTTCGACCCCCGGCTCAACGGCCCCGAGTACGCGCCCTCGAACGCGGGCCAGCGTCGCGAGGACCGCAAGATCTGCGCCATGGGCATCCGCGTCGCCAAGGGCGTCACGATGCACGGCTTCGCCCTGAACGTGAACCCGGACACCTCGAACTTCGACAAGATCATCCCGTGCGGCATCCGCGACGCGGGCGTGACCTCCCTCTCGTACGAACTCGGCCGCGAGGTGACCATCGACGAGGTACTGCCGGTCGCCGAGAGGCATCTGCAGGACGTCCTCGCGAACGCGGACCTGCGCCCCCGAGTGGTCGAGAAGGCCTCCGCCTGACCCGTTCCGCCGGGAATGCGCCCTGCGGCAGCGGGGTTGGCTCCAGCGGCAGGGCGCATTTTGTACGGGCGTACCCTGGTGTGCGCCGAGGAATCAAAGCTTAGGGAGCCGGTCGTGTCCGCAGTCGCACCCGACGGACGCAAGATGCTGCGCCTGGAGGTCCGCAACAGCCAGACCCCCATCGAGCGCAAGCCCGAGTGGATCAAGACCCGGGCGAAAATGGGTCCCGAGTACACGAAGATGCAGAACCTCGTGAAGAGCGAGGGCCTGCACACGGTCTGCCAGGAAGCCGGCTGCCCGAACATCTACGAGTGCTGGGAAGACCGCGAGGCGACCTTCCTCATCGGCGGCGACCAGTGCACCCGGCGCTGCGACTTCTGCCAGATCGACACCGGCAGGCCGGAGGCGCTCGACCGCGACGAGCCGCGCCGCGTCGGCGAGTCCGTGGTCACGATGGACCTGAACTACGCCACCATCACCGGCGTCGCCCGCGACGACCTGGAGGACGGCGGCGCCTGGCTGTACGCCGAGACCGTGCGCCAGATCCACCGGCAGACGGCGGACCGCGAGGCCGGCCGCACCAAGGTCGAGCTGCTGGCCCCCGACTTCAACGCGGTCCCGGAGCAGCTGGCCGAGGTCTTCGACTCCCGCCCCGAGGTCTTCGCGCACAACGTCGAGACGGTGCCGCGCATCTTCAAGCGGATCCGCCCCGGCTTCCGCTACGAGCGCTCCCTGAAGGTCATCACCGACGCCCGCGACTTCGGCCTGGTCACCAAGTCGAACCTGATCCTCGGCATGGGCGAGACCCGCGAGGAGATCAGCGAGGCGCTGCGGCAGCTGCACGACGCCGGTTGCGAGCTGGTCACCATCACGCAGTATCTGCGCCCCTCCGTCCGGCACCACCCCGTCGAGCGCTGGGTCAAGCCGCAGGAGTTCGTGGAGCTGAAGGAGGAGGCCGAGCAGATCGGCTTCTCCGGCGTGATGTCGGGTCCGCTGGTGCGCTCCTCGTACCGGGCCGGGCGGCTGTACCAGATGGCCGTTGAGAAGCGTGGTACGTACATCGCCTCCCAGGCGGTGTGAGCAGCGCGTGTGAATTCACGCACAAGCAATTACCGGCCAGTAATGGCCGAGTCGACGCGGTCCTGTCCGTCCTCGCTGATGAGGACGTTCATCAGGGCCGCGTCAGCTTTTGGGTGTACCGCATCAAGGTTTCATTGGCGTTTGACCGGTCGGTCACGCCCTGGTAACACCAAACAGTGACTCTGGTATCACGCCCCGTACACCACCCGCCGCTCCGAGGGGGGACCTCGAACATGCAGGCCGCGCCCGTTCGCGCCACCGCCATCCCGTCCTTCACCGACGCTCTCCGCGCCGTCGAGCACCTGCTCATGAGCGGCGGTCAGCGCACCGCCCGCCGCAATGCCTGGACCTCCGTGCTGGAGGACCGCCGCCGCGCCAAGGACCGCGTCGAGGCACAGCGCGTCCTGGAGCAGGCCGCCGGCCGCCCCTGACCGCCCCTCCCCCGGACACTGCCGTCGTCGGCGCTCCCCGGGCCACGTAGACTTCGTGCCATGGCGAGGAAGGAACCCGCGGCGGACGCCGCGAACGCAGGGCGACTGAAGCAGATCGCTCTCACATACAAGATGACCCGTAAGGCCGACAAGAAGATCGGTCTTGTGCTCGGGGCCGTCGGAATCGGCATTTTCGCCGTCTTCCTCGCGATCGGCTTCCTGCTCGGCCATCCCGTGTACCTGGGCATCTTCGGCCTGCTGATCGCTCTGCTGGCGACCGCGATCGTGTTCGGCCGCCGGGCCGAGCGTGCCGCCTTCGGCCAGATGGAGGGCCAGCCGGGCGCCGCGGCCGCCGTGCTGGACAACATCGGCCGGGGCTGGACGACGACTCCGGCGGTGGCGATGAACCGCAGCCAGGACGTGGTGCACCGCGCGGTCGGCAAGGCCGGCATCGTGCTGGTCGCGGAGGGCAACCCGAACCGGGTGAAGACCCTGCTGGCCGCCGAGAAGAAGAAGATGAACCGCATCGTGGCCGACGTGCCGGTGCACGACGTCATCGTCGGCGACGGCGAGGGCATGGTCGAGCTGAAGAAGCTGCGGACGACCATGCTGAAGTTCCCGCGCGTGCTGGCCGGCCCCCAGGTGACGGCCACCAACGACCGGCTGCGCGCCATGGGCGACCTGATGAGCAACATGCCGGTACCGAAGGGCCCCATGCCCAAGGGCATGCGCATGCCGAAGGGCCGCTGACCCTCGTCACCGCTAGTTCAGCGAGCGGAACTCCCGCTCGCAGTACACCATCGGCGACCCCTCGCCCAGCCGCACTCCCGTTACCCGGCCGATCAGGATCGTGTGATCCCCGGCCGGGTAACGCGCGTATGCGGCACAGTCCAGCTGTACGGGCGCCTGGTAGACCGTCGGCAGCCCGGTGGGGCTCGGCTTGAGCACCGGGTCGGCGAACTTGTCCGCACCCTTGGTGGCGAAGCGCAGCGCCAGATGCTGGTGCTCCGGGGCCAGCACGCTCACCGCGAAGTGCTCGCAGCGCGCGAAGACCAGCGCCGAGTCGGCCGTGTCCGACAGACACACCAGGACCAGCGGGGGCTCCAGGGAGACCGAGCAGAAGGAGCTGGCCGTGAAGCCGCGGGGGGTGCCGTCCTCGCAGTGGGCGGTCACCACCACCACGCCCGACGGAAAGCGTGCCATGGCGTCCCGGAAGTCCTCGGGGGTCACCTCGGCCGCCATCACATCCTGGCTGTCGGTCATTACGTGCACCACCTGTCCCGCGACGTCGGTCCGACGACCGTCCGTGTCCGGACGGTCACGACCACGGTCACGACTATGCCGCCGGGCCGGGGGTGGGGCAACCGGATCATGGCCGGGTGCGGGCGGTGCTCCCGGCGACGCTCAGACGCGTACTTCGACCGTCTTCGCCAGCCGGTCGTGCAGACCGCGGCCGTCGCGGTCCCAGACCAGCGCCGGGATCGCGAGGCACAGCAGGACGGTGCGGAGCAGGGCGCGGACCGGGTTGACCGTGCCGGTCTCCAGGGCCACGACGCGGATGCCGAACAGGCGCTTGCCCGGGGTGAAGCCGATCGTGCCGACGGTCAGGACGCTCAGGACGAAGAAGACACCGAGGGCCCAGTTGCTGGTCGCCTGGCTGTAGCCGTTGGTGATCAGGCCGTATGCGATCAGGACGCACATCGCCCAGTCCACGGCGAGGGCGCCGAGGCGCCGGCCGGGCCGGGCGATCGAGTTCGGCCCGTCCTGCGGAAGACCGAGCTGTTCACCCCGGTAGCCGAAGTCCGCGCCGGCTTCTTCCATGGCCTCGCGGGGCCCGGAGAGCCACGATCCGATTGCTTGCCTGTTGTCCACCCGTCCACGGTACTGCGCCCGGCGGCGCGCCCTGTGCCGAGGGGTGTGCCGGGGCTACGGTGGACAGGTGGCCGGTTAACTTCTGCGAAACAAACGGGTCACGCCCGAGAAATCACCCGTCCCTAGGGTCGAGACCAGCGTGTGCCACCGCACTGGCCGCACGAACGATCTACCACCCCGGCGAGGACGGTCGGGAGTAGGAGGAGCTGGATGTTCCAGAACGCCGACGAGGCCAAGAAGTTCATCGCGGACGAGGACGTCAAGTTCGTCGACGTCCGCTTCTGCGACCTGCCGGGCGTCATGCAGCACTTCACGGTGCCCGTCGAGGCGTTCGACCCCGACGAGGAGCTGGCCTTCGACGGATCGTCGATCCGCGGCTTCCAGGCCATCCACGAGTCCGACATGGCGCTGCGCGCCGACCTGTCCACGGCCCGGATCGACCCGTTCCGCCGGGACAAGACCCTCAACGTCAACTTCTTCATCCACGACCCGATCACGGGCGAGCAGTACTCCCGTGACCCGCGCAACGTGGCGAAGAAGGCCGAGGCCTACCTCGCGTCGACCGGCATCGCGGACACCGCGTACTTCGGCCCCGAGGCCGAGTTCTACGTCTTCGACAGCGTGCGCTTCGCCACCTCGGCGAACGAGTCCTTCTACCACATCGACTCCGAGGCGGGCGCCTGGAACACCGGCGCCGTCGAGAACAACCGCGGCTACAAGGTCCGCTACAAGGGCGGCTACTTCCCGGTCCCGCCGGTCGACCACTTCGCCGACCTGCGTGCCGAGATCTCCCTGGAGCTGGACCGGCAGGGCCTGAAGGTCGAGCGCCAGCACCACGAGGTGGGCACCGCCGGCCAGGCCGAGATCAACTACAAGTTCAACACGCTGCTCGCCGCCGCCGACGACCTCCAGCTCTTCAAGTACATCGTGAAGAACGTCGCCTGGCGCAACGGCAAGACCGCGACCTTCATGCCGAAGCCGATCTTCGGCGACAACGGCTCGGGCATGCACGTGCACCAGTCGCTGTGGAGCAACGGCGACCCGCTGTTCTACGACGAGGCCGGTTACGCGGGCCTGTCGGACACCGCCCGCTACTACATCGGCGGCATCCTCAAGCACGCCCCGTCGCTGCTGGCCTTCACCAACCCGACGGTGAACTCGTACCACCGTCTGGTGCCGGGCTTCGAGGCGCCGATCAACCTGGTGTACTCGCAGCGCAACCGCTCCGCGGCCATGCGTATCCCGATCACCGGCTCCAACCCGAAGGCCAAGCGCGTCGAGTTCCGCGCGCCCGACTCCTCCGGCAACCCGTACCTCGCCTTCTCCGCCCTGCTCCTCGCGGGCCTGGACGGCATCAAGAACAAGATCGAGCCGGCCGAGCCGATCGACAAGGACCTGTACGAGCTGGCTCCCGAGGAGCACGCGAACGTCGCCCAGGTCCCGACCTCGCTCCCGGCCGTCCTCGACTCGCTGGAGGCCGACCACGAGTTCCTCCTCCAGGGCGACGTGTTCACGCCGGACCTGATCGAGACGTGGATCGACCTCAAGCGCACCAGCGAGATCGCGCCGCTCCAGCTGCGTCCGCACCCGCACGAGTTCGAGCTCTACTTCGACGTGTGACCGACGGATCCCCCGGGATCAGCGGGATCAGCAGGCCCCTCGGCTCGTGCCGGGGGGCCTCGCTCATGTCCGGCCCGTGTGCCGGAAGCGGTTGCGGTACTCCGTCGGGGTCGTGTCCAGGCGGCGGCGGAACGCACGGATGAGGGTGTCGACCGTCTGGAAGCCGCAGGCCGAGGCCACCCGGTCGAGGGTGTCGTCGGTGGACTCCAGGCGGCCCCGGGCGACCTCGACGCGGGCGGACTCGATGTAGGCCGCCGGGGTCGTGTCCAGCTCGGTCTTGAACAGCCGGGTCAGCTGGCGCTCGCTGACGTGCGCGTGGGCGGCGAGGTCGGCGACCGTGAGCCGGCCGGTGGCGTGCCGGTCGACGTACCGGCGCAGGTCGTCCATGCGGCGGGTGGTAGAGACGGGCTCGATCGGCACGCTGAACTGGCTCTGGCCGCCCGGCCGCTTCAGGTACATCACCAGCTGCCGGGCCACGCGCAGCGCGACGGCCTCGCCGAAGTCCTCGGCGACCAGCGCGAGGGACAGATCGAGACAGGCGGTGATGCCCGCGCCGGTCCACACCGTGCCGTCGCGCAGGAAGATCGGGTCGGCGTCGACCCGTACGGCCGGGTGCTCGTCGGCCAGTTGCCGCGCGGTCGACCAGTGGGTGGTGGCCCGCCTGCCGTCGAGCAGTCCGGCGGCGGCGAGCAGATGCGCGCCCACGCAGACGGAGGCGACGCGCCGGGAGCGGCCGGCGAGCGTCCGTACCCAGCGGACCACGCCCTCGTCGGTCAGGGCCCGCACCCGGCGTTCGTCGTCGACCTCGACCGCTCCGGGCACCAGCAGGGTGTCGATGGTGTGCCGGGCGGCGTCCGCGCAGGTGATGTCGGGCAGTACGCGCACCCCGGCCGCCGTGGTGACGGGGTCCGGGGTCTCGGCGGCGAGGACGACCCGGCAGCCGGCCGCGTCGTCCGTCTCGCGGCGCAGCAGCGCGAACACCTCCGGCGGGCCGGTGACGTCGAGCAGGTCGACGCCGTCGAAGAGCAGCACGACGATGAACCGCTCGACACCGCTCACCAGGTCTCCCTCCCCGATCTCCCGCCCCACCGATGTCTGAATCTGCAAGTTACCTGACATTGCCGCCATCCGGGAGCCGCTCATAGCGTGAGGGGCATGACTTCGACGACGCTGCGTGACCTCAACGGCTTCGATCAGACCCCGGCCTCGCTCGCCGGTGCGACGCTGATCCTCATCGACTACCAGAACACCTACACCCGGGGCGTCATTGAGCTGGCGGGCTGGGAGGCCGCCCTCGACGCCGGTGCCGGGCTGCTGGCGCGGGCCCGGTCGGCCGGGGCGCCGGTCGTGCACGTCGTCAACGACGGCGGCCCGGGGACGCCGTACGACATCCGGGACGAGATCGGCGCGATCCATCCGAGGGTCGCGCCGGCCGAGGGCGAGCCGGTGGTGGTCAAGAAGACACCGGACGCGTTCCGGGACACCGAGCTGGCCGCGCACGTGGACGCCGCCGGGCACCAGGACGTGATCCTCGCGGGCTTCATGACCCACATGTGCGTCGTGTTCACGGCCCAGGGTGCCTTCCTGCGCGGCAACCGCCCCACGGTCGTCGCCGACGCCTGCGCCACCCGCCCGCTCACCACCCCGGTCGCCGGGGTCGGTGCCGCCCAGCTCCACCACGGCGCCCTCGCCACGGTCGCGGACCTCTACGGCGTCGTCGTGCCGTCGGCCGCGTCGCTGACCTGAGCGCAACCTTTCACGCTTCCCAGGCTTCCTCCTTTCGGGGGATCATCCCTCCTGACCCTTGACGGACGAGAGAGGTTGAACGGGGATGTCGCAACAGGACGACTGGGAGCGGGAGTTCGATCACCGGTGGGCGGAGTCGGCCGAGCACAAGGAGCCCTCGGCCCGGGCGCGGATGCTCGCCGCCCGCTGGAAGCAGAACCCGCCGGACCCGGCGCCCTTCCGTGCCGACCCGGACGGGGCGCCGCGCCGGGCGTCGTGGGTGTCGACGGCCGTGGTGGTCGGCTGCGTGGTCGCGGTGATGGCGTTGATCGCGCTCGTGCAGTTCAGCTCCGCCTCCTAGGAGCAGGGCTCACTCCCCGTACCGGGGAGGGCGCTCAGGGGCAGCTTTTTGCTGCGCCTGGGGTCGTTCGGAACCACTTCATGGCGTTCGGCAGGTGCACACTGGACAGCGGGACGAGTGCGTGACTGCGGGGTGATGCAAGATGCAGAGCCGGTTCCGGAGCGACCGACGGCTTGCCGTGCGCATGGGACTCACCATGTTCCTGCTCGGGCTGCTGTACGTGGGCTTCGTCGCGGCATTGATCGTGCTGCTGAGGTCCTGGGTGCTGGTCGTCGTCGTGGTCGGGGCGATGTTCGTGGCCCAGTTCTGGTTCTCCGACAAGATCGCCATGTTCGCGATGCGCGGTCGGGTCGTGGAGCGCGAGGAGTATCCCGAGTTGCACGCGGTCGTGGACCGGCTGTGTGCGATCGCGGACATGCCCAAGCCGGTCGTCGCCGTGTCCGAGATGGACATGCCGAACGCGTTCGCGACCGGGCGGAACCCCGATCACGCGGTGGTCTGCGTGACGACGGGCCTGCTCCGGCGGCTGGAGCCCGCCGAGCTGGAGGGCGTGCTGGCGCACGAGCTGTCGCACGTGGCGCACAAGGACGTCGCCGTGATCACGATCGCGTCCTTCCTCGGGGTGCTGGCCGGCCTGATCGTCCGGTTCGCCCTCTACTCGGGCCTCTTCGGGGGCCGCCGCGACCAGAACACGGCGGCCGTCATGGGCGCCGTGCTGGCCGTCTCTGTGGCGGTGTACGCGATCAGCTTCCTGCTGATCCGGGCGCTGTCGCGGTACCGGGAGCTGGCGGCGGACCGTGCCGCCGCGCACCTCACCGGCCGCCCCTCGGCCCTCGCCTCGGCGCTGACCAAGGTCTCGGGGGACATCGCCCGGATCCCGACCAAGGATTTGCGCACGGCCCAGGCGTTCAACGCGTTCTTCTTCACCCCGGCCAAGGGCAAGGAGCCGGGTCTGGAGCGGTTCTTCTCCACCCACCCGACCCTGGAGCAGCGCCTGGAGCAGCTGGGCCGGATCTCGGCGGAGCTGGGCGAGGCCGCCACTCCCGGAAAGGCGGACTGAACATTGGGGCTGCTGGACATCCTGCTGGGCCGTACGAAACCGGTCGCGCCCGATCTGGATCAGCTCTTCGCGCTGCCCTCGGCGGCCGTGACCCTTGAGGCCGCGGCCGGTTTCACACCCACCGGAGGCGGGGCGGTCTGCTTCGCCACGGTGGAAGGGGCGGCCTTCGAGCAGACCCACCGGGAGGTGCAGGCGCTGCTGGACGCGGACACCGACCGCACGGGGCCGCCGGTGGAGCTGGAACGGGACACGTACGGCTACTCGTGGCTGGTGTCCGAGCGGACCCCGGACCAGCTGGTGCAGCTGGTCAACGATCTGCACGCGGTCAACAGCGCGATGGAGGTCAACGGCTTCGGCCCGCAGCTGCTGTGCTCGCTGGCCGCGTTCCGGGACGAGGCCGGGCGCAGGCTGGCGCTGGTCTACCTCTACAAGCGGGGCACGTTCTACCCCTTCGCTCCCGTCTCCGGCGGCGGGGAGCGGCGGGACAGCGCACTGGAACTCCAGGTGAAGGCGGCCCTCGCGAACGACCTGCGCATCGAGCAGGATCTGAGCCGCTGGTTCCCGGTGTGGGGCGCCCCCGGCCTGTGACCGGGGACGCCGTCGCTCACCTGCTCTTCTGCGGCGCCTGCCGACGGGTCTCGACCGGCCGCTCCCGGCGGTAGCGCCGCTCCCACCTGGCCTGCCGGTCCCGGCGGTCGCGGTAGGCGCGGTAGCTGTCGGGCGGGGGCGGGGTACCCGCCCCGGCGGGCGGGGGCGGGCCGGGCGCACCGCGTCCGTGTCTCGCGAGCGTCGCGTACAGGTAGAGCAGCGCGACGGCGGCCAGCCACCAGAGATGGTCTCCGAATCCGAGGATCACCAGGACGAGGGTCCCGGTCGCGATGATGCCACGCATGACGGACCTCCGTGGGGTGAGTGTGGCGGGGGTGGGGTGTGTCGGCTTCGCGCCGTTTGTTCAGGGTAGGGAGCCGACGACCCTGCCCGCACCCCGTTTTCGGTCCGTCGCTCCTCGCGCCTCGAACTCCCGGGTGCGAAACACCGGTTGGGCCTGCGGCTGCGGCTGTGTGAGCACGGACCGGGTGCCCGCCGATGCGCGGGCACCCGGTGCGCGGTCGTGTACGTCCGGTCTCAGCGGTTGTAGCGCATGAACGCCCGGACCATGTGGCAGGTCGTGTCGGACGGCGGGCGCATGCCGATGTCCTCCGCCGCGGCGCGGATCGCGGCGTCGGAGGCCTGGGACGGGAGGTAGACGCCGGAGTCGAGCAGGGCTATGGCGAGGCGCATGGCCTTCAGCCGGCGGTTGTGCGTGACGTACCACGCGCGCGGCCGTCCGGCAGGCAGCGGGCGCTTCGTCACGGGCTGGACGGGCGAGTCGAACAGCACGGGGTGCTGGGCGGTGGACTGGGTCCGGGACGGCTTCGGCCTCAGGGCGGCAGCGGGCACAGGCATCCTCCTGTCGCGGTCAGGGCGCCTGCCGGACAGCCCGGCGACACCCTCGAACACTGCCTCCAGTTTACCGCCGGGCACTGACATCGAGGGAGTCCGCAGAGTCCGGCAAACATCCAGGTGGACAAGGGAATTGCCGTCATGTCACCTACGGTCTTCGTGATGCGCGTGAGGCGACATAAATTCGAACAGAAGGGCCCCGGACAGTGCAGCTGTACAACACTCCGAGGCCATCACGAATCAATCACCATCTCCATACAATCCACTCTTTCTTCACGTCTCAGCATTACTGTCCACCCGTCAGGAACATCCCAGGGGGGACGACATGAACTACCCGCACACCGCTCCGCCCGCGCCACGGCCCGTGGACATCCGCCCCCTGCGCAAGCGCAAGCGCGTCTGGGTCGGCGGCTTCCTCCTCCTGGCGATCGGCTCGGCCGCCGGACGGTCCGGCGCCCACGACGACACCGTCAGGACGGCCGCCACACCGAGGCCGACCGTCACCGCCACCGCCACCGTGACGGCCGCACCCAAGCCCGCCGCCACGGTCACCAGGACCGCCGAGCCCACACCCGCACCGACGGTGACCGTCACCAGGACGGCGACGGCCGGCACCGACGGCTCCACCCTCGACACCGGCAGCACCGGCAGCACCGGCAGCACCGGCAGCACCGGGACCTGCTCGATCGTCTCCGCCGCGGGCAACTGCTACGCGGCGGGCGAGTTCTGCCGCAACAGCGACCACGGGGCCGCGACGACCGACGCGAGCGGTACACCCATCACATGCTCCCTCAGCGGCAGCCGCTGGCGCTGGACCGACTCCTGACCCGGGGCGCGTACCGTGTCCCGCATGGAAATCTGGATCAATCCGGCCTGTTCCAAGTGCCGCAGCGCCGTCAGCCTGCTCGACGCCGAGGGGGCCGAGTACACCGTCCGACGCTATCTGGACGACGTGCCCGGTGCGGACGAGATCAGGGCCGTGCTCGACCGGCTGGACCTCGAACCGTGGGACATCACCCGCACCCAGGAGGCCGACGCCAGGGAACTGGGGCTCAAGGACTGGGCGAAGGACGCGAGCACGCGCGAGCGGTGGATCACCGCCCTCGCCGAACACCCCCGGCTCATCCAGCGCCCGATCATCACCGCCGACGACGGAACGGCCCTGGTGGCCCGCACCGAGGACGCCGTACGCGAGGCCCTCTCCCGCGGCAAGGGCTGAGCCGGGACCAAGTCCGGTGTGGCGCAGGTCACTTCAGCGGCTCCCGTGGTCGCTGAGTCACCTCGTTCGGTATCTCGTACCTAGCGACGTACGCTCCCCTACCTCTTCAGGAGGCGCGCATGTCGCGCAGGCGAACTCTCGGTCCGAAGAAGACGATCGCACTGCTCGTCGGTGCCGCGGCGGTGGCGGGCGGTGGGGCCTTCGCGCTCGCCACCACGTCCAACGCCGCCCAGCCCGCGCAGAACGCGAAGACCCTGTCCGCCGGTAACTCGACCGTCTGCCAGGGGCTCGCCACCGCCCTCGGCAACAACGAACGGTTCATCGCCGGGCAGCAGGCCGCCCCGGACGCCCAGTCGGCGGCCCGGATCGCCAACCGGCAGGCGGTCATCGCACAGATCAAGGTCCAGCAGAAGGCGGCCGGTTGCACCGTTGGGGAGTCGGCTCAGGGCTCCCAGTCGGCGCAGCAGGGCGCCGGGCAGCAGGGCGCGGGTCAGCAGGGCGCCGGGCAGCAGGGCGCGGGGCAGCAGTCCGGCAGTGCCCAGCCGAGCGCACAGCCCTCGCAGTCCGCCGCCGGGAGCGGCGGCGCCGGCAGTGCCGGTGGTGCCGCGGCCTCCGGTCAGCAGGTCTGCAACGGCTCCACCGTCACGCTCTCCGGCGAGGGCGGCGCCCCGGCCGCGTCCAGCGACCAGTTCCCGGCGGGGACGACCCTGAAGGTCACCAACCTGGACAACAAAAAGTCCACGACGGTAAAGGTCACCTCGGTCTCCGGCAGTTGCGTCCTGCTGAACAACGCGGCCTTCGAACAGGTCCGGGAATCGGGCAAGTTCCTCATCCGTCACGCGCTGATCGAGAAGGTGGGGTGAGGCCGGGAAACATCAGTCGGCGGACAGGAACGCGGTGACACGGTCCGCCAGGCCGCCCGGCGCCGACTGGGGCAGCGCGTGATGGGAGACGCCCGGCAGGACCGCCGTCTCCACGCGCGGCAGCAGTTCGGCGGCACCGGCCGCCACGTCGCGCGGGTCGTGGGTCCTGCTGTTCGCGGCCACGAGCAGCAGGACCGGCGTCCTGAGCGCCCGCAGCGCGTCCGGCGCCGGGCGCGGCCCGGTGACCGGTTTGCGGGCCGGGAAGCCCGCGCCCGCCTCCTGGAGGGCGAGCCAGTCCGGGTCGGGCGGCGCCCCCGCGCCGGTCTCCCACTCCAGGAAGGCCCGGACCCGGCGGGGTGAGGGCCGCAGCAGCATCGGCAGGGCGTGCAGCAGGTACGCCGCCTTGAACCCGGCGAAACACTGGGTCGGGTCCAGGAGGAACAGGCGGCGTACCCGGCCGGGCGCCCGCAGGGTGTGGTGCAGGGCGATCCAGCCGCCGTACGAGTGCGCGCCCAGGTCGGCCTCGTCGGCGCCCAGGCCGTCGAGCAGGGCGTCCAGCCAGGCGGACAGGTCGGCGACCGTACGGGGGTGACGGTCGGCGGCCGGGACGCTCAGGCCGGGGGCGCCGATCAGGTCGGCGGCGTACACCCGGCGGACGCGGGCGAGGGCGGCGGCCTGGCCGTACCAGGAGACGGAGGTGGCCGCCCCGCCGCCCGGGAGCAGCAGCAGCGGGGGTGCGTCGCGTGGGCCGCAGGCGTTGACGCGGGTGTCCCCGAAGGGAGTGCGGACGGTCAACGCCTCGCGGTCGGCGGGCCACTTGGCCAGCACCTTGTCGTATGCGTCGCGGAAGCGGCTGCCGGGCGCGGCGGTGAAGTCCACCGCCGCACGGTAGCGCCCCGGACGGCCCTCGTCGACAAGGATTCCGCACCGCGTGAGACGCACCACAGAAACACCAGGTAACACGGGGTTCACACAAGGGCAACGGACGGGAAATCGCCTGTTGCGAGGCTGCCCGGCAGATCGACGCGGCGCCCCGGTGCCGTAGCGCCGCGGCAACCCGCGGCACCGCAGCACCCGCGACAAGTGCGCCCGACCCACCCGAAGGAAGTGGCCCCGTTGACCTTCAAGGCCGAGTACATCTGGATCGACGGCACCGCCCCGACGGCGAAGCTCCGGTCCAAGACGAAGATCATCGCGGGCTCCCCGGCCGGTCTCGACGCGCTGCCGATCTGGGGCTTCGACGGCTCCTCCACCAACCAGGCCGAGGGCCACGCCTCGGACCGCGTGCTCAAGCCGGTCTTCACCTGCCCGGACCCGATCCGCGGCGGCGAGGACATCCTGGTGCTCTGCGAGGTCCTCGACATCGACATGACGCCGCACGTGTCCAACACCCGTGCCGCGCTGGCCGAGGTCGCCGAGCGGTTCGCGGCGCAGGAGCCGGTCTTCGGTATCGAGCAGGAGTACACCTTCTTCGACGGCACCCGGCCGCTCGGCTTCCCCGAGAACGGCTTCCCGGCCCCGCAGGGCGGCTACTACTGCGGCGTCGGTGCCGACGAGATCTTCGGCCGTGACATCGTCGAGGCCCACCTGGAGCACTGCCTGAAGGCCGGTCTCGGTATCTCCGGCATCAACGCCGAGGTCATGCCGGGCCAGTGGGAGTTCCAGGTCGGCCCGCTCGCCCCGCTGGAGGTCTCCGACCAGCTGTGGGTGGCCCGCTGGCTGCTGTACCGCACCGCCGAGGACTTCGGCGTCTCCGCGACCCTCGACCCGAAGCCCGTCAAGGGCGACTGGAACGGCGCGGGCGCGCACACCAACTTCTCCACGAAGGCCATGCGCGAGGGGTACGACGCGATCATCACCGCGTGCGAGTCGCTCGGCGAGGGCTCCAAGCCGCTGGACCACGTCAAGAACTACGGCGCCGGCATCGACGAGCGCCTGACCGGCCTGCACGAGACCGCCCCGTGGGACGAGTACTCCTACGGCGTCTCCGACCGCGGCGCCTCGGTCCGTATCCCGTGGCAGGTGGAGAAGGACGGCAAGGGCTACATCGAGGACCGCCGTCCGAACGCCAACGTCGACCCGTACGTGGTGACCCGCCTGCTAGTGGACACCTGCTGCGCCGCCCTGGAGAAGGCCGGCCAGGTCTGATCCCTCCTCCCTCACGCTCCCAGGGGCGCCCGCCATTCCGGCGGGCGCCCCTGCCGCGTGTCGCGGCACCCCGCCCGGCCGCCGCCCGACGAGGCGAAGCCGGACGGGGCGCGGCTCTCACCCGCGTGCGCACGCAGCCGCCTCGTCCGACGCGTCCGATGCGTCCGACGCCGTCCGCCATCCCGCCCGGCACGCCGCGCACGGGCCCGGCCTCCGGCGGGAGTTGCTCCGGCGCTCGCCGGTATCGCACACCCGGGCGCCATGGTGGTGCCGGCCGGCGCCGATGATCAGCCCAACCCACCGGACCGCTGTCCGCATACCGAGACACCGTTCCGGACGGCCCAACGGGCCGTACGGCGCTGATCAGGGCCGAATCCCCGGCGGCGGAGGACAGTCGGCGTCAACTTCCCGCCAAGGTAGCGTCCAAGCAGTGAGAGGAGGGTCCTCGTCGGCGGTCACGTCTGCTTCAATGGGCGCATGGCCAGTTTCCAGAAGTGCACCGCGACGGGTCGCCATGACCTCGAGCCCTTCTGGCCGTCCCGTCAGCACCACGACTTCGACCGGGTGTGTTGTCGCGCGACCGACGCGCGGGCCCTGTAGAGCCGTAACCCCCGGCTTCCCGGCCAGCGCGAAACGACGTACGTCCCGCTGGCGCGCCCGACCACGAATCGCGGCCGTCGCCCTTCCCGACGAACCTCTCGCGCGAAAGAGCTGACCTCTCATGGCGACCACTCGTTCCCTCTCGTCCGCCACCTCCCTCACCGCTCCCGCCCGGCACCGGCTGCGCGCCGTCGACCGGGACGAGGTGCTTGAGGTCCCGGACTTCCCGGACTTCCTGCCGCCCGGCGCCACCTGGCTGCCCGCGCCGCAGCACACCCTGCCCACCCTGCCCGGCCAGCCGCCGATGGTCGGCTACCTGGTGCTGGTCCCGGCCGACCAGCGGCCGCCGTTCCTGCCGGTCGCGCTGCCGGAGCAGCCGGCCGAGTCCGGGCAAGCCGAGGCCGGGCAAGCCGAGTCCGGGGCCGGGCAGCCGGTGCGGATCGATCCCGTGCAGCGCACCGCCGACGTCGACGGCCGTGAACTCGACCTGACCTACCTGGAGTTCGAGCTGCTGGCCCACCTCGTGGCCCATCCGCACCGGGTGCACACCCGCGACCAGCTGGTCACCACGGTGTGGGGCTACGGCCACGTCGGCGACGGCCGCACCGTCGACGTGCACATCGCCCGGCTGCGCCGCAAGCTGGGCGCGCGGTACCGGCAGACGATCCAGACGGTGCGCCGGGTCGGCTACAAGTACACCCCGCCGACCGGCCGCTGACCCTCCCCGGCTCTGCTCTCGGCAGAGTCCCGTACCGCCGCCCGCCCGGACCGGGCACGATCGGCGGCATGAGACTTCTGGTGCTGGGCGGTACGGAGTTCGTGGGACGGGCGGTGGCCGAGGCAGCCGTGACGCGCGGCTGGGACGTGACCGTCTTCCACCGGGGACGGCACGAACCGCCGCCCGGAGTACGGTCGTTGCGCGGCGAGCGCACCGCTCCCGACGGCCTCGCGGCCCTCGCCGCCGAACCGGGCGGCTGGGACGCGGTCGTCGACACCTGGTCGGCCGAGCCCCGTGCCGTGCTCGCCGCGGCACGGCTGCTGCGGGACCGGGCCGCGCGCTACGCGTACGTCTCCAGCCGGTCGGTGTACGCCTGGCCCTGGCCCGCCACGGGCGGGCCGGGCGGAGCGGTGGTCGAGGGCGCCACCGCCGACGCGGGGCCGACGGACTACGCCCGGGACAAGCGGGGCGGCGAGCTGGCCGCCGCCGAGGCCTTCGGCACGGACGCCTCGCTGCTGGTGCGGGCCGGGCTGATCCTCGGCCCGTACGAGAACGTCGGCCGACTGCCCTGGTGGCTGAACCGGATCGCGCGCGGCGGCCCCGTCCTGGCCCCCGGCCCGCGCGAGCTGCCGGTGCAGTTCATCGACGCCCGCGACCTGGCCGGCTGGCTCCTCGGCGCGCTCCGGCAGGAGCTGAACGGGCCGTACGACCTGATCGGGCCGCCGGGGCACACCACCATGGGCGAGCTGCTCGACAGCTGTGTCCGGGTCACGGGCGCGGACGCCGAGCTGCGCTGGACGGATCCGGAGACGATCCTGGCCGCCGGGATCGAGCCCTGGACACAGCTGCCGGTGTGGGTGCCGCCGGAGAGCGAACTGTACGCGGCCGTCCACCGCACGGACGTCTCCCGGGCGCTGGCCACCGGGCTGGCCTGCCGGCCGGCCGCCGAGACCGTCGCCGACACCTGGCGGTGGCTGACGTCGGCCGGCGGCGTGGCACCGGGCTGGCCGGACCGGACGGTCAAGCACCTCGATCCGGAGACGGAGGCGAAGGTGCTGGCCGCGGCCGGGGGTGTACCTGGCACCACCCCCGAGGAGGGGGCTTCGGGCGACTGACTCCGGCAGGGGTCTCGGCAACACTGGTGGCATGAACACCGACATCGGTCACGGCACCTTCCGGGAGCGGACACGCGGGGTCCTGCTGGCCGCCGTTCAGGGCCTGACGCTGGCCCTGGCCGTGCTGCCCCTCGGTGTGGCGTTCCTCGTCCTGACGCTCCTGTCCGTCGCCTTCGTCCCGCTCGGCATCGGGCTGTTCACGACTCCCGTCGTCCTGACCGGGGTGCGCGCCCTGGCGGACGTGCACCGCAGGCTCGCGGAACAGTGGTGCGGGATACGGATCCCGGCGGCCTACCGGCCCCTCCCGGCCGGGACCCGGCCGTGGGCGCGTACCTTCCGGCTGCTGGGCGACCCGCAGGTCCGGCGCGACGTGCTGTGGCTGCCGGTGCTCTTCACGGCGGGCTTCGTCACCGCGCTGCTGCCCGCCCTGCTGGTGCTCTACCCGGTCGAGGGCCTCCTGCTGCCGGCCGGGCTGTGGCGGGCGTACGTGCCGGCCGACGGGACCCCCTACTGGTACGCCTTCGTGCCGGTCACCGGCCTGACCAGTGCGTTCGTCGCGGCCGGGCTCGCCGTCGTGCTTCTCGTCGTCGCGTACCGGTACACCCCGCGCGCGCTGGCGGCCCACTTCCGGCTGGCCCGGAAGGTGCTCGGCGGCGACGCGGAACTCAGCGAACGGGTACGGGTGTTGACCGAGACGCGGCGGGACGCCGTGGACACCTCCGCCGCCGAGCTGCGCCGCATCGAGCGCGACCTGCACGACGGCGCCCAGGCCCGGCTCGTCGCCATGGGCATGGACCTCGGCACCATCGAGATGCTGGTGGAGCACGATCCGGCGCAGGCCAAGCAGCTGCTCGCGCAGGCCCGCAGGAACTCCGCCGAGGCCCTGGAGGAGCTGCGCGACCTGGTGCGCGGCATCCATCCGCCGGTCCTCGCCGAGCGCGGACTCGGCGACGCCGTACGGGCGTTGGCACTGCGGCTGCCGCTGCCGGCCGAGGTGACGGTGGAGCTGCCGGGCCGCGCGGACGCCCCGGTGGAGTCGGCGGCCTACTTCGCGGTGAGCGAGGTGCTCACCAACGCGGTCAAGCACTCCGGCGCCGACCGGATCTGGGCCGACCTGCACCACACCGACGGCCGGCTGCGGATCACGGTCACCGACAACGGCCGGGGCGGGGCGGCGGTCGGCGCCGGGTCGGGGCTTGCCGGGCTGGAGCGCAGGCTCGGTACATTCGACGGCGTCCTGGCCGTCAGCAGCCCCGTCGGCGGCCCCACCATGGTGACCATGGAGATTCCGTGCGTGTTGTCCTAGCCGAAGACCTCTTCCTGCTGCGCGACGGGCTCGTCCGGATGCTGACGGCCTTCGGCTTCGAGATCGCGGCCGCCGTCGAGACCGGTCCCGAACTCACCCGCGCGCTGGCCGAGTCGGCGCCGGACGTCGCCGTGGTCGACGTCCGGCTGCCGCCCACGCACACCGACGAGGGCCTGCAGTGCGCCCTCGCCGCCCGCAGGGCGCGGCCGGGGCTGCCGGTGCTGGTGCTCTCCCAGCACGTGGAGCAGCTGTACGCGCGCGAGCTGCTCGCGGACGGCACCGGCGGGATCGGCTATCTGCTGAAGGACCGGGTGTTCGACGCCGAGCAGTTCATCGACGCGGTACGGCGGGTCGCGGCCGGCGGTACGGCGATGGACCCGCAGGTGATCCAGCAGCTGCTGGCCCGGCGCTCCGCCGAGGACCGGCCGCTGGGCCGGCTCACCCCGCGCGAGCGGGAGGTGCTGGAGCTGATGGCGCAGGGCCGGTCGAACGCGGGCATCGCCGCCCAGCTCGTGGTGACGGAGCGGGCCGTCGCCAAACACACCTCCAACATCTTCGCCAAACTGGGGCTGGAGGTGTCGGACGACGACAACCGGCGGGTGCTGGCGGTGCTCGCCCACCTCGACCAGGACCGCTGAGGAGGCCGGCACCGACGGCTGTGACCTGGCAACTCCCCTGTTGCTACGGGGAATTTGTGAAACCGGTGAACACCTCTGGGGCGGCGTCCGTACACAAGGGCGCCGCTTCACTCCTGTCGGGCGCCTCGATGCTGCCCCGCAAGGAAGTCAGAGGAGTTCCATGGGACGCAACATACGAAAACGCCGTACGCCGCTGGCCACCAAGGTCCTTGCCGGGGCGGCGGCCCTAGCGCTCGGTGGGGGCGGGCTGGTCTGGGCGAACTTCTACGCCTCCGCGCACGAGTCGAACAACCAGTCCTGGGGAGGCAACCAGACGAAGGCCGCGACGGCGCAGGTCGCGACCATCTCCTGCCCGGACGTCGGCCAGAAGCTGACGAACGTGCCCTGGCGGGCCCGTCAGGGCGTGGCGACCGAGCTGGCCAACCTCGACAAGCAGATCACCGAGGCCTACAACCGGCTCGCCTCCACCCGGCAGGCGCAGACGAACGACCCGAGCTTCGTGCAGAACGCGATCGTCGGTCCGCTCAAGGACAAGCGCGCGGCGACGATCGACCGGATCCGCATCGACATCCAGCGGGTCGGCGGAGCGTTCAACAACGCGCTGTCCCAGCTGTCCGCCTGTACGACGCAGTCCGCCAACCAGACCAACGCCGGCGGCCAGAACAACGGCCAGACCGGCGGCCAGCAGAACAACGGCGGCCAGCAGAGCAACAACGGCGGCCAGCAGCAGGGCGGCCAGCAGCAGGGCAACAACGGCGGGCAGGGCGGTGACGGCCCGGCCGCGGCGGACTTCGTGGACATCACGAAGGTGGCGCCCAACGTCCAGGGCAGGCCGGCCCAGTTGCAGAACGCCTCGACGGGCACGTTCACCACGCGCTGCGGCGTGAACGCGAACCAGAACCACAACAGCGACAACGTGATCGTCGCCCCCGGTGTGACCAACGGCGCCCACCACGTGCACGACTACGTGGGCAACCAGAAGGTCAACGCGTTCTCCAGCAACCAGACCTTCCTGCAGGGCGGCACCAGCTGCCAGAACCGCAACGACCTGTCGGCGTACTACTGGCCGGTCATCCGCGAGCAGGACGGCACCCAGGAGAAGGACGCGAACGCCGACGGCGGCGGCAAGGACCTCAACGTCGGCAAGATCCTGGTCGCCCAGCAGGCGCAGATCAAGTACGTCGGCTCCCCGGCGAGCAAGGTCGTCGCGATGCCGCAGTTCCTGCGGATCATCACCGGTGACGCCAAGGCCTTCGTCAACGGCCCGGCCAACGCCAACGCGCACTGGAGCTGCACCGGCTTCGAGAACAAGGTGCAGCTGACGGACAAGTACCCGATCTGTCCGCAGGGCAGCCAGGTGGTGCGCTCGTTCGCCTTCCAGAGCTGCTGGGACGGCCAGAACATCGACAGCGCCAACCACCGCACGCACGTGGCCTTCGCCGATCCCGCGAGCGGGGTCTGCCCGAACGGCTTCAAGGCGATCCCGCAGCTGACGATGCGCCTGGTCTACAACGTGCCGCAGCCCGTCATCCAGGCGGACGGCACGGTGAAGAACGCCTACGCGGTCGACGGCTTCCCGGAGGAGCTGCACAAGCCGATCACCGACCACGACGACTTCATCAGCGTCACGACCGGCGGTCTGGCCAACCGGATCGCCAACTGCGTCAACAGCGGCCGGAACTGCGCGTGATGCCGCACGTGAAGCCCTGACACGGGCCACATGACAAGGCCGGTGACGGAGCCCCCCTCCCGTCACCGGCCTTCCCGTGTGCCCGGCCGCGCTCAGCCGCCGTGCCCGGAGTGCGCGGAGTGGTTCGCGCCGATCTCCACGTCCCCGCCGAGCGTGCCGCGCAGCGCCGTGACGGTGCCGTTGCCGCCGACGGCGACCCACTTGCGGCCGACGAGGTAGAAACCGCCGTAGTCCTCCGCGTCGTTGATCCACTCGCGCTGGCCGCGGTCGGTGGAGAAGGTGGCGAGGATGAACTTCCCGTCGGTGTTCGTGCAGATGGCCTGCCGGATCGTGTCGGCGTCGGTCTGCATGTCCGGCCTGCACTTGACCTCGGCGGCCAGGCTCTCCAGGCTGCCGGTCGCGGTGGGCGGGACCGCCTTGGTCTCCCCGCCCGCGCCGCAGCCCGCCAGCGCCAGTACGGCGCTCGCACCCAGCAGCAGTCGTGTCACCCTCATCAGTTCCTCCGGTCCTCGCGGCCCCAGCATGCCTCGGCTCCTTCGGATACGGACCCCGAGCGCCGTACGCTCAAATCCGATAATCACCCATCCGGCGGTGACCAACCGTCGTCCCGCTCGTTCTCCACGGCGTGCAGTCACAGGATGTAGCCCAGCGTCACGCAGCCTCCGCCGGGGAAACCGGCCCGGTCGACGTCGAGCAGGCCGAGGCCGCGCTCGTCGAGCACTATCCACGGCTGGTCCGGATCGCCTATCTGGTGCTGCCGCCGGGCCTCGGCCGCAGCCGCCGGGTGCTGACCGCACACGCTCTCGTCCAGCGCGCCCTGCCCCGGGGCCGCAAACAGCAGTCGGCCACGATCCCGGCCCAGGCCTCGGGCCGGCCGGGCGACCCCGGGTACGCGTTCCTGCGCGAGCGCGTCCTGCGTACGGCCCTGGAGGCGGCCGCCCCGCGCAAGGGCCTGCCCCGGCTCTCCCAGCTGCCGCCGGTGCTCCCCCAGGTCTGGGGCCTGAGGCTGTTCCCGCGCTCGGGCGGCGCCGACGAACTCGCCCTGGACCAGCGGCTGTCCGCCCTGTCCGGCCCGGCCCGCGCCGCCTATGTGCTGCGCGGCCTGGAGCAGCTCTCCGACGCCGACGTCCGCGGGCTGCTCTCCGCCGCCGGCGCCGAGGACCCGGGCGGCGCGCTGGCCTCGGCGAACGGCGTGCCCGTCCAGCCCGCGCTGCTCACCTCCCCCGAGTTCGACGCGTGCTCGCTCCAGGCCCGGCCCACCGATCTGATGCGCCGCCGCCAGCACACCAAGGCAGCCCTCGCCGCGGCCGCCGCGCTCGCGGTGTGCGGGGCACTGATCGCCCTGCCGGGCGACGGCTGGGGCCCGGACGGCGCCGCCGCACCCGCCTACGCCGAGAACCCGGCCGCCCAGGCCGCGCTCGATCCGGCCCGGCTGACCCATGTCTCCCCCACCGCCTGGCGGACCTCCGCACGCGGCGACTTCTCCGTCTGGCCCGCGCGCGGCCCGCTCACCGGCGACCAGGACCTGCTGCGCCGCGCCCTCGCCGTCTGGGCCCGCCCCGGCAGCACGGTCCGCGTCTCGGCGACCCCCGGCACCCAGACCGGCGGCCCGGCCGGCCCGCCCCAGCTGCTGTACGCGGGCCAGGTCGACAGCGCCCGGGTGGTGATCTTCTACGACGGCCTGCGCATCGTCCGCTACGCCGAGCCGGTGAGCGGCACCCAGGGCGCGGCCCTCGACTTCGCGCGCGTCGACGGTGCGACCGGCGCCGAGGCGGGCGCGCTGGTGCTCGGCCGCGCCGACGGAAACGTGCAGTACCTGACCGCGCCCTGGGTGAAGAAGGCGGCGTCGCGGAACCTGATGAAGCCGGCCGCGGCCGCGACCCCGCTGGCCCTCACCGGTGGCGTCACCGCACCGCTGACCAGCCCGGCGGTCCAGTCCGGCGGCTGCACCTCGTGGACCGTGCTCCAGCTGACCGGCGCCTCGGGCACCGAACTGGCCACGGATCTCGGCGAGTTGGTCCCGGCCCATCTGACCGCGGGCAGTCCGGGCGCGCCCGAGGAGGCGTCCGGTACCGCGGGGCTGCGCGCCTGGGCGCCGTTCGCCTGCTCGCTCGCGGCCGAGCGCTCGGCGGGCGTCCGGAGCGTGAACGCCTGGCAGTTCGCCGAGCAGCCGCTGCCCGACGGCACCGGGGCCGCGGACTGGGTGTGCACCCGGGCCGAGACCTGGCGCGGCGACGGCACGGCGGCGCTGGCCCAGTTCCGTACGCCGAGCGGGCGGGTCGGCGCGGTGGTCGCCAAGGGCACGGACGTACGGGACTGCGGTCCGCTCGATCCCCATGTGCTGGCCGGGGTGCTGTGGAAGTCCGCGGCCGGGCACTGGTTCCTGCTGGCGGCGGGCGGCAAGGACACCGCGTCGATCAGTGCCGGCGGCGGGATCACCGCGGCCGGCCAGGGTCCCCTGCTCATGACCCGGGCCAGGCAGGGAGCGCAGGCCACGCTGAAGGGCACGCTGACGGACGGGCGGGCGATCAGCGGACTGCACTGATCCCGGTTGCTGACACCGACGTAAACAAGATGCGTCACGGGGGTTCTCAGCGGGCCTACCCATCAGTACATTGACGCCATGTCTAACACGCAGGGCCGGGTGCGGCTCCAGGCACGCAAAGTGTCCTTCTCCTGGGACGGCACGCCATTGCACTGGGTGCCGGGCGATCCCTTCACCACGCACACCATCAACGTGCTGCACCTGCTGCTGCCCGCCGGTGAGCGGTGGTTCGTGCACGTGTACAAGCAGGTACTGCCGTACATCCGGGACGAGCGGCTACGCGAGGACGTCATCGGGTTCATCGGGCAGGAGGCCATGCACTCCCAGGCCCATGACGAGGTACTGCCGCACCTGCGCGAGCAGGGGCTCGACCCGACGCCGTACACCGCGCAGGTCGACTGGTTCTTCGAGAAACTGCTCGGCGACCGCACGCTGCCGCCGGGCAGGTCGCGCAGGTGGTGGCTGATGGAACGGGTCGCGCTCATCGCGGCCATCGAGCACTACACCGCGTTCCTCGGCAACTGGGTGCTGAACGCCGGCGAACTGGACCGGCGGGGCGCCGATCCGACCATGCTGGACCTGCTGCGCTGGCACGGCGCGGAGGAGGTCGAACACCGTTCCGTGGCCTTCGAGCTCTTCATGCATGTCGACGGGAGCTACCGCCGGCGCGCGCGGACCTGGGCCACGGCCTTCACGGCACTGGTCTTCCTGTGGCAGCGCGGTACGCGGTTCTTCCTGGAGAACGACCCGACCCTCGTCGACGGCAAGGCGTCCTTCAAGGAGTTCTACGTCCGTGGCAGGCTGGGCCTGCTCCCCTCGACCGGTGACATGATCAGGTCCATCCCCCGCTATCTGAGTCGTGACTATCACCCCTCGCAGGAGGGCGACACCGAGCAGGCCGTCGCCTATCTGACGTCCTCCCCGGCGGCCACGGCGGCGGAGAAGAGGGCCGCGTGATGCCGAAGCTGCGCACCGTCGCGCTCCTCGCGGGCGCCGTGCTGGTGACCCGGGGTGCCCTGCGCCGCCGGATCCAGGTCTCGCCGCTGTGGCCGCTGCCCGCCCTGGAGGAGCCCACCTCGGGCCGGCCGCGCTCACGGGCGCTGCGGCTGCTGGTCACCGCGCACGAGACGGTGGCCGACGGCGTCGTACGGCTCCGCCTGGAGGGAACGGACCTGCCGCGCTGGGAGCCCGGCGCGCATCTGGACCTCGTGCTGCCGTCCGGGCTGGTCCGGCAGTACTCGCTGTGCGGCGACCCCGAGGACACCTCCTCGTACACCGTCGCGACCCGGCTGGTCGGGAACGGCCGGGGCGGCTCGCGCGAGGTGCACGAGCAGGTGACCGAGGGCATGGAGCTGGAGGTACGGGGGCCGCGGAACCGCTTCCCGCTGGTCGAGGCGGAGTCGTACGTCTTCGTGGCCGGCGGGATCGGCATCACCCCGCTGCTGCCGATGCTGCGCTCGCTCCCCGACGGCACCCCGTGGCGGCTGCTGTACGCGGGGCGCGACCGTGCCTCGATGCCGTTCCTGGAGGAGGTCGAGAAGCTGGGCCGGATGGGGGTCCCCCCGGGCGAGCGAAGCCGGGCCTGGGGGAGGGTGACGGTCGTCGAGGGCGTGCCCGATCTCGACGCGCTGGAGGTGAGCGAAGGGGCCGTCGTCTACTGTTGCGGTCCCGAGGGGCTCATGGCGGCCGTCGAGGAGCGCTTCGCGGACGTTCGTCTCGAACGGTTCGCGCCGCGCACGTCGTCGGACGGGAACACCGAGTTCGAGGTCGAACTCCGGCGCAGCGGGCGCACGTTGACCGTGCCGGCCGACTCCACCGCGCTGGCCGCGATCCGCCGGGAGCTGCCGGACACCGCGTACTCCTGCGAGCAGGGATTCTGCGGGACGTGCCAACAGCGGGTGCTGGAGGGGGAGATCGACCACCGGGACGAGCTGCTGACGGACACGGAGCGTACCGACTCGATGCTGATCTGTGTGTCGCGGGCCCGAAGCGGTCGGCTGGTGATCGACATGTGAACACCTACGGCCGGATTCGATCGGTAAGGTGTTCGCATGAGTACCGGGGTTCGCCGCAGGATGGGCGTCGAGGAGCGGCGGCAGCAGCTGATCGGCGTCGCACTCGACCTGTTCAGCCGACGCTCGCCCGACGAGGTCTCCATCGACGAGATAGCGACGGCCGCGGGCATCTCGCGGCCGCTCGTGTACCACTACTTCCCCGGCAAACTCAGCCTGTACGAGGCCGCGTTGAAGCGTGCCTCGGAGGAGCTCGCGGCCCGCTTCGCCGAGCCGCACGAGGGTCCGCTCGGCGCCCGGCTGCTGCGCGTGATGTGCCGCTACTTCGACTTCGTGGACGAACACGGACCGGGCTTCTCGGCGTTGATGCGCGGCGGACCGGCCGTCTCCGCCGACGGGATCGGCACCAAGGCCCATGTCTCCACGACCAACGCGCTCATCGACTCGGTGCGCCAGGCCGCCTACGAGCAGATCCTCGCGCACCTCGGCGTCGTGGACGCCTCCCCGCGCCTGGAGCTGGTCGTCCGGTCCTGGATCTCGCTCGCCGAGTCGACGGCGCTGCTCTGGCTGGACGGCCGCCGGGTCCCGCGCGCCGAGCTGGAACTCCAGCTCGTGCACGACTTCGCCGCGCTGGTCGCGGTCAGCGCGGCCTACGACGCGGACATGGCGACCCTGCTGAAGCAGATGGTGAAGGACGAGCCGGCCGACGGCACCTTCGCGGAGCTCGTCGGCCGGCTCATCACCCTCGCGCCCTGAGCGGCGGCCGCTACCGGTCGAGCTTCCGGTAGGACGCGTCCAGTTCACGGACCTCGACGGAGGCGTGCAGGGCGAGACCCGTGTCCGCCACGTGCCCCCGGAGCAGCTCCAGAGCCGTCTGAGTGAGCTTCGCCTTCGTCTCGTCGCTGCGTCCGGCGAGGAGCCCGATCGTCACGTGCACGATCGCGTGCCCGCGCGCCCCGGGGTCCTCGTACCCGAACACCGTGTACGCGCTCGGCCGGAACTGCGTCTTGCAGGCCTCCGGCTTCGCCGCCGCGATCGCCACGGTCGCCTCGTGCAGCTCCCGGGCGAAGCCCTCGCGGTCGAAGGCGTCGGCCACGAGGTCCGAGTAGTCGATGGTGATCTGCGGCATGGGCACTCCCGTTCTGCGACTGTGGTGCGAACTGTTCTACGACGAGAGCCGACCCTACTTCCCCGCCCGGGTGAACACCGCCACCGTCCGCGCCGGGACCGAGAAGGTGCCCGAACCGGCCGCGTAGGAGGAGGTCTTCACCATCGCGTCCGCACCGGAGGCCTGCACCGGATGCAGCCGGTACGGCGTCCCGGCCAGGGCCGCGACCGTCTGCTCCTGCCGCTGCGGGGTGGCGTTGAAGACGACGACCAGGCCGCCGAGGCGCATGGTGATCACCCCGGGCGTCTCGTCCGTGCCGGACAGCGGGAAGGAGAGCGCGCCCTGCACCTGGGCGGCCGTACCGAGGGAGAACGCCGGCTCGGTCGTGCGGATCCTCAGCAGATCCCGGTAGGCGGCCGAGGCGCCGGTGATCTGCGGGCAGCCGACCCGGACCGTGCCGAGCAGCGGCCTGGCGTACGGCCACTTGGCCTCGTTGTCGGCCGCCATCGGCAGCCCGCGCCCGAAGCCGTTGCCGTCGGCGCAGTTCCAGTGGATGGCGTTGAACCAGTCGCCGCTGTCGAAGGAGTTGCGGTCCAGGGACTTCGAGCGCAGCAGGTCGGTGCCCGCCTGGGAGAGGGCCGGGCCCTGCGAGAGGGCGGCCGTGGCCATCGCCAGGACCTGCATCCGGGCCCGGTCGGCGGCGCTCGTCCGCGCGGGCAGCTTGTAGGTCAGCGCGTCGAACAGCGACTCGTTGTCGTGCGCGTCGACGTAGGCGAGGGCGTCGCCGGGCGCGTCCGCGTAACCGGCGGGCGCGCCGTTGTAGTCGATCTCCGCTCCGGTGACCGCCTTGCCGTCGGTGTCCGTGAACCGGTACTTCGCGAGGTTGCCGCTGAGCCCGACCTTGATCAGGTCCTGGTAGTGCAGCAGCCGGGCCTTCTGTTCGGCCGGAGTGCCGTTGGCGGACGAGGAGTTGGGATCGGTGTAGAGGCCGGAGGCGAAGCCCTGGACGCCGGGGTCGGAGTCGAAGGGGCTGCCGCCGCGTACGGCGTCCCGGGCCCGGTCGGAGAAGGTGGCGATGCCGGTGCCGGCCATGTTCGCCTGCGTGGCCTGCACGAACCGGGCGTCGTTCGCGACCTCGCCGAAGTTCCACCCCTCGCCGTACAGGATGATCTTCTTGCCGTCGACGCCGTCCTTGGCGAGGGTCAGCGCGTCGAGGGCCTTGCGGACGGCGAGGATGTTGGCCTTCGGATGGTGGCCCATGAGGTCGAAGCGGAAGCCGTCGACCTTGTACTCCTTGGCCCAGGTGACGATCGAGTCCACGACCAGCTTGCCCATCATCGCGTTCTCCGGCGCGGTGTTGGAGCAGCAGGTGCTGTTCGCCACCGAGCCGTCGGCCAGGAGCCGCTGGTAGTAGCCGGGCACGACCTTGTCGAGCACGGAGGTGTCCGCCTGGCCGCTCGCCGCGGTGTGGTTGTAGACGACGTCCATGACGACCCTGAGGCCGTCCTGGTTGAGGGACTGGACCATCTGCCGGAACTGGACCGTGCGGGCGGTGCCGTCCGGGTCGGTGGCGTAGGAGCCCTCGGGGACGGTGAAGTGGTACGGGTCGTAGCCCCAGTTGTAGGCGTCCTTCGCGGCGGTCTTCGCCACGCACGCCTGCTGCTGCTCGGAGTCGGCCGGGTAGGAGGCGAGGTCACAGGCCGGGCTCTGCTGCCCGGCCTTCGTCTCCGGGACGGAGGTGAAGTCGAAGACGGGCAGCAGATGCACGTACGACGTCCCGGCCTTCGCCAGCTCCCTCAGGTGCCTGGACCCGTCGCTGTTCTTGTCCGTGAAGGCCAGATAGGTGCCCCGGCCCTTCGCCGGGACGGTGGTGTCGGCGACCGAGAAGTCCCGGACGTGCAGCTCCTGGACCTGCGCGTCCTTCATCGGTACGGCCCTGGGCTTGCGCAGGCCCGCCCAGCCGCTCGGGGCGAGGGACCGGTCGTTCAGGTCGACGACGAGGCTGCGCTCGGAGTTCGCGGTGAGCGCGACCGAGTAGGGGTCGGTGACCTTGTTGACGACCACCCCCCGGACGCTGGGCGCCCAGACCTTCACGACGTACCGGTAGGGCTTGCCCTTCCAGGACGCGGGACCGGTGACGGACCAGACGCCGGTCGTGTCGTCGCGGTGCATGGCCCTGACCGAGCCGTCCAGCTCCAGTGCGACGCTCTGTGCGGTCGGCGCCCAGACGGAGAGGGTCGGCCTGCCGCCGTGGAAGACCGGGCCGAGCGCGGCCTTGGTGGCACCCGGGTAGAGGTCGTCGAGGACGCCCGCGATCTGCACGCCGGTCGCGGCCAGCACGGCGCCGTTCGCGGCGCGCTGCGAGGCGACCAGCTGGCCGGTGAGCGCCGTGCGCACCCGGCCGCGGTCACGCGGGTCGACGGACCAGGCGGTGTCGTCCTTCAGGTACGGGAACTTCGCCTTCTGGGCGTCGGTGAGCGTGGTCTTCTCCAGCCGGATCCAGCGCTCGTCGTCGCTGGTCAGCGCCCCGTCCTTGACGGTGATCGAGCCGTCGTGGGAGGCGAGCAGCTGGGTGGAGGCGGCGCCGTCGGCGCCGTTCCAGGCAAGCGTGTCCCGGTCGATCCAGACCGCCTTGGAGGTGGTCAGGTCGAGCGCGGCCGCGCTGCCCGCCGGCTGCGGGAGCAGGTACTTCTCCTGGCCGTTCAACAGCCACACCTCGTAGCCGTTCGCCTTGAGGTCGAGTGACTGGTCGGCGGCGAGGTCCTTCTCGTCGCCCTTGTGGAAGATGTAGCTGAGGCTGGTGGCACCCGCCGCGAGCGGCACTTCGAAGACCGCGCCATAGGCATCAGTCTTGACCGGCTGAAGGGGTTTCGACCAGTCGGTGGGGTTCGCGGCACCCGTCCAGACGTGCAGGCCCCAGCCGTCGTAGTTGCCGTCGGCACGGTGGTAGTGGAGGACGGCCTTGGTGGTGTCCTGCGCCGGGTACGCGGGCTTCTGTGTGAGGACGTCGGCCTTGCCCTGCTCGACCCAGACCTCACCGGACCTGGTGACGTCGATGCTCCGGTCGGCGGAGACGTCCTTGTTCCCGTTCTTGTCGACGACCAGGAAGCCGACGTTCGAGGCGCCCGGCCTGACCTTGACGTAGGCGAAGGCGCCCCAGGCGTCCCGGCCGGTGAAGGGGTGCCCGGCCGGCCAGGTGGTGGACTCGCCGTCGGCGAGGTCGCCCCAGGCGTACAGGCCCCAGTTGCCGTAGTCGCCGTCGGTGCGCTTGTAGTGGACGATCACGTAGTCCCGCGAGGAGGCCGTGGGGACGGGCGTCGTGGGCGGGGTGCCGCTGGTGCTGCTCGCCGTGGCGCTCGCGGTGTGCCCGGCCGAGTCGATGACGACGGCCTTGTAGCGCAGGGCGGTCCCGGCGGGTACGGCCTTGCCGAGGGTCTGGGTGACCTTGTACGGGGCGTGGTCGGCGGAGCCGAGCACCTGCCACGGGGCGTCTCCGACCTGGGCGGCGAAGACGACCCGGTCGAGCTGTCCCCCGTCGACGTCGGCGCCGAGGCCGACGGTGCCGGTGGCTCCGGCGGCCGGGGCGGTCAGGGTGAGGGTCGGCTTGGCGGCGGGCGCGGCGAGGTGACCGGCGGCCCGGTAGACGACGGCGGACTCGGCCGGGACGGTGACGGTGAGTTCACGGTCTTCGCCGGTCCTCACCGAGCCGGTCGCGCCGTAGATCCCCCGGTACGCCATCTCCGCCGAGCCGGTCGCGAAGGTCGCCGTCTGCGCGGTGTCCGCGTTGTTGAGGGCGACGACGTACTCGGCGCCCGCCTTGGCGTCCGTCCGGGTGAAGGCGTAGATCCCGGCGCCGTCGGCCGCGTACCGCTCGGTCTGGACGCCGTCGGTCAGGGCCGGGTCGGCCTTGCGGAGCCTGGAGAGGGCGGCGATGTCGCGGTAGAGCGGGGCGCCGGTGTCGTAGGAGTCGCTCGCGTGGGTGCGGGTGGTGCCGATCTCGGGGTCCTTGAGGTAGTCGGGCACCTGGGAGGCGAACATGGTCTGGCGGGCGTCCTTGTCGCCGCCGGCGCCGGTGAAGCCCTGCTCGTCGCCGTAGTAGACGACCGGGTTGCCGCGGCTGAGGAACATCACCTCGTTGGCGAGCCGGTCCTTCTTCAGGATCTCGGCGTCGGTCGCCTTCGGGTTGTCCTGCTTCAGGAAGTACCCGATGCGGCCCATGTCGTGGTTGCCGAGGAAGGTGACCTGCTCGTAGGCGTTGGCCTTGTCGGTCGTGTACTTCCAGTCGTCACCGAAGACGCTTCCCAGCTTCCGGGCGCTGCCGCCCTGGGCGGCGTAGGCGCGGGCGGCGTCCTGGAACGGGAAGTCGAGGGTGGCGTCGAGGCGGCCCTGGGTGACGTACGGGGAGGTCACCGAGGTGTCGGCGGAGTAGGTCTCGCCGAACATGAAGAAGTTCTTCCGCCCGTGCGCGGCCGCGTACGTGTCGAGCGCGGTGGCCCACTGGGTCCAGAACTCCATGTCGACGTTCTTGACCGTGTCGATGCGGAAGCCGTCGACGGCGAAGTCCTTCACCCAGCGCTCGTAGATCTTCTCCATGCCCTGGACGACCTCGGGGCGCTCGGTCCACAGGTCGTCGAGGCCGGAGAAGTCGCCGTAGGTCGCGGACTCGCCGGCGAAGGTCGAGTCGCCCCGGTTGTGGTACATCGTCGGGTCGTTGAGCCAGGCCGGGACCTTGCTGTCGCTCGTGACCTGCGGGGTGTACGGGAAGGACGCACCGGAGACGGCCGGGAACTTCCTGGTGCCGTCGGCGTAGTCGCTGTCGTCGAAGGGCTTTCCGTCCTTGGTCAGGTACGGGAATGCGCCCTTGGCGAGGTAGTCGGAGGACTTCTCCCTGTAGTCGATGACGTCGGCGGTGTGGTTGGTGATGACGTCGAAGAAGACCTTCATGCCCTTGGCGTGGGCCTCGGCGATGAGGGTCTTGAGGTCCTGGTTGGTGCCGAAGTGCGGGTCGACCTGGGTGAAGTCGGTGATCCAGTAACCGTGGTAGCCGGCCGAGGCGTTGGCGCCCGTGCCCTGCACGGGCTTGTTCTTGAAGATCGGCGCCATCCAGATGGCGGTGGTGCCGAGCCCCTTGATGTAGTCCAGCTTGCTGGTCAGGCCCTTGAGGTCGCCGCCCTGGTAGAAGCCCTTGTCGGTGGGGTCGTAGCCGGTGGCGAGGCGTGAGCCGGTGAGGCCGCCCCTGTCGTTGGCCCTGTCGCCGTTGGCGAAGCGGTCCGGCATGACGAAGTAGAACTGCTCGCGGGTGTCGTCGTGCCGGGCGGGCTGGGCGGCGAGCGCCGCGTCCGACGGGGGTGCGGGCGGGGTGGCTGCGTGGGCCGCCAGTGGCTGGATCAGGGCGGCGGCGAGGGCTGCGGCGGTGACGGCCGCGGCCCGTCTCGCTCTCGGTATCACAGGCGGTAACTCCTTGCGAATGCGGCTCTCTTGGGTCCGACCCCGCGCGACCGTATCCCCAACGAAAGCTTTACAGCAAGAGGCTTGAAACTCACAGCAAGAAGTTTCAACGTCAACCTTGACGTGCTCTTCTCAACTGCCGCACGCTCACCGGTTGTTGAACCACAACCCTTCTTTTCGGAGCCGCAGATGACCGGAAACCGACATCGGCCCCCGGGTGCCGCGGGTGCCTTCCGCCGGACGGCCGGGGCCACGGCCGCCGGGGCGCTGGCACTCGCGGGCGTGCTCGCCCTGCCGGCGACGCCCGCACAGGCGAGGACGACCGCCAAGGGCGACGTGATCGCCAACCTGTGGGAGTGGAACTGGGACTCGATCGCCTCGGAGTGCACCAATGTGCTGGGCCCGGCGGGCTACGGCGCGGTCCAGGTCGCCCCGCCGGAGGAGTCCCTGAAGCAGACGAACTACTACTGGTGGGACGTCTACCAGCCCTACTCCTACTCCCTGAACAGCCGTTTCGGCTCGCAGGCGAAGTTCGCCGCCATGATCACGGCCTGCCACCAGGCGGGCGTGAAGGTCTACACGGACGCGGTGCTCAACCACACGGCCGCACAGACCGGCACGGGCTACAACGGCACGACGATCACGGACAAGTACTCCACACCCGACTGGTCCCGCACCGACTACCACGACTCCAGCGAGTGCCCGACCTCCGACCTGACCATCCAGGACTACTCGAACCTGACCCAGGTCCAGAACTGCGAACTGCTGGGCCTGCCCGACCTCAAGACCGAGTCGGACACGGTCCGCGCGGGCCTCGCCGACTACCTCGACTCCCAGCTCGCGCTGGGCGTGGACGGCTTCCGGCTCGACGCGGCCAAGCACATCCCCGAGGCCGACCTGACGGCGATCGAGGGCAAGCTGACGAACACGACGTCCGGGACGGCGCCGTACGTCTTCCAGGAGGTGTATCCGGGCGCGACCCCACAGCCGTCGGACTACTACGGCACCGGTGACGTCCTGGACTTCACCTACGCGAGCAGGACGAAGTCGGCGTTCCAGGGCAACGTGAGCGACCTGGCCTCGCTGTCGTCGTCCGGCATCCTGCCCGCCGCCAACTCGGTGTCCTTCGTGACCAACCACGACACCGAGCGCAACGGCACGGACATGTCGTACAAGGACGGCGACACCTACAAGCTGGCGAACCTCTTCCAGCTCGCCTACAAGTGGTCGACGCCGACGGTGTACGCCAGCTGGGAGTGGACCCAGAGCGACCAGGCGCCACCGAACTCCTCGGGTTTCGTGACGAACACGGACTGCTCCACCGGCTCCTGGTACTGCCTGGACCGCGACACCTCCGTGGTCGGCATGGTCGCCTGGCACAACGCGACCGACACTGCCGCGGTCTCCGACTGGCAGACGATGTCCTCGAACGTGATCGGCTTCGGCCGCAGCGGCAAGGGCTTCTTCGCGCTCAACAACGGGACGTCGGCGGCGACCTACACGTTCACGACGGGCATGGCCGACGGGACGTACAGCAACGTCGTCGACGGCGGGAAGACGACGGTGACCGTGTCGGGCGGCAGCGCCTCGATCACCATCCCCGCGAAGAGCGCGGTCGCCTTCTACAACTCCTCCTACACCTGCACGGTGGGCTGCTCCGACGCGGGCGGCGGCTCGGGCGACACGGTCAGCGCGACCTTCGACGAGTACGCGTCGACCACGCCGGGCACCAACGTGTACGTCGTCGGGTCGATCGCGGCCCTCGGCAGCTGGGACACGTCGAAGGCGGTCCAGCTGTCCTCGGCCGGCTACCCCGAGTGGTCCGGCGAGGTGAGCGTGCCGGTCAACACGTCCTTCACCTTCAAGTACCTGAAGAAGGACAGCTCCGGCAACGTGACCTGGGAGTCGAACGCCAACAGATCGGCGGCGACGGCGACTTCGGCCCTCACCCTGAACAACTCCTGGAACGTGGCGGACACGGACGCCACCGACGTCACCTTCCACGAGGACGCGACGACCGACTGGGGCACCAACGTCTACGTCTCCGGCTCCGTCCCCTCGCTCGGCTCCTGGAACACGGCCGACGCCATCCCGCTGTCCCCGGCCTCGTACCCGGACTGGAGCAAGCTCGCCATCGTCCCCAAGAGCACGTCCTTCGAGTACAAATATCTCAAGAAGGACGGCTCCGGGAACGTGACCTGGGAGTCCGGTACGAACCGCGCGTACACGACGGGCAGTTCGTCCGGCTACACGACGAGCGACACCTGGAAGTAGGTCTTCCGGCTCAGCAGCTCGGCTTGCCGGCGTAGATCGCGAGCGCCGTGTTCGAGCCCAGGGTGGCGGTGAACTGCCCACTGGAGTTCACCGCCACTGTCCTGCCGCTCTGCACATCGCAGTAGGTGCCCGCCGCGAGTGAGGTCTGGTACGTACGGGTCAGCGCGGAGGACTCGTGGTTGATCGCCACGTAGCCCTTGCCGCCCCGGCCGAAGGCGATGGCGTTGTTGCCGTCGTCCCACCAGTCGGAGACGGCCTCGCCGTGGGTCGTGTTGCGGAAGGCCACCATCGACTTGATCTCCGGCCAGGCATGCTGGCACTTCCAGCCGTCCTGCCAGCAGGCGGTGACCTGACCGCTGTTCGGCGGGCCCGCGTCCGCGTCCGACCACTCGTAGCCGGAGTTGATGTCGGGGGCGCCGTAGGGCCAGGCGAGCATGAAGACGTTGGCCAGGGTGTAGTCGGCGCCGTCCTTGTAGTTCAGCGTGGAGCCGTTGCGCTCGGTGTCGTGGTTGTCGACGAAGACGCCGGCGACCGAACTGCTCAGATAGCCCCAGCCCTCGCCGAAGTTGGTGAGGTAGGCGAGCTTCTCGCTGGTGAAGACCCGCTTGAGGTCGTAGGCGTAGCGGAACTCCTGGACGTCGCCGTTGCCCGTGTACTCGGAGGGCTGGACGGCCTCGTTCGCGCCGTAGATGACCTCCTGCTTCCAGTAGACGGACGGGTTCGTCAGCCGTGACTTGATGTTGGCCAGGTCCTCGGCCGGGATGTGCTTGGCGGCGTCGATGCGGAAGCCGTCGGCGCCGAGCGAGAGCAGGTCGTTCATGTAGCCGGCGATCGTCTTGCGGACGTGCTCCTCGCCGGTGTCCAGATCGGCAAGGCCGACGAGTTCGCAGTGCTGGACGTTCCAGCGGTCCTGGTAGTTGGTGACCGGGGAGGTGCAGTCGTCGAGGTCGGCCGAGGTATACAGGCCCGGGTAGTCGTACTTCGTGTACGACGAGCCGCCGGTGCCGGTGCCGCTGCCCGCCGACATGTGGTTGATGACGGTGTCGACCACGACCTTCAGCCCGGCCGCGTGACAGGTGTCGATCATGTTCTTGAAGGTGGCCCGGTCACCGAGCCGGCCCGCGATCTTGTACGACACCGGCTGGTACGACGTCCACCACTGCGGCCCCTGTATGTGCTCGGCGGGCGGGGAGACCTGCACGTAGCCGTAGCCGGCGGGGCCGAGGGTGGTGGTGCACTCGCGGGCGACCGAGGCGTAGTTCCACTCGAAGAGGACGGCGGTGACGTCCCTGGTGCCGGGCGGGGAGGCCTCGGCGGTGGTCGGGTTCATGCCAACCGTGAGGCCGAATGTGGCCAGGGTGAGCGCGAGTGCCGCGGGGAGTGTTCTGCGTGCCATGTGGGGGTTCCTTCACCGTTGAAGGCTCTTGCTGAAAAATTTCAGCCAACTTGCGGTGACGGAGATGTTAAAGGCCCGCCGCCTGAAAAGGCAGCGGGCCGTGTGAAGTTGGTGCAAGAGATTTCAGTGACGGGTGGTGAACCACACCGTCGTGTCGGCCGGCACGGTCGCCTCGCCGTCGGCCGCGACCGGCTCACCGCTGACGAGCAGGACCCGGCCGTACGCCGGAACGGTCACCGCCTCCCCCGTGGTGTTGGCGACGCAGACGAACGTGCCCCGGCGGAAGGCCAGGAGGCCGTCCGGCGCGGGCAGCCACTCCACCGCGTCGCCCGCGCCGAGCGCGGGGTGTTCCCGGCGCGTGGCAAGCGCGGCCCGGTACAGCTCCAGGGTGGAGCCGGCCGCTCCGGTCTGCGCCTGGACACTCAGTTCGGCCCACTCGGCCGGCTGCGGCAGCCAGCTGCCCCCGTCGCCGAAGCCGTACGACGGCCCCGTGCGGGTCCACGGGATCGGCACCCGGCAGCCGTCGCGGAAGCCGTCCTGGCCGGCGCCCCGGAAGTACGCCGGGTCCTGGCGCACCTCGTCGGGCAGGTCCACGACGTCGGGCAGGCCCAGCTCCTCGCCCTGGTAGACGTACGCCGAGCCGGGCAGCGCGAGCATGAGGAGGGTGGCGGCGCGGGCACGGCGCAGACCCAGCTCCCGGTCGCCGGCGGTGCGGATCTGGGTGCCGAGGCCGGGCGGGTTGGCGAAGCGGGTGGCGTGCCTGGTGACGTCGTGGTTGGACAGGACCCAGGTGGCGGGGGCGCCGACGGGGCGCATCGCCTCCAGGGTGCGGTCGATGACCGTACGGAGCTCCTTCGCGTCCCACTCCGTCGACAGGTACTGGAAGTTGAAGGCCTGGTGCAGCTCGTCCGGACGGACGTAGTTGGCGGTGCGCTCGACGGTCGGCGTCCACGCCTCGGCGACAAAAATCCGCTCGCCGGAATACTCGTCCAGGATCGTGCGCCACTGGCGGTAGATCGCGTGCACGCCGTCCTGGTCGAAGAACGGCATGACATCGTTGCCCAGCAGCTTGAGTTGGTCGTGCGCGCCCAGGTCGGGCAGCCCGGCGGCCTTGACCAGGCCGTGGGCGACGTCGATGCGGAAGCCGTCGACGCCCATGTCCAGCCAGAAGCGCAGGATCGAGCGGAACTCGTCGCCGACCGCCGGGTGTTCCCAGTTGAAGTCGGGCTGCTCGGGCGCGAAGAGGTGGAGGTACCAGTCGCCGAGACGGCCGTCGGGCTCGGTGACCCGTGTCCAGGCCGGGCCGCCGAAGATGGACTCCCAGTCGTTGGGCGGGAGTTCGCCGTTCTTCCCCTTGCCGGGGCGGAAGTGGTAGCGGTCGCGCAGCGGCGAACCCGGGCCCTCGGCGAGGGCGCGCTTGAACCACTCGTGCTGGTCGGAGGAATGGTTCGGGACGAGGTCGACGATGATGCGCAGACCCAGCTCGTGCGCGTCGCGGATCAGCGCGTCGGCGTCGAGCAGGTTGCCGAACATCGGGTCGACGGCACGGTAGTCGGCGACGTCGTAGCCGGCGTCGGCCTGCGGGGAGGCGTAGAAGGGGCTGAGCCACACGGCGTCGACGCCGAGGTCGCGCAGGTACGGCAGGCGGGCGCGGATGCCTGCCAGGTCACCCATGCCGTCGCCGTCGCCGTCGGCGAAGCTGCGGGGATAGACCTGGTAGATGACCGCGTCCCGCCACCAGTCGCGGCGGTCGGCGACGGCGGCGGCTGCGGTGGTGTGGGGGGCCGGTGCGGCAGGGTGCTGCTGGCTCATGGCGTCCTTGATCTGTCAGGGAGTTCGGGTCATGGGCGCGTGGGCGTTGGTACGGCGACGGGTGCCGGGGACCGGGGGGTGCTGCTTGGTGCGGGGCGGCCGCGGTCACAGCGGGGTCGGATGGAGATCGCGGCCGCCCACCCGCGCATCGTCGTGCGCGGGAGTCTTCTTCAGGGGCCGTCAGCCCTTCGTGCCGCCCGCGGTCAGGCCGGTGACGAGGTTCTTCTGCACGAGGTAGAAGAACGCCGACACGGGTATCGCGATCAGCACCGCGGTGGCGGCCATGTAGTTCCACTGGGCGTCGTGCTCGCTGACGAAGGTCTGCAGGCCCACGGCGAAGGTGTACTTCGAGTCGTCCAGCATGAAGGTCGTCGCGAAGGCGACCTCGCCGACGGCGGTGATGAAGTTGTAGAAGGCGGCCACCGCCAGGCCCGGGCGGGCCAGCGGCAGGATCAGCCGGAAGAAGGTGCCGAACGGGCTGAGCCCGTCGACGCGTCCGGCCTCGTCTATCTCGAAGGGGATGGTGTCGAAGTACCCCTTGAGCAGCCAGGCGCTGTACGGCACGGCCGTGGTGCAGTTGATGATGATCAGCGCCCAGTAGGTGTCGATGAGGCCGAGATCGCTGAAGATCTGGTACATCGGCACGATCAGGATGGCGATCGGGAAGGCCTGCGTGAGCAGCAGGACCCACATCAGCTGCTTGTAGCCGGGAAAGCGCATCCGGGAGACCGCGTAGCCGGTGGTGGCGGCGACGAGGACACCGATCAGGGTGGTGCCCACGGCCACGATCATCGTCGACTTGAACCAGTCGAAGAAGCCGGTGTGCCGGAGCACGAAGCTGTAGTTGGAGAACGACAGCTTGCCCGCGATCCTGCCCGGGTGGAGGTAGTCGTCCTTGTCCGGGCCGAGGGAGAGGTAGCACAGCCAGGCCACCGGGGCGAGCGCGACGAGGCCCGCCACGGCGAGGCCGCCGTGCAGCAGGGCGGCGCCGAGCGGGCCGCGTTCCCCGCGCCGGCGCACCCGGCGCGGCGGTGCGGCGGCGGGGGCCGGTGCGGCCACAGTCTCTTCGATGGTCGTGGTGCTCATGGCGGCGGCTCCTGCGGCGTCAGACGGCGAGCTGGTCATTGCGCTTCAGCCAGCGGAAGTAGAAGGAGGTGAAGACGACGAGGATCGACAGCAGCAGCACGCCGTACGCGGCGGACTGGGCGAAGTCCCGCGGCTGCTGTCCGAAGCCCAGCTGGTAGGCCCAGGTCACGAGGATCTGGGTGTCGGGCGCGCTGGTGGGGCCGAACAGCAGGAAGATGATGATGAACTGGTTGAAGGTCCAGATGATGCCGAGCAGGACGACGGTGGAGCTGACGGACCGCAGCCCCGGCAGGGTGACGTGCCTGAAGCGCTGCCAGGCGCTCGCGCCGTCCATCTCGGCCGCCTCGTAGAGCGTGGAGTCGATGGACTGCAGGCCGCCGAGCAGCGAGAGCATCATGAACGGCACGCCGCACCAGGTGTTGACCATGATCGCGGCGAACCGCTGCCAGAAGGTGTCCTCCAGCCACTGCGGCTGGGGCAGGTGCAGGGAGTGCAGGACCTGGTTGAGCACGCCGGAGTCGGCGAGCATGATCCGCCAGGAGAAGACGGTGACGAAGGTCGGCACGGCCCAGGGCAGGACGAGGACCAGCCGGTAGAAGGTGCGGCCGCGCAGCTTCTGGTTGAGCATGAGCGCGAGGCCGAGGCCGATCGTGTAGTGCAGGAACACGCAGGCGGCCGTCCAGAAGACGGTCCACAGGAAGTGCGACCAGAAGCGGTCGTACGCCGTCGGGCCGAACAGGATGTCCTTGTAGTTGTCCAGGCCGACGAACTTGTAGGTGGCCGCGATGTGGTTGACGCCGATCGTGCGCGCCGAGTTGAGGCTGTTGGCGTCGGTGAGGGTGAGGTAGACGCCGCGGATCAGCGGGTAGGCGACGATGCCGGCGAGCACGAGGACCACCGGGGCGATCATCGCGTAGGCGTACCAGTACTTCTGGTAGCCGTGTCTGATGCGCTGCCCCAGCCCGGGCCGAGGCGCGCGGTCACCGCGGCGCTTGCCGGTCGCGCGGTCGATGGCGACTGTCATGGTTCGACACCTTCAGAGTTCAAGGAGGGTGGGCCGGGCACAGGGCGGTGACCGCCGGGTCCTTCCCCCCTCGACGGAGGACCCGGCGGCCACGCGGGCTTACTTGCTGAAGTCGGGCACCAGCTTGGCGATGGCCAGCTGGGCGTTGCCCAGACCCTGGTCCAGCGACTCCTTGCCGTCGGCGATCTTCGGCAGTTCCTGGTCGAGCGGGGTCCACAGGCTGCTGTACTCGGGCAGCGCCGGGCGCGGCTGGGCGGCGGAGAGGACACCCTGGTAACCGGCGATCCCGGGGTCGGACTTGACCTGGGCGGTGTAGGCGTCGCTGCGGGTGGGCAGGGTGGAGTTCTTCAGGGCGATGGCCTCCTGGGACTTCGCCGAGGTCATGAACTTCACGAACTTCAGGGCCGCGTCCTGGTGGGCCTTGTCGGAGCCGGCGTAGACCGAGAGGTTGTGGCCGCCGGTCGGGGCGCCCGCCTTGCCGGTGGAGCCGGCCGGGACGACGGCGATGCCGAGGTTGGACTTGTCCTTGAAGGCGCTGCCCTTGTAGAAGTTCGTGATCTCCCACGGACCCTGGAGGATCGCGGCGACCTTGCCGTTGACGAACGCGTCCGAGATATGGGCGTAGGCGTCGGCGGTGGTGTCGGCCTTGTGCAGGCCCTTGCCGGAGAACAGGCTCAGCCAGGTGCCGTAGGCCTTCTTCGCGGCGGCCGAGTCGACGGTGATCTTCTTCGCGGCGGCGTCGACGGTGTCGGTGCCCTCGCCGTAGAGGAACGGCTCGCCGTAGTAGGCCTGGGTGGAGCCCCAGTAGCCGTCGGCGCCGGTCTTGTCCTTGACCTTGGCGGCGTCCGACTTCAGCTCGTCCCAGGTCTTGGGGGCCTCGGTGATGCCGGCCTTCTTGAAGAGCGCCTTGTTGTAGACGAGCGCGAGGGTGTCGGTGACCAGCGGGACGCCGTAGGTCTTGCCCTCGTACTGCGCCTGCTTGATCAGGTTCGGCTCGAAGCTGCTCTGCTCGGAGAGGGCCTCGGTGCCGTCCAGCGGCAGGAAGTAGCCCTTCTTCGCGAAGGCCGGGGTCCAGCCGACCTCGGAGCGCAGGATGTCCGGGGCGCCCTTGGAGCCGGCCGCGGTGTCGAACTTGTTCTGCGCCTGGTCGAAGGGCACGTTGACGTACTTGACCTTGATGTTCTTGTTCTGGGCCTCGAACTGCTGGACCAGGGCCTGGTACGTCGGTGCCTCGTTCGTGGCGTTGGAGGTGTCCCACCAGGTGATGGTGACCGGCCCGCCGGCCTTGCCACCGCTACCGCTGTCGCTGCTCCCGCCGCAGGCCGTCGCCGCGAGGGCGAAGGACGCCACCAGCGCGGAGGCCGCTATGCCACGCCGCATGAGTTCTCCTTGAGGGGTTGAGGCCCGTGTGGTGCCGACTGCGCCGTTGCCGCGGCCGGGCGACTGGGAACGTAACAGCGATGTAAGCGTTGCGAAAGACCTTGCAGAAAAAAAGTGCAAGGGAACACGATGGTTACCCTGTTGTGACCGCTCAGCAGACGAGTGGTGCTTGTGCAAGACTCTGCAAGCTCTTGCCATCACCAGGCCGACAGAAGGACGAGGAGTGCCCATGGCACAGCAATCCGCACGGGGCCGGCAGGCCGCCCGTGCCCGGCGTCCGGCTGGTGGGCAAGGCGTCATACGACCGGTACAGTCCAGTGCCGTGACCACACGGCTTGCCGATATCGCTGCGCAGGCGGGGGTGAGCGAAGCGACCGTCAGCAGGGTCCTCAACGGGAAGCCGGGCGTCGCCGCCACCACCCGTCAGTCCGTGCTGGCCGCGCTGGACGTCCTCGGCTACGAGCGCCCGGTGCGGCTGCGGCAGCGCAGCGAGGGGCTGGTCGGTCTGATCACCCCCGAGCTGGAGAACCCGATATTCCCGGCCCTGGCCCAGGTCATCGGCCAGGCGCTGACCCGCCAGGGCTACACACCGGTGCTCGCCACGCAGACCCCCGGCGGGTCGACCGAGGACGAGCTGACCGAGATGCTGGTGGACCGCGGGGTCGCCGGGATCATCTACGTCTCCGGGCTGCACGCGGACACCACCGCCGACATGCAGCGCTACGAGCGGCTGCGGGCGCAGGGCGTGCCGTTCGTGCTGGTGGACGGCTTCTCGCCGAAGGTGCAGGCGCCCTTCATCTCCCCCGACGACCGGGCCGCGATGACGCTCGCGGTGACCCACCTGGTGTCGCTGGGCCACACCCGGATCGGGCTGGCGCTCGGGCCGAAGCGGTTCGTGCCCGTGCAGCGCAAGATCGAGGGGTTCGTGCGGGCCGTGCAGGACCAGCTGGGGCTGGACGCCGGTACGGTCGAGGCGGAGCTGATCCAGCACTCGCTGTACACCCTGGAGGGCGGTCAGGCGGCGGCGAGCGCTCTCATCGACCGCGGTTGCACGGCCGTGGTGTGCGCGAGCGACATGATGGCGCTCGGTGCCATACGGGCCGCCCGGCAGCGGGGGCTGGAGGTGCCGCGCGACGTCTCGGTGGTCGGTTTCGACGACTCCCCGCTGATCGCGTTCACCGATCCGCCGCTGACCACCGTGCGCAAGCCGGTGCCGGCGATGGGGCAGGCCGCGGTGCGCACGCTGCTGGAGGAGGTCGGCGGAACGCCCGCGCCGCACAGCGAGTTCGTCTTCATGCCGGAACTGGTGGTGCGCGGTTCGACCGCTTCGGCGCCGAACGTCCTCCGTACGTCGTAGAAGGTGCGGTCCGGACCCGACCTTGGGATGATCTGTCGGAGAAGCCTTTTCTGGCAGACTTGATGCCTATGAGTGACTCGACCGTGACGCAGTCGGAAGGTCGCGAAAAGGCGGCCGTTCCGAGGGCGGTCACGGGCGAGGGCACACCGGGTCCGCGCCGCGGGTTGCGCCGGTCCCGGCGGCCCCGGCTCTGGTTCGAGATCCTTCTGATCGCGGTGAGTTACTGGACGTACTCACTGATCCGCAACGCCGTCCCGGAGCAGAAGGCCGAGGCGCTGCGCAACGCGGACTGGATCTGGCGCGTCGAGCACGCTCTGGGCATCGCCGTGGAGCAGTCGGTCAACCACGCCGTGAACTCGGTGACTTGGCTGATCATCGGGATGAACTACTACTACGCCACACTGCACTTCATCATCACGCTGGGAGTGCTGGTGTGGCTGTACCGCCGGCATCCGGGGCGGTACGCGGCGGCGCGGCTGGCGCTCTTCGCGACCACGGGTGTGGCACTGGTCGGTTACTACCTGTTCCCGCTCGCACCGCCCCGGCTGATGCGCGGCGGGCACTTCGTCGACACCGTGCTGGTGCACCACACCTGGGGCTCGATGGCCTCCGGCGACCTCAAGCACATGTCCAACCAGTACGCCGCGATGCCGTCGATGCACATCGGCTGGTCGCTGTGGTGCGGGCTGACGATCTTCGCGCTGGCGTCCGTGCCGTGGGTGCGGGTGCTGGGTTTGCTGTATCCGGCCACGACCCTGCTCGTCATCGTCTCCACCGCCAACCACTTCTGGCTGGACGCGGTGGGCGGCGTGCTCTGCCTGAGCTTCGGGTTCGGGGTGGCCCGGATCGTGTACGGGGCGGTGCCGCACCGGCTGCCACGGATCGTGGCGGAGCCGGTCGGGGACTCGGTCGCGGCACCAGCCGATCGTCACGTTCCGTCGCCGTAGAACAGCTCCTCGACGGTGGTGCGCGCCCGGCGCGTCGTACGGCGGTACGCGTCCAGCATGTCCCCCGCGTGACCGGAGCCGTAGCCCAGGTAGCGGCCCACCGCCGCCAGCTCGCGCGGCTCCGTGGGGAAGGTGTCGCCCGCCCGGCCGCGGACCAGCATCACCGCGTTGCGCACCCGGGTGGCCAGGACCCATGCCTCGTCCAGGACCTCCGTGTCCTCGGCGGACAGCAGCCCGGCCTCGCGGGCGGCGGCGAGGGCCTCGCGGGTGCGGGTGGTGCGCAGGCCGGGCAGTTCCCAGCCGTGCCGGAGCTGGAGCAGCTGGACGGTCCACTCGACGTCCGACAGGCCGCCCGGGCCGAGCTTCGTGTGCAGCTTGGGGTCGGCGCCGCGCGGCAGGCGTTCGGACTCCATGCGGGCCTTCAGCCGGCGGATCTCTCGGACGGCGTCCTCGGCCAGGCCGTGGCGGGGGTAGCGGTGCGGGTCGATGAGCTCGGTGAAGCGCCGGCCGAGGTCCTCGTCCCCGGCGACGGGCTCGGCGCGCAGCAGGGCCTGCGACTCCCAGACCAGTGACCAGCGGCGGTAGTACGCCTCGTACGCCTTCAGCGTGCGCACCAGCGGGCCCGACTTGCCCTCCGGGCGCAGGTCGGCGTCGATGAGCAGCGGCGGGTCGGCGCTGGGGATCTGGAGCAGGCGGCGCATCTCGGCGACCACCTTGTTCGCGGCGGCGGAGGCCTCGTGCTCGGGCACGCCGTCCTGCGGTTCGTGGACGAAGAGGACGTCGGCGTCCGAGCCGTAGCCCAGCTCGTGACCGCCGAACCGGCCCATCCCTATCATCGTGAAACGGGTCGGGAGCGTGTCGCCCCAGCCGTCGCGCACCACGGCGCGCAGGGTGCCGGCGAGGGTGGCCGCGGTGAGGTCCGAGACCGCCGCGCCGACCCGGTCCACCAGGGCGCCCTGGTCGGCCTCGGCCGGGCGGGTCTCGGTGCCGTAGGAGCCGACGATGTCGGCGGCGGCCGTACGGAACAGCTCGCGCCGGCGTACGCCGCGGGCGGCGGTGACGCCCTGCTCGGCGTTCTCGGCACGGCCCACCGCCGCGAGGATCTCCTGCTCCAGAGGGGTGCGCTCGCGGGGGGTGAGGCCGGCTCCGGGCATGCCGGTGCCGTCGCCGTCGCCCAGCAGGGCCACCGCCTCGGGGGCGCGCATCAGGAGGTCGGGGGCGAGGCGGCCCGCCGAGAGGACCCGGGCGAGGTTCTCCGCCGCCGCGCCCTCGTCGCGCAGGAGGCGCAGGTACCAAGGGGTCTTGCCGAGTGCGTCGGAGACCTTGCGGAAGTTCAGCAGGCCCGCGTCCGGGTCCGCCGAGTCGGCGAACCAGCCGAGGAGGACGGGCAGGAGGGTGCGCTGGATGGCCGCCTTGCGGGTCACGCCGGAGGCCAGGGCCTCCAGGTGGCGCAGGGCCGCCGCCGGGTCGGCGTAGCCGAGGGCGACGAGGCGTTCGCGGGCGGCCACGGCGCTCAGCCGGGCCTCGCCCGGGGCGAGTTGGGCGACGGCGTCGAGGAGGGGGCGGTAGAAGAGCTTCTCGTGCAGGCGCCGTACGACGCCGGTGTGTCTCTTCCATTCGCGGTTCAGTTCCGCGACGGGGTCCGTGCGCAGGCCGAGGGAGCGGCCGAGGCGGCGCTGGTCCTCCTCGGCCACGGGGACGAGGTGGGTACGGCGCAGGCGGTACAGCTGGATGCGGTGCTCCATGGCGCGCAGGAAGCGGTACGCCTCGTCCAGGCGGGCGGCGTCCTCGCGGCCCACGTAGCCCCCGGCGGCCAGGGCCTGGAGGGCGTCCAGGGTGGTGCCGCTGCGCAGGGACTGGTCGGTGCGGCCGTGGACGAGCTGGAGGAGCTGGACGGCGAACTCGACGTCGCGCAGGCCGCCGGGGCCGAGTTTGAGTTCCCGGTCGATCTCGGAGGCGGGGATGTTGTCGATGACGCGGCGGCGCATCTTCTGGACGTCCGGTACGAAGTTCTCGCGTTCGGCGGCCTGCCAGACCAGGGGTTCGAGCGCGTCGACGTAGGCCCGGCCGAGGGTGGCGTCGCCGGCGACCGGGCGGGCCTTGAGCAGGGCCTGGAACTCCCAGGTCTTCGCCCAGCGTTGGTAGTAGGCGAGGTGGGAGGAGAGAGTGCGGACGAGGGGGCCGTTGCGGCCCTCGGGGCGGAGGTTGGCGTCCACCGGCCAGATGGAGCCCTCGACCGTGGTCTCCGAGCAGATGCGCATGAGGTGCGAGGCGAGGCGGGTGGCGGCGGTGAGGGCCTTGGCCTCGGTGGCGGACTCCGTCGCCTCCGCCACGAAGATCACGTCCACGTCGGAGACGTAGTTCAGTTCGTGGCCGCCGCACTTGCCCATCGCGATCACCGCCAGGCGGCAGGCCGCGGCGTCCTCGGGGGCGTCCGCCTGTGCCATGGCCAGGGCGGTGCGCAGGGTGGCGGACGCGAGGTCCGCGAGTTCGGCCGCCGTCTGGGCCACGTCGGTGGTGCCGCAGACGTCGCGGGCGGCGATGGAGAGCAGGCAGCGGCGGTAGGCCACGCGGAGCGAGACCGGGTCGGCGGCCTCGGCCAGGCCGCGCTCGAACTCCGCGAGGCCGGGGTGGAGGTCGTGCGGCTCGTAGGTGACCAGGGCCTGCCAGTCGGCGGGGTGGCGGGCGAGGTGGTCGGTGAGGGCGGTGGAGGCGCCGAGGACGCCCAGGAGACGGTCGCGGAGGGGTTTGGCCGCGATGAGGGTGTCGAGGAGTTCGCGGTGGTCCGTGGGGGTGGGCTGGGCCTCCACGAGGCGGACGAGGCCGTGCAGGGCCAGGTCCGGGTCGGCGGTGGCGCCCAGGGCCGCGAGGAGGACGGGGTCGTTGCGGACGGGGGCCAGTTCGGGGCCGTCGAGGAGGCGCTCGGCGGCGGAGGGGTCGGTGAAGCCGTGTCGTAGCAGGCGGGTGAAGGTGCTGCTCCTGCGGCCCGGCGTCATGCTCGGCCTCCCCTGGGATCTCGGTCGTCCTGGACTGAGCCTAGCCGGATGCGGGGGGTGGGCGGCCCGGGCGGAGGTGGCAGAGGTGGCCATCGTTGTGCGCGGTCCACCGGTCGGTACCGGTGGTGGTCGCATCAGGCGTTCATCCGGTCTTCACCGTCTGGGTTGGGGGGCTTGGGGTGGGGGAATGTTGGCGTGTGCATGCTCTGTCCGCACCGCCAACCCCGTTCCTTCCCCCCACCCGGAGGTTGATGTGTCCGGCAGTTCCGTCTACCGCCGTGCCCGTACGGTCGTGGCGTCGGCAACCGCCTTCGCCGCGGCAGCGGTCGGGCTGTGGGCCGGGCTCGGTGGCGCGTCCGCGCACGCCGCGAGCGCCGTCCCGAGCCCGGATCACGTGATCGTCGTGGTCCTTGAGAACCATGCGTACAGCCAGGTCATCGGTTCCTCCAGCGCTCCGTACATCAACTCGCTGGTGTCGGGAGGTGCCAATCTGACGCAGGCGCACGCCGAGACCCACCCGAGCCAGCCGAACTACTTCGCCCTGTTCTCCGGTGACACACAGGGGATCACGGACGACAGCTGCTACACCCCGGGGTTCTCGTCCGCCCCGAACCTGGCGTCCGAGCTGATCGACGCCGGGCGCAGCTGGGCCAGCTACAACGAGTCACTGCCCAGCCAGGGTTCGACCACCTGCAGCAGCGGCAAGTACGCGCGCAAGCACAACCCGTGGTTCGGCTTCAGCAACGTGCCGACCTCCAGCGCGAAGACGTTCGCGCAGTTCCCGACCGACTACTCGACACTGCCGCAGCTGTCGTTCGTGACGCCGAACCTGTGCAGCGACATGCACGACTGCTCGGTGGCCACCGGTGACACCTGGCTGAAGAACAACCTCGGCGCGTACGCCACGTGGGCCAAGACCCACAACAGCCTGCTCGTCGTCACGTTCGACGAGGACAACTCGCTCAGCGGCAACCGCATCCCGACGGTTCTGTACGGGCAGCCGGTCACGGCCGGGTCGTCCAGTTCCACGACGTACGACCACTACGACCTGCTGCGCACCCTGGAGGACACGCAGGGGCTGAGCACGCACGCGGGCAACGCCTCCTCCGCGCAGGACATCACCGGTATCTGGGCGTCCTGACGTGTACGTAGCGGACAGCCGCGCAACGCAGACGTCCGCTGACGGCGCCGTCCGGCCTCCGGCCGGGCGGCGCCGGGGCGTGGTCGCTCCCGCCGTCCTCGCCCTGGGTGCCGTCAGTCTCGTCACGGACGTGTCGTCCGAGATGGTCACGGCCGTGCTGCCGTTGTACCTGGTGACGGGGCTCGGGCTGTCGCCGCTGGGCTTCGGCCTGCTGGACGGCATCTACAACGGTTTCTCGGCGCTCGTCCGGCTCGTGGGCGGGCATCTGGCGGACCGGGGCGGCGGGCGGCACAAGTGGGTCGCCGGGGTCGGGTACGCCGTCTCCGCCCTGTGCAAGCCGCTGTTGCTGGTCGCCCACTCGCTGACGCCGATCGGGCTGGTGCTCGCCGCCGACCGGACGGGTAAGGGGCTGCGGACGGCGCCGAGGGATGCCCTGATCTCGTTGTCCAGTACGCCGGAGGCGCGGGGGCGGGCGTTCGGGGTGCACCGGGCCATGGACACGGCGGGTGCGCTGCTCGGACCGCTGGTGGCGTTCCTGATCCTGCGGGCGACCGTGGACGGGTACGACGCCGTGTTCACCGTCAGTTTCTGTGTGGCCGTGCTCGGCGTGCTGGTGCTGGTGCTGTTCGTGCCGGGCGGGCGGGGGGACGGCGGTGGCGCGGTCCCTGGTGAGCGGCCCACGCTGACGGCCGCCCTGCGGCTGCTGGGGCGCCGTGACCTGCGCCGGATCACCGTGTGTGCGCTGCTGCTCGGTCTGGCGACGGTCAGCGACTCGTTCGTGTATCTGCTGCTCCAGCGGCGGCTGGGCGTCCCCGACCGGTGGTTCGCGTTGCTGCCGCTCGGTACGGCCGGCGCGTTCCTGCTGCTGGCGATCCCGCTCGGCCGGCTCGCGGACCGGGTGGGGAGGTGGGCCGTGTTCCTGGGCGGGCACGGGGCGTTGCTCGTCGCGTACGCGCTTCTGCTCACGTCGTGGCACGGCACCGGGCTGCCGTACGTCGTCCTCGCCCTGCACGGCACCTTCTACGCGGCCACGGACGGCGTGCTGATGGCGGCGGCCTCGGACGGGGTGCCGGAGGCGCTGCGCTCGTCCGGGCTGGCGCTCGTGCAGACCGGGCAGGCGATGGCCCGGTTCGCCTGCTCGCTGCTGTTCGGGGCGGCCTGGACGGTGTGGGGCGACCGGGCGGCGCTGTCCGGGGCGGCGATGGCTCTGGTCGGCTGTGCCGTGTTCTCCCTGACCGTGCGTCCGAAGGGGACGGTGACCACCGCATGAGCGTACGCAACCGCATCCTGGTCCTGGTCTCGGCCGTCGCCGTGCTGGCCGCGATCGGGGTGGCCTCCGTCCTGCACGCCTCGGCCCGGGCCGAGCGCCGTGACCAGGTCCAGGCGGGCGGGCCGCGAGTCACATCGGGGACGGTCACGTTGACCGGGAGCGGGCGGATGGTCTTCCGGAACATGGCGTGGGGGCCGCACCGGGACGAGCTGACGTCCGTTCCGGCGGACGATCCGGGCGGGGCGCGCACCGCCTCCGGCGTCAAGTGCCTGCGTTTTGACGCCGCTTCGGGGGTGGGCGTGTGCCTGCAGGCCGTGCACGGTCCGGTGTCGGACACGTACCGGGCGGTGATCCTGGACGCGCGGCTGCGGACGGTGCACCGGTACGACGTCCCGGGCATTCCGTCGCGGGCGCGGGTCTCGCCGACCGGTCACTTCGCGGCCTGGACCGCGTTCGTGGGCGGTGACAGCTATGCCGGTACGAACTTCTCCACGCGCGCGGCCATCGTGGACACGCGCAGCGGTGAGCTGATCCCGTCGCTGGAGGACTTCCGGATCGTCAAGGACGGGCGGCCGTACCGGGCGGCCGACGCCAACTTCTGGGGCGTCACGTTCGCGGCGGACGACCGCACCTTCTACGCCACGCTGGCGACGGGTGGGAGCACCTATCTGGTCCGGGGCGACCTGCGCACCCGTACGGTCACGGCCCTGCGCACGAACGTGGAGTGCCCGTCGCTGTCGCCGGACGGTACGCGCATCGCCTACAAGAAACGGGTCGAGGGGCTGCCCAAGGACGCCCCCTGGCATCTGTACGTCCTCGATCTGCGGACGATGAAGGAGACCGCGCTCGCCGAGCCGAGGAGCGTGGACGACCAGGTGGTGTGGCGCGACGGGCGCACGCTCGTGTACGCGCTGCCGGGCGACTACGGCGCCGACCTCTACACCGTCCCCGCGGACGGCTCCGGTGCGCCGCGCCGGATCGCCTCCGCCGCGCTGTCCGCCGCGTTCCCGAAGTGAGTGCCCCGGTCAGGGCAGCGTCCAGAACCTGACGGTGACCAGGTAGAAGACGGCGGCCCAGAAGACCATCGCCGTCGCGACGATGCCCAGGCCGCGGATGTCGGCTCCGCGCGACGGCTCGGCCGCGGGGTGGCGCAGCCAGCGGCCGAGCAGCGGGTTCACGTAGTAGGGCATCGTGAGGAAGCTCATGAGGAAGCTCGACAGCAGGTTGCCCACGAGCAGGCCGATCCAGAGCGGCAGGTGCAGCGGGAACAGGGCGAGCGTCAGGAACACGACGGTCGGGTAGAGGCCGACCCAGACGGCGAGCGAGGTCTTCGTCCCGGAGGGCGGCGGCGGTGTCTGCTTGCCGCCGCCCTCGAAGGCGAACCAGCTGCCGAAGGAGTTGTCGATCGTGCGCAGCCGGAAGTCGTCGAACTTCCCGCCCTCGGCCAGGATCCGCTGCCGCTCGGGTGACGTCAGCCAGGCGTCGAGGTGCTCCGCGCTGTCGTAGCGGTACAGGGTGGTCCATTCCTCCTGGAGGCCCTCGACGGGGCGGAACAGCTCGGTCCCGCGGAACCCCTCGAACGTGCTCTCCTCCTGTGTCATGCGGTGCTGCCAGTCGAGGAACTCCTCGACGTGACGCGGGGCGACCCGGTGGGTGACCACCACGGTCACGAGGGGGTCGGGGGTCCGGGTGCCGCTGCTGACCACCTGCTGGGTCGCCGGGCCGTCGAAGTACGGGGCACCGGAGTCGAGATACGTCTGCCGGGTCGCGCTGTTGATCCACGTCTGCAGATGCGGCACCGAGTCGAAGCGGTACACGACGACCCAGTCGGGTTGCAGCGGTGTCGGCGGGGAGGTCTCGGCGCCGAGGAAGCCGGGGTAGGAGGCGGCCGCGGTGTTGAGGTCCGCCTGCCAGGACGCGAAGTCCTCCTCAGCCCCGGGCAGGACCTTCTGACCGATGATCGCCGTGGCCGCGGCGGCCGCGTTCTTCGCGGTGTTCATGGTGCTCGGCCCGCCGCCACCGACTGCTGTGCCTGGAGTCGGCCGTAGATCCGTTCCGGGGTGAGCGGCAGCGCGCGGTAGCGGACGCCGGTCGCGTCGTGGACGGCGTTGGCCAGCGCGGGGGCCACCGGGTTGATGCAGCACTCCGCCATGCCCTTGGCGTGCAGCGGCCCCACCGAGTCCGCCGAACCGACCAGGATGACCTCGGTGCGGGGGACGTCGGCGTAGGTGGGGATGCGGTAGTTGCGCAGGCTGGGGTTGGTCATGACGCCGTGGTCGTCGACGTGGTGGTTCTCGGTGAGTGCGAAGCCGATGCCCTGGGCGACCCCGCCCTCCACCTGCCCGCGGACCTGAGCGGGGTTGATCACCACTCCGGCGTCCGCCGCCTGCACGCTGTACAGGATCCGTATCTCCCCCGTCACCCGGTGCACGGCGACCCGGAACCCCTGGGTGTTGGAAGTGACGCTGCGGGGCGAGCCGTAGGCCTTGCGGGCGGCGGTGAACCGGATGCCGCGCGCGCGTGCCGCCGCGACGAGCTCGGCCAGCGACACCCGCCGGTCCCCGCAGACGACCCCGTCGTCGTCCATGGAGCACAGCACGACGTGCACGCCCGTGTGCGCCGCGGCGAACTCCAGGATGCGGTCGCGTACGGCACCGGCGGCGCGCAGCACGGCGTTGCCGGCCACGGACAGGCCCGCGCTCGCGAAGGCGCCGGTGTCGAATCCGGTGCGGTCGGTGTCGGACTGCACCAGACGGATGCGCGCCGGTGTCGTGCGCAGCTGACCGGCCGCGAGCTGGACATGGGCGGTGGAGGTGCCCTCCCCGAACTCGACCGTTCCCACGGCCAGTTCGTAGACGAGGTCGTCGCCGAGCGTCACCCAGGCCTCGGAGAGGTGCTCGGTCGGAGGCGCGGTCTCGTGCAGGGAGCTCGCCACGCCGGTTCCGACGAGCCACTCGGGGCCGGGGGGCCGCTGGTCGGCCGTACGGGCCAGGGCGTCGCCCACCAGGTCGATGCACCGCGCGAGGCCGTCCTCGGTGAAGACCACGTCGTCGGGGCCGTCGTGCAGGGCGACCAGGGGCTCGCCCGGCCGCACGATGTTGCGCCGGCGCAGTTCGAGCGGGTCGAGGTGCAGGGCACGGGCCAGTTCGTCCATCGCCGACTCGACGGCGAACGCCGGCTGGGTCATCCCGTAACCGCGCAGGGCGCCGCTCGGCACGGTGTTCGTGTAGACGGAGTAGGCGTCGTACCTCTTGTTGGGGCAGCGGTAGACCATGACGGCGGCGCCGCCCGCGTACAGCGTCTCGCCGCCGTGGTTGCCGTAGGCGCCCGTGTTGGACACGTTGCGCACCTGGACGGCGGTGAGCGTGCCGTCCGCCTTCGCGCCGAGCTTGACCGTGAGGGTCATCGGGTGCCGCGGCGAGGCCGTGGTGAACTCCTCCTCGCGGGTGTACTCCAGGCAGCTGGGCCGCCCGGTGTCGAGGGTGGCGAGCGCGACCAGGTCCTCCGCTATCACCTCCTGTTTGCCGCCGAATCCGCCGCCGACGCGTGCGCAGAACACCCGCACCTGGTCGGGCCGCAGCGCGAAGAGGTACTCCAGTTTGACCTTGGCGATCGACGGCGACTGCGAACTGGTGCGGACGTTCAGCCGGCCGTCCTGAAGCCAGGCGATCGCGCCGTGGGTCTCCAGGTGGGCGTGCTGCACCCGCGGTGAGACGTACGTGCCCTCGTGGACCACGTCGGCCTGGGCGAAGCCGGCGTCGACGTCGCCGACGTGGGAGTGCAGTTCGAGCAGGATGTTGTGCTCGGGGTCGCGGACGAACGGGTCGTCGCAGCCGTGCAGTCGGGGCGCGCCGTCGGCCATCGCCGCCTCGGGGTCGAACACCGCCGGCAGCACCTCGTACTCCACGGCCAGGCGCCGGCAGCCCTCCTCCGCCGCGCCGACCGTGTCGGCCAGGACCGCGGCGACGCGCTGGCCGGCGAAGCGGACCGTGTCGTCGAGGACGAGGGTGTCGTCCGGGTCGACCAGGTGGTCGGTGTGGATCGCCGTGGTGAAGCGTTTACGGGGCACGTCCTGCCAGGTGTAGACGCGGTGCACGCCGGGCACCGCGAGCGCGGCGCTCTTGTCGATCGAGACGATCCGGGCGTGCGCGTGGGGCGAGTGCAGCACCTTGAGGTGCAGCATGCCGTCGATGTGCGTGTCCATCGTGAACTCGGCGTGGCCGGTGACCACGTCGTGGCCCGCGGGCGCGCCGACGCTCGTCCCGACGGTCTTGCCGGGCGTGGCCGTCTCCACCGCGCCGACGCCCTTCACGGCGTCCTCGATCGCCCGGTAGCCGGTGCAGCGGCAGAGGTTGCCCTTCAGCGACCGGGGCAGATCGGCCTTCTGTTCCTCGGTGAAGGTGGCCGACGTCATGATCATCCCGGCGGTGCAGAAGCCGCACTGGAATCCCGGGGCGTCCTCGAAGCGCTGCTGCACGGGATGCGGTGCGCCGGGCCGCCCGAGGCCCTCGATCGTGGTCACCGCACGGCCGTCCGCCCGGAACGCGGGGGTGATGCAGCTGTGCACGGGGTCGCCGTCCAGCCATACCGTGCAGGCTCCGCAGTCGCCCGCGTCGCACCCCTTCTTGACGCCGAAGTGGCCGAGTTCGCGCAGGAAGGTGCGCAGGCACTGGCCGGGGGCCGGTTCCCGGTCGAACGTCCGGCCGTTCACGAGGAAGGTCATGGCAGGTCCCCAGCCGTGAGCTCGCGGCGGATCTCCTCGGCGAAGTGGTACGTCAGATGGCGGCGGTGCTCGGGGGTGCCGTTGGCGTCGGCGAACCAGAGGTCGGCCGGCAGGGCGTCGATGCGGCGGCGCAGGGTCCGGGCATCGGGTACGGAGGCGAAGTCGAGGCGGACGGGCCGGGTGGTGCCGGCGGTGAGGGTGAGCGACAGGTCGGTCCCGCCCCGTCCCTGGGTGCCGACGAGGAACACCGTCGAACGGCCGAGCCGGGTCAGACTGAAGCGGCGGTGCGCGGTGCGTCTGCGCAGCGCGTGTGCGGGAAGGGTGACGCGGCGCAGGATCTCGCCGGGCGTGAGGATGTTGCGGTGCTCGCCCGTGACGAAGTCGAGGGCGTCGACGAAGCGCCGGGAGCCGTCGGGAGCCCACAGTTCGCAGCGCGCCTCCAGCGCCACGGCCAGCGTGATCATCGGACCTGCGGGCAGGGCCATGCAGATGTTGCCGCCGACGGTCGCCGCGTTCCAGACCTTGAACGAGGACAGGAAGGCCTCGCAGGCCGCGTGGAAGAGGATGCCCGCCGTCCAGTCCAGGGGCCAGGTCTGGGCGTACAGGTCACGGATGGTGCAGGTGGCACCGATCTCCAGGCCCTGCTCGCTCTGGACGAGGGGCTCCCAGCGCAGCGCGGTCAGGTCGATCAGCCGGCTCAGGTCCGGTTGCTCCACGGAATAGAGCCAGGTGCCCCCGGCGAGCCAGGCGTCCCCCTCACGCCAGTCCGCGCCCGGCTGTTCGGAGGGCCGCCGGACTACGTGGGTGATGGTGTTGAGGTCCATGAGAACCGACCTACGGAGGACCGGCCCACGCGGGACGATCGCCCCGCCCGTCACGGCGGGGACCGGTGGGGCCGGGAGGGCAGAACACCTTTGTCCCAGCGTATCTCGGCGCATCCACGACGGCCCGGGGGACGCGAACGACCGACCGTAGCCGGACCGCGCCGGAGAGTCACCCCGGCGTCGTACCGTCAACTCGGCCCGCCGACGGCCGAGTTACGGCCATGGCGGCCGCCGGGCCGGACACCTCGCAGCACCCGTGCCGGCAGCGATGGTGTCCCCTCTCGTGGCGTAGCCGAGCAATGCGGCGGAATCCCCAGGTCACGGATCGGCTCCGAAGCGGGGCTGGCAGGCCGTGACCGGCTCCCACCACCACGAGGGACACGACCCGGCAGCCCCCCGTGACGCCGCGCGGCCCTACAGCACCGGCAGGTTCTTCCGCAGCTCGAACGCGGTGACCTCCGAGCGGTACTCCTCCCACTCGGACTTCTTGTTGCGCAGGAAGTGACGACGGCTCGCGGCGACCTCGCGTGATCGCCGTCAGCGCAGGGTTGGCCGGGTGCCGAGCGGTCGTCATTGGCCGTCGTTGGTCACCTTGGGCCGCCCTTCGACGGCCCACAGACGGCCCGGCAAACCCTGCCCCCAAGCGTGCCCAGCCGCCTTGTGGCCTTGCTCAGGTCGCCCCCTGACTTGCTCAGTTTCTGAGTACCAGCCTCACTCGGACCTCGGCACGTCCACAATGTCGTTGTGACACCACAACAACGGCGGAATGTATGGATTTCACTGGTCGTGACCGGCGTGGCCCTGGCAGGGTTCGGGGCGTACCTGATCAACATTGGACTAGACAAGGCAAACCAGGTGACAGGCATCGCAGGGTTCTTTGTCACAGTTCTCGGCCTTGGAGTTTCTGTCTATTCGACAATGGAAGCGCGAGGCGGCGCCCGATCGGGACCTGCCGCGACCACCCGGATGAGCCAGAGAAGTGGCGATAATTCAACGAACATTCAAGCTTCGGGTGATATTAAATTCGGCAATGATAACAGAATGGGTCGTTAATTGAAGAAATGGCTAAAGCAGAGCGCGGGAAGCAACAGTGCTCTAATTCAAGCGGAGAATATCAGCATTGGTGTTGGGGTCGCAGATGTAGAACATATTTGCGGCAGGCTATTCGAGGAGAGGTTTTCCAGTTACTCACGGGAGGCGTACGAGCTCGCCAAGGAGCGCTTCGAAGAGTTCACAGTTAATTATCTCGCCGAAATAGTCGGAACAGATCCGTGTCTTCTTGAAAATATCAAGGATCCCGGTGTCCAGTCGGCCGTCATGGAGGCGCAATGCGGGTTCGCACGTAGCGGCGATGAGGATTTGGGGATAATTCTCGTAGAGTTGCTTGTTCAGCGTACCGGCGTGATCAACCGAGACATCAAACAACTCGCTTTTGATGAGGCGATCCGCGTTGCCCAGAAGTTGACACTGCGCCACTTGAGATTGGTCAGCCTTCTCTTCTACTTCCGCAACGTTACTTATCGAACCAGGAGCTATAAGGAGCTGCGTGACTCGTGGGGAATCCACCTCCCTCCCCTAGTCAAAGACTTGGACTTCTCTAGCTCTGACGCGAAGTACTTACTGGCGACCGGCTGTGCAATCCATGACATCGAGCCCGTCAGTGTTATCAAGGCCATCAAGGATGGCAGCCCCGGCCTATTACAGAGGGGGCAATTACGATCACGCCGTGAGATATCAGAGTTTCTGAAGGTTGAATCAGAGGAGCCCCTCCTCGTTCCATCTGAGCGTGGCCCCGGACCATTTGAAGTTAATGCTCAGACCGAGGAAGAGGCTCGCGAGCTAGCGAAGAAAGCCGGCCTCCAGTCGGCCGACACGGAAACCCTCGTTTCACTGATGAAATCAGATCTCATTGGCAATACCGAGATCATTAACGACCTCGCACAAGCCGTCCCCCACGGGAGAGAGCTGGTTCGAAAATGGACGCAGCTCGGAATGTCGCGTCTGGAGCTCACGATTTCAGGTATTGCTATTGCCCACTCGTATTGTGGCCAACTTTACGGCAAGGGGTTCCCGGGTGACATCGGTACTTGGATCAGCTAGAACGGGCGGCGGTATGAGTGCGAGTAGCTGAGATCGGATCGCCAGCCGCATGTATGCACCAACTGACACAGACCATGTGCCTCGAAGCGGCAAGTATGCCACCTTGGCAAATATAACCAAGCGGGGACTGCTGCACCAACAGAAAAAGTATTGGCAGGTACCATTGATCTGGCGACAGAAGCAGCGCGGCGGCGACAGCTCGACAAATATCCAAGCACAAGTAGCGCAGTTCGGCGTAAGCTACGACGACGCCAAAGCTATTGCCATGGACGTCTTCAAAGAAAATTTCGCAAAGCTGTCACAGAATGCACATCGTATAGCGATTGAACGGGCTGATGAATTCACTCTGAACTACTTGAGTGAACTCCACGAGAGGGAGCCCGAGGCAGTCGAGAACATCGAAGATCCGGGCGTACAGTCAGACATACTAGAGGCGCAGGCAGGTTTCGCACGAAGCGGCGATAGAGACCTCGGCGAGGTGCTTGTAGATATTTTGGTGGATCGAACCGCAAGAACAGGTAGAACCACCGTCAGCCTCGCCCTGAGTGCCGCGATTTCAACGGCGCAGAAACTCACTAGGAGTCAATTTGCAGCACTAAGTGCTCTTTTTGTCTTCAAGCAGCTCAGGATTCTCCAGGTTGGCCACTATGAGCAGGTATACCAGCATCTCTCTCGCTACCTAGATCCTATGAGGGACGATATGGTGCGCCTTTCAGGCTCGGACGTTCAGTACCTGGCGGCACTCGGATGCATCACAATCTCAATGGGATCAGCTCCAATCCCCCAGGTCCTACAGAGGACTTACCCGGGACTCTTTTTTCAAGGTGTCGATATCAGCTCGGCACCAAGTGGGCCGAGCGGAGCAGCAGAAGACGGGCCAGAGTTCATCATAAACAAGCTGAAAGGAACTCGCGCGGTAATCAGAAGTCTTAGAGATCCCGCAAAATTCCAGATTAACGCGGTTGACAGTGAGGGTCTGCATGCTCTGCTGTCAGACAGTGATCTTCTTGAATACGAAGAGCTCTTGCAGCGCACACTTAGCGCTCGCCCCGTAGACGGAGATGTAATTCTCAGTGAAATGCGGAAGCATAGTGCTGCGCTGGGAGAAGTGATAGACGCATACCAGGAGAGAACACTTCAAAATTGCAGCAACACGGCCATCGGAACAGCTATCGGTCACGCCAATCTACGCAAGACGACGGGCGGGGAATTTGGATCCGCTCTTGACATTTGGATCTAGTAGATCCGCAAAAACACGAGATCAGAGACCCGGACATTGTGTCCGGGTCTCTTTGCTATGGGTCCTTCACGCTGGTGCTGGCGCTGGTGGTGAACAAGGCCAACTACCCCCATCATCACTGGCTCTGTACCGTGAAACTGGCCCCCAACCAGCAGGAGGCAGCAGGCAATGCGTGGTCTCGGAGATCACCTCAGCATCGGCGAGCGGATCGCGTTCTACCGCAAGCGCCGTGGCTACACGCAAGAGGTCTTGGCCGGACTGGTCGGACGAAGTACCGACTGGTTGGCCAAGATCGAGACAGGACGTAGGAAGCCGCCCCGTATCGACATGCTGGCGGAACTGTCGCGCATCCTGCGCGTCCCTCTCGGGGACCTGCTCGGTCAGACCGTGCTCATGGAGGACGAGAGGCACCAGGACGACGTGCCGGCCGTACGCGACGCGCTCATGAGCCCGCGTCGGCTGTCACGCTTGCTCTTCGGTCCGGAAGCCGAGGTGCAACTTCCTACACCTGCCCCTGTCGCCGTGCGTGTGGAGCAGGCATGGAACGACTATCAGGGCGGCCGGCTCGGCAGCGTCATCACGGCTCTTCCGGCCCTTCTACAGACAGCTCAGGAGCTGGAGGAGCGAGCGGCTCGCCACGGTGACGACCGTAGCGACTGTTGGGCGGTGTCAGCCCGTACCCACCACCTCGCAGCGACGACCCTCGCCAAGGTCGGCGAATCGGATATCTCGTGGCTCGCTGCCGAGCGCGCGATGCGTGCCGCAGACGAGTCTGACGACCCGCTCGTCCTGGCGTCCGCCGCACGGTCCGGCACGCACGCCCTGCTGGCCAATGGCCGGTACAACGACGCGTTGGAACTAGGCGACACGGCCGCCGCTTGGCTCTCGTCTCGGGTGACCGACAACGACCCTGCGGCGCTGAGTCTGCTGGGGATGATCCACCTGCGGGCGGCTGTCGCAGCGGCACGCCACCAGGACCGGCCCACCGCAACCCGCCTGTTGGATCGAGCCGAGGAACTCGCGGATGACCTTGGCTCGGATGAGAACTACTGGCAGACCGGCTTCGGCCCCACGAACGTCCTGCTTCACCGTCTGTCGGTTGAGCTGGACCTCGACAACGTGTCGTACGTGGTGGAACACGGTCGGATCAACGTCGACCACATGCCGCAGGAACGCAGCGTGTCGCACCGTATCGACTTCGCGCGCGCCCTGTCGCTCAGCGGACAAGGCGATGAGGCGTTCGCGGAACTGCGTACTGCTGAGCGCACATCTCCGCAGCTCGTGCGCAACAATCCGAGGGTTCGCGAGACGCTGCGGGATCTCATCAAGCAATCACCAGTCACCGGCGGCTCGCGATCGTCCGAAGTGTTCGTGATGGCTCAACGGTGCAGGGCGGTGCAGTGAGTTCAGGCAAGCGTGGAGTGCTCGGAGTCGTCGGGTCGGCTGCCGGAGGCGTAGAGGCGCTGCGCACCGGCCTGGTTGAGCCAGCGATGCAACGCGGCTGGCAGGTGGCTGTCACTCTGACGCCGACCGCAGGTCAGTGGCTACGGATGAGTGGCGAGGTCGAGCAATTGGAGAAGCTGACCGGCCTACCCGTGCGCGATGAACCGCGCCTGCCTGGCGAGGCACGACCGCACCCGCCGGTCGACTGCTACGTCGTGGCCCCCGCATCAGCCAACATGGTGGCCAAACTCGCCACGGGACTGATGGACAACCAGGCGTTGACTCAGGTGGGCGAGGCGATCGGCACCCTCGGGTTGCCCGTCGTCGTCTTCCCTCGGGTGAACGCTGCACACGCCCGCCACCCGGCATGGCAGCACCACATCGACACCCTTCGGGCGGGGGGCGTGCGTGTCATCTACGGCCCGGAGGTGTGGCCGCTGTACGAGCCGCGCGAAGCGCCGGCGGGGCGCGAACTCCCGTGGGGGGCAGTGCTGGACGCCGTGGATGAGGTCACCAGGTAGCGGGCCGTCAACCCTCCTGACCTGTGAAGAAAGAGGACCCGGACAGTCTGTCCGGGTCCTCTGCCGTTCACGGCTACATGCTCATTGGCATGCCAGGGATCAATGAGCGAAGCGGCGAGCTGGAATGCATGACTCCTGCTGAACTCGCTTTGATCAAAGCGAGTTTGGGGGACGCACGCCTCAAGGTCGAACGACTGCTGAGGCGCGCGGAAGAACTCACGGCGAAGGTGGAGTCTCGCTACCCACAAGTCGCTCAAGCCGATCAAGCCGCTCCCCGAGCGAATGGAGAGCGTCATGGATCGTGCTGAGTTCCGTGGCCAAAGCCGCGAAGGCAGGGCTGCTTCCTGGCTCGGTGCCAAGGGGCGCCGCAGGATCACGGACGAACGTCCCGCGTCCCTGCTGACTGAGGATCAGCCCCTCGTCACGGAGTTGACCGTACGCGCTCTGAACAGTCATGAGCTGCACACCAAGCTCTTTGGCGAGCGCGCGGGCTGCCGGCAACCGGTCCCCTGCGTCGTACTCGCGATCGGGGCCCGTGATCTTCTCGCGGAACTGCGCCGCAATCTCCTTGGCCGTCGGCGTGGGCTTGGGCACTTCGGGGCTCTGATCCATACCCCCGAGAGTAACCGGACCTAGGTCAATCTCTCACCCTCCAGCCGAACCCTCTTGACATTCAGATTGACCTGGGTCAATCTGAACTCATCGCCGGAACGCAAGGCCGCAAGGGCTTCACCGGCTGTATCAGCAAGTGCTTGACCTGCAAGAACGCACCACGAAGGACCCCGTCGGACCCGCTTACACGCGGCCCGAGCGGCAGGGGAGACGTAGAAGTCCGTCGTCTTCACGGATTGATCGGTGTCATCGGCTAAGCCGTTGGTCTGACCCTCGGGCGTAGACCCAGGGACCGGATCGGCGGGGATCCCGGTGATTGGGCCGCACCCAGCCCATGGCATCCAGGGAGCATCCACTCAGCGAGTGACGACTGAGTGGCCGTGGTGACCGCGCGCCGACCAAGCGAAGGGAATAAGGCGCGTACGGAGCCGCGAGAGACAGTGACGGGCTTCCCGTCACTCGTCATGCGGGCAGGGCGCTGGGCGTCGCGTCGGTGGCCTGCCCGTTTGATGAGGAACCAGAGCGGTCCCCACGGGGTGCGACCCGGGGGACCGCGTACAGGCACCTGATCTGGAGGAACCTGTGGTCACCAGTCTGACAGACAAGGAGCGCGACAACCTGTCGCGCAAGAACGCTGAGGCGAACAAGCGCAGTGAGGACAACGCCCGTGCGCGGGGCGGTCGTTGATGGCTGACACCGAGCACACCAAGGCGAAACCGCCGCTTCCAGTACGTCCGCCTCGCCCGCACCCGCACGCGGAGGTGCGCTGATGGCGCCCGACCCGGCGGCCTGGCACTTGGAAGCGAGCGCGGACGCGTGGGCCGCCGACCTCGGCCGGCAGGACCCCACTCCGGCCGCGGCTGAGCTCGCCTGGCAGCAGCAGGAGATCCGCACCGCCTACGAGGACGCGGCCCATCTGACCGAGCAGCCTCGGTAACACCCACCACCTCTACAGCCCCGGCCCGGCCGATCTCGGGCCTACGCCTCGAATGCAAGCCGGGGTACTCCCGCTGACCAGCGGGCCGCTCACATTCCAAAGGGAGAACCTCATGCGATTCCGTGACAGCGCCTCCGCCGCCGCCTCCGACGACCGGATGAAGGGCCGCACCAGCAACGACCTGCGGCGCGAGTACGACCTGATCAGCAGCGAGCGCGCCGGGGGCCACAACGCGCTCAGCGCGATCAACGCGCAGAACGACATTGCTCGCGAGCTGGAACGCCGGGACCGCTGACCCGGAAGCCCCGATGGTCGCAGGCCGGGTTCGACTCCCGGCCGGGGCACGCATCACCGGCCACTTCGTCTGGAGTTCGCATGAGCACTGTCGAGATCGTCTCGTTCGGCTACCTGCACGACGCGCCCCCGGCGGCGCACCTCACCATCGACCTGCGCCACCACTTCCGTGACCCGCACGTCTCGCCGGACCTGCGGTACATGACCGCCGAGGACGAGGCGGTCCGCACTGCGGTGCTGGGCACGCCCGGCATCACGGACCTGGTGGAAGCCACCGCCACGGCGGTCGACGCGTTCGCCTCCGGCCCCAGCGCCGGGACCGTGACCGTCGCCGACGGATGCGCCGGCGGCCGACACCGGGCCCCGACCTTCGCTCTCGCACTGGCCGAGCGGCTGACGGCCGCCGGGCACCGCGTGAGCATCCGTCACCGCGACATGGCCAGGGCCGTCGTTGAGCGCTGACCGCCCAGCCCCGGACCGGCCGTGACGGTGCTGCATCGAATGCAGCCCCGGGCACGCACCACCACCCCGACCACCTCGGAGAGGGCACCACGTGTTCGGTAAGAGCCACAGCATCTTCGTTATGTCCGGCGCACGCGGCCGTGGATACCGGTACTGCTGCACCTGCGGGGCCGAGGGCTTCACGGACCCCACCCGCCTCCTCGCGAGGCAGAGGGGCGAGCGGCACGTCGCCAAGTTCAAGGCCAACGGCCGCTAGCGAGATCTCTTCAGCCCCCACGGGGCTGATCCACACCACAACGGCGCGCACCCCCGGAGCGGCTACTCCGGGGGTGCTGTTGGGCCGTTCCACCTGTGAGAGGAACCACGACCCATGAAGCACATCGTCACAGTTCAGGACGCTGTTACCGCGTTCGAGCCGTGGATGGAACCCACCAGCGCGGAACTGGACGCTATCGAGCAGGAGATGCCGCTGATCCTCGCGGACGTCGACCTGTTGGACGCGCAGATCATCACCCTCGACCACGCCCCCACCGAGCTGGACACCCGCCGGATCCGCCGGGCCCGCCGCCGGGTGCTGGCCGAGCGGGCCGCGCTGGCCGAGCGCACGGCCACGGCGAGCCTGCCGGGCGGTGCGGCATGAACGACGACACCCGCGCGTTCCTGGCCGCCGTCCTGGACGCCATCGACATTCCCGCACCGGCCACCTTCGGCGACAGCGAAGCGTTCAGCCGTCTGCTGGAAGACCGTGTGCTAGACGCGGTCGTTGCCCTGACCGGCGCCCTGGAAGAGCCGCCGGCCGCCGACTGGGGGCTCGGCTGGCACACCAACTACCTGCGCAAGCAGCTCGCGAAGAAGCCGCCGACCACCTACCGCCACCACGACGCGGACGGGGGTGCGGCATGAACGATCTGCTCACCATGGCGTCTGCGGCTGCGCCGCTGGCAGGCGGGTGGGGCGTTCACGGGCTGTGGATGCGCCGCCGGCTGTCGGCCGCCCGGCGGGACCCGTTGTCGGGGCTGTGGACGAGGGCGCCGTTCGAACGCCGTGCGGCCCGCCTGCTGGCCCGCCACCACGCGGCGGTCGTGCTGGTCGACCTGGACGGCTTCAAGCCCCTCAACGACACCTTCGGGCACGCCGCCGGTGACGAGGCGATCCGGGTCACCGCCGCGAGCCTGAACATCGCGCTCGCCGAGCAGTCCGGGGCGATCGTGGCCCGGCTGGGCGGGGATGAGTTCGCCGCCGTCGTGCCGCTGGAGGAGCCGTTCACGCTGCCCTGGCTGCTGAACGATCTGCACGGAGCGCTCACCACCCCGTTCACCTACCGGGGCCGCACCCTCCGCGTCGGCGCTTCGGTGGGCGCGTGTCTGACCGCCGAGCTTCCGTCCCGTTCACTGCCGTTGGCGTTACGGCGGGCGGATGAGGCCATGTACACGGCCAAACGCGACGGGGGCGGCTGGTGCCTCGCCCACGGCCCCGACCTGACCCACACCAGCCGGGCCGGCCGCCGCTCGGGCCGCCCGGGAACGGGCGGAAGGGAGGCGGCGTGAACGCCGTTCATATCCGTTCAGCCGAGCGCGCCCTGTCGGTGGGCACCTGGCTGATCGTGGCCGGAGCGGTGCTCTACTCGGTCCTCACAGTGACCCCGCTCGCCGCCGCTCACACCCCGGCGAAGTGGTCGTGGACCGCACCGATTCTCCCGCTCGTCGTAGACGCTGCGGTCGTCATCGTCGTCCGGCTGGACGCCGTCCTGGCCCGGTTGAGCGGTCACGGTGGCCGGTGGCCCGTGGTGCTGCGGTGGATGACCGGGGGCATGACCCTGGCTCTGAACGTCGCCGACTCCGCCCTGAAGAACGACCTGGTGGGCGTCGCGGTCCACGCCGTGGCGCCGCTCCTGCTGATCGTGACCGCAGAGACGGGGCTCGCCTACCGGCGGGCCATCGCCGCCGCTGTCACAGCGTTGCAGGAACGGGAGCGGGCCGAGCGCGAGCAGCGTGAGCAGGCTGTTGCCGCCCGGCGGGAGGATGCCGCGCGGCGGGAGCGGGAGGCACGCGAGCACGCCGCGCAGTTGGCCCGTGAACAGCGTGAGCACGAAGCCCTCATGGCCCGGGAGCGGGCCGAGCGGGAAGCCGCCGAACGCCGCGAGGAACGCGAGCGGCAAGAGGCCCGTGAACGCGAGCGTGAACAGCGCGAGCGCGACCGTGAACGGGCCGAGCGGGAGGCGGCCGAGCGTCGCGAGCGCGAGCGTCGTGAGCGGGTGGAGCGTGAACGCCGTGAACAGGCCGAGCGGCAGCAGCGGGCCGAGCGTGAACGCGCCGCGCTGCTGGAGCGTGGCCCGGCCACCGTCAAGCTCCCGGAGGACGAAGCGCGCGCGATCGTGACCGCCGCGTTCACCGCCGGTCTGCCGGTGCGCTCTGCGGCCGAGCTGTGCGGCTGGTCGGTGGGTTGGGTCAACGCCCGCTATGCCGAACACCGGCCCCCGGACGCCGGCGGGGCTGGACTGACCGTCGTCGGCCGCTGATGGCCGCCATACCCGTCTACCCCTGGCACCTGGCCCCGGACGGATACGCCACCGTGCGCCAACTGCGCGCGCAGGGCCTCCGGCCGGGCGGCCAGGATGTGGCCGCGCAGGTCGAGCGCCCGCGCCGCCGGCGCGGCCCGCTCATCGCCTACCTGTACCGCGTCGACCTCGCCAAACCGGTCCGGCCCATGACCCCGGCCAGGTGGGCGGCGCTGGGCAAGGCGAACGCCGCCCGCCGCATCTGCCCCGCCTGCCGCGCGGATGCCGGATACGTCATTCCCTCTTCGCTCGGCATGTGCGTGCCGTGCGCCTTCCCCGAAGGAACCTCCTCGCATGGAATCGCTGCCTGACGTGCCCAAAGTCGTCCAGCTCCCGGACGGCACCTACGCCTACACCGATCAGCTTCCCGCCCCGCCGCAGTACTACAGCGGCCCGCAGATCATCCACCAGCACGTGCACCAGGCGCCCCCGGACCGCACCGTCCAGCGCATCGCTCTCGGCTCCGGCGTCGGCGCCGGAGCGGTCGCGGCCGGCGTGTACTTCGGCCCGCTGCTGGTCGGCGTGCTGACCGCCATGGCCGCGAACCTCGCACTGATCGCGTTCCTCGCGGCCGTGTGCGTGTGGGGTGTCGTCACCGTCGTCCGCTCCGTGGGCGGCACCGATGGCAAGCGCGCCGCCGGCAACGTCCGCCGGGCCCGCCGCCGGCGCTGACGGTTCCCCGCGGTTCCGGACCCTCGTGGTCCGGGGCCGTCGGGAGCCGGACAGTCCGGACCGGAACGGAGAAACCGCCGTGAGCAAGGAACAGCTCCGCCTCACCGCCGGCGAAAAGGCCCGCATCGCGTTTCTGGTCGCTCGGATGGCCAAGCGTGGGCTCGCCGATGACCGCCAGTTCGGCGGCCGGGTCGACCAGCGCGACCTTCAGCGCAAGGTCGAGCGGATCGAGGAGCAGGCCCGCAAACGCGCCAAGAACGGCAAGTAGCGACGCCCCGGGGGCGGTCATCCCGGCCAAGGAATCAGACCGCCCCCGGGCCACCCACCACCCTTCTGAGCAGCAGGAGTAGCCAGCATGACGGAAAGCCTGACGGGCCCGCACCTGCGCCCCGTGCCCAGCCTCGACAAGGACGACGACGCCCCGGCCGCGCCCGTCGCGGTCGACAACCCGGCGTTGCCGGACCCGAAGGTGACCATCGAGAAGCGCAAGCCGGTTCTCGCGGGATGGCTCACCAACCGGCGTGACTTCCTGGCCACCGCCCGCCACGCCGGCGCCAACGTCGGCTACGCCGCCCTCTACCACGGGGTCCGGCTCCCCGTGTATGCCGGACGGCTCGCCCTCATGTCGCCCCGGGGCGCCTGCCGGTACATCGCTTCTACCAACCGGTGGGTGTGGGACCGCGAGGCCGCCCCGTTGCGGGCTTACGCGGTCAAGACCGAGGACGTTGAGGAGTACATGCGCCTGGCCCGGCTGCGCGCCGGCCGCGTCCGGCTGCGCGGCCTGGTCACCGTCGTCGCGACCATGTTCGGTCTCGGGTTCGCTCTCTACCTGTACGTTCTCGCCCCCGAGTACCTGTACGCGTTCGCGGCTGGCGGGGTGCTGCTGCTCGGGATGGGCGGACAGCAGCCGGACGCCCCGGTCGTGGGCCCGGCGGTGCTGAAGACCGAGTTGCAGAAACTCACCGGCACCATCGTCCTGCGCGGTCTGGAGTCCATCGGCAACCCGAAGATCACCGCCGCCATCAAGAGGGGCGGCGACATGGACGGGATGCGCTTCACCAGCGAGATTGTCCGGGACGGGCCCGGCTACCGCGCCGACCTGGACCTTCCCTACGGAGTCACGCCGGACGACATCATGGAAAAGCGCGAGTCCCTCGCCTCCGGCCTGCGCCGCAAGGTCGGCTGCGTCTGGCCGTCCGGAGACGAGCACGAGCACGAAGGACGTCTCGTGCTGTGGGTCGGCGACCGGCCCATGAACGAGACGACGAAACCGGCCTGGCCACTGCTCAAGGACGGCCGCGTCGACCTGTTCAAACCGGTCATCTTCGGCAACGACCAGCGCATGCGCTGGGTCGAGGTCACCCTGATGTTCGCCGCCATCGTCATCGGCTCCATCCCCCGCATGGGCAAGACGTTCCTCCTGCGTCTGCTCCTGCTGATCTGCGCCCTCGATCCCCGCGCGGCCCTGTACGCGTTCGACCTCAAGGGCACCGGCGACCTCGGCCCGCTGGAACCCGTCTGCCACCGCTACCGCTCCGGCGAGGAGGACGAGGACATCGAGTACATCCTGCACGCCCTGCGGGAGATCAAGGAGGAGATCCGCCGCCGGGCCAAGGTGATCCGAAGCCTGCCGCGCTCGCGCTGCCCGGAGTCGAAGGTGACGCCGGACCTGGCCAGCGACAAGAGCCTTGGCCTGCACCCGATCGTCATCGGTATCGACGAGTGCCAGATGGTGTTCGAGCACGAGAAGTACGGCGCCGAGATCGAGTCCATCTGCACCGACATCACCAAGCGCGGCCCGGCCCTCGGCATCGTCGGCATGTTCGCCACCCAGCGGCCCGACGCGAAGTCGCTGCCGCCCGGCATCTCCGCCAACGCGGTCCTGCGGTTCTGCCTGAAGGTGATGAACCACCAGGCCAACGACATGGTTCTCGGCACCGGCACGTACAAGTCCGGGATCCGCGCGACCATGTTCAGCCGCCGCGACCTCGGTATCTGCTGGATGGCAGGCGAGGGCGACGACCCGCGCATCGTCGCGAGCGCGTTCGTGGACGCCCCGAAGGCCGAGCTGGTCGTCACCCGGGCGCGGAAGATGCGCGAGGAGTACGGCAACGTCACCGGCCACGCCATCGGCCAGGGCCCGCAGACCACCGGGACTGGATCCGACGTCCTCGCCGACACCCTCGACGTCATCGCGGAAGACGAGAAAGCCGTGTGGTGCGAGCGCATCGCGGTCCGTCTCTCCGACACGCGCCCCGAGACCTACGCCGGATGGGCCGGGGAGAACGTCACCGCCGCGCTCAAGCCGTGGGGCATCAAGCCGGGGCAGGTGTGGGGCACCACCGATGAGGGTGAGGGCGCCAACCGGCGCGGTATCAAGCGCGCCGACGTGGTGGCCGCGATTACTCGCCGTAACGCCGATCGGGCCGCCGCTTAGACCGAGCGCAGGTGCTAGACCTAGCGGCCGTCGCCGCTAGGTCTAGCACCTCCACTAGCGCCCTATAGGGCCGCTGATCAGCTTACTAGCGTCTAGCGGCCCACCTGCGAAAACACCCCGAAACCGCCCTGAGAAGGGATGTGAGCCCCCGTGGGCTTCGCTAGCCTCGCCCTCCTGCTGATCGCCGCTGGTTACGCACTGTTATGTGCGGTCCAGCCGTTCGCCCGGTGCCGGAAGTGCTCCGGCATCGGCGTTAGGCAGGCCCGCCGCAAGGTCAAACTCTGCCGCCGCTGCCACGGAGACCGCTACCGGCTCCGCCTCGGCCGCCGTCTGCTCAACACCGGCCGCGACATCCACCGCGCCGGCACCCGGCGCCCCCACTACGACCGCCACACCGACCGGGGGTTCACCTCATGGCCGTGACCGTCTCACTCGTCGCCCTGTTCGGACTCGTCCTGTTCTTCCTGCTCCGCAGTCACAGCCTCAGCTTCGGCGCCGCGTTCGCCGCCGTCATGTTCGGCTTCTTCCTCGCCTCCACCGGCGCCGCCGCACCCATCAACACCCTCACAACCGCCGTCGTCCACGCCATCCCCAACCCCTGAACCACCAGTGACGGAAGGAACACCGCACGTGGAAGACGAGATCTACTGCGACGACTGCGCCGACTACGGATGCCCCGGACACGAGACGTGCGAGGAGTGCTCCGGCGACATCTGCAACGAGTGCGGCGGCTGCGACTGCCCCGATTCGCCGTGCCCCGGCCCCGTCGCCCACTCCACCGGCACCGACTTCTAGCTACGCCAAGGGCGGCCCCCACTCTCGCCAAAGACCGGGGCCGCCCTCGTTCCACCCATCCAACTGAACAGTGGAGGTCACCAGCATGACCCACCCCACCCCTGCGTTGCGAGTGGCCCTCGCGCTCGCGGCCGCCGGCGTGCCCGTGCTCCCCCTGCGGCACGGCAAGGTGCCCGTCGGCAACTGCCCCTCCTGCGCGGGCGCCCCGCCCCGGTGCGGCGGACGGCCGAACATGAAGACCTCCGGGCCCTGCGCCTGCCCGGCCCCCTGCCACGCGTGGGCCGCCGCCACCACCGACCCGCACGTCCTCACCTCACCCGCGTGGGCACCGGCATGGCGCGAGGCTTCGGGCGTGGGCTACCACCCCGGCGGCGCGCGGCTCACCGTTGTCGACCTCGACACCCCGGACGCCGTCGCGTGGGCGCAGCGCAACTTGCCCGCGACCCGGATCGTGCCCACAACGCGCGGTCAGCACTGGATCTACCAGGGCGTCATGCGCTCGTCCAACGCGGTCCGGCCCGGCGTGGACCTCAAGTCCTCCATGGCTTATGCCCGGTGGCTTGGTCCCGGCATCGGCACCATCACCGCCCTGCCGGACACCGTCCGCGCGCTCACCGCGAGGAAGCACCTGATCCGGCCCGCACCGCAGGCCCTCACCGTGCCGACCGGGGGCGAGCAGTGCCGCCACCGCACGCCCGCCTACCTGGAGCGCGGCATCGTCATGGCCGAGCAGCAGATCACCGCAGCGCGCAGCGCGATCCACCACACCGTCTACCGCACCTTCCTCGCCGTGCTGTCCGCGCACGGCCGGTGCGGCTGCCTCACCGACGCCCACGTCGCGCGCCTGTTCACCGCCGCGCAGGCCAAGGGCGAATCCCCCCGGCACTGCACCGACGCGTGGACCAACGCCCGCACCGCACTGGGGATGTAGCCGTGTCCGAGGACGAGAAGACACCGGCCCGCCAGATCATCACCGACTACGCACAAGCGCACTTCCGCTACTTCCGCACCCCCGACGGAACCGTGTACGCGCAGCGCAACGGCCACCCCGTCGCCCGCCCGATCCGCTCCCAGGGCACGACCGGCAGCCACCGCCAGGAACTCATGGTCGGCCTCTACCGCGACGGACTGGGCGTCTTCAACGGCAGCGCTCTCAAGGAGGCGTTGGACTTGATCGAAGCACTCGCGCTGAGCGAGGACGTACAGCCCGTGCACATCCGCGTCGCCCCGGGCTTCGACGGCGCGACATGGCTGGACCTGGGGCGCACCGACGGGCAGTCCGTCCGCATCCACCCCACCGGCTGGGACATCACCGTCCCCGACCCGCGCGAGGTGTGCTGGCGCCGCACCCAGCTAACCGGCGAACTCCCCCTGCCCGCCCGGGACTCCGACGGCAAGGGCATCGATCTGCTGCTGCGGCTGTGCAACTTCGCCACCGCAGAAACGGAGTGCCTGGCCATCGCCTGGCTGATCGGCTGCCTCGGACCGTCTGTGCCCGTCCCCGCCCCCTTCCTCACCGGCCCCCAGGGTGCCGGCAAGTCCACCGGCGGCCGAATGCTCGTAAGGGTCATTGAGGGCATGAGCGGCGACCTACGCCGCGCCCCGAAGGACGAGGAGAACCTGATCGCTGCTGTGGCGGCCGGCTGGGTCACCGCCCTGGACAACCTCTCCCACATGACCCCGGACCTGTCCGACGCCATGTGCTGCATCGTCACCGGCGCCGAGAACGTCAAGCGCGCTCTGTTCACCGACGGGGACGTGTTCCGCGCCCGCTACCGCCGCCCCCTGCTCCTGACCGGCATCGACGTCGGCGTCATCCGCCCCGACCTTGCGGAACGGCTCCTGCCGTTGCGTCTGGAACGGCCAAAGGTTCGGCGCACCGAGGCGGAACTGTGGGCGGAGTACGCGGAGGTTCTACCCGTCGTCCTCGGCTCCCTCCTCGACTTGACGGTCAAGATCCGTGCGGTTGAGGCGGAGACCCCCACCGACCTGCGCATGGCGGACTTCGCTCACCTGTGCGCGCAGCTCGACGCGGCAACCGGCCTCGGAGCGCTCACCGCCTACCGGGCCAGCCTGGACGACCTCAACGACGACGTCATTGAAGGCGACCTCCTGGCGCAGACCGTACTCAGGCACGCCGCAGACCTCGAACCGGGTGGAGATCAGAGGATGACCTCCACCGAGTGGCTGCACTGCCTCACCCGCCTTTACACCGGCGAGGACTTCCGCCCCTTGCCCAAGGGTTGGCCGACCACCGGCAAAGTCCTCTCCGACCGGCTCAAGCGTCTCCAGCCGACCCTCGCCGCCCGGGGCGTCCTCATCGACTCGGGCCGCACCAAAGAGGGCCGGTACATCGAGATGACCCGCTCGCACAGCGCGCCCGCGCACGAGCAGCAGACGTTCTGACCGGCACCGCCCCCCGACCGCACAAGCAAGAGGAGCACCACGGGCGAGGCGTGCTCCTCTTGCTGTTCGGCGGCGGCGCCGCCCTGCGATGGACGCGCCGCGAAGCGGCTCCTTCTTCACGCCTTGAGCCGCGCCGCACCACCACAGACACCCCCTCTCTTTTCCTAAGTGAGAAACGCTGCGTCACCTGCGTCACCAGGGCCTGGAAAACGACGGGTGACCTGCGCATACAGCGGTGACGCAGGACGGCGAAGTCTGCGTCACCTCGCGTCACCTGCGTCACCGATGACGGACAGCCTGCGTCACCGATGACGCACCCCCACCCCTCTGCGTCACCCAAAAACCGCAGGTCAGAAGGCCCGATTGACGCAGGTGACGCGGTGACGCAGAAATCCGCACCTCGGACACACGCGGAGTCCGAGGAACCCCCGAAGCCAATGCGACTCAACCTCTGAGGAACCCATGAGCCGAACCGGTTCCGCTCAACCCGACCCCCGCGCCATCCTCCGCAACGGCCTCCCCGACCGGTATCTGACGCCGGACGACATCGCCGAGATCTTCGAGGTGCCTAAAGAGACCGTCTACCAGTGGCGTAAGAAGCGCCTGGGCCCGCCCGGCTTCCGTATCGGCAAGCACGTGCGCTACGACCCCGCCGACGTGTACGCCTACGTCGCTCAACGCAAGAGCGTCATCCAAGACGCTGCCTAACCGAACACCGCCAGAGACAGCAGGGAGAGCCGCAAACCAGCGGCTCTCCCTGCTGCGTGTCGAGAGAGGACCGCTGCCTCATGGCAGGCCACATCCAAGACCGCTGGTACAAGACCGAGATCAACGCCAACGGCAAGAGCGTCCGGGTCAAGACCGACCGCTACGGGACCGGCTTGCGCTACCGCGCTCGTTACATCGGCCCCGACGGCACGGAGAAGAGCAAGTCGTTCCCCGACCGGCAGAAGCGACTGGCCGAGGATTGGCTTTCCCGCATCGAGGCGGACATGTCACGCGGTCAGTACGTCGACCCCGCCGCCAGCCGAGTCACGTTCCGGCAGTACGCCGAGAAGTGGCTGGGCACGCAAACCACCGAGATGACCACGCGAGAGTCAGTGGAGTCCGCGATTCGCGGCCATGCGATCCCCTATCTGGGACCGCGACCGCTCGGCTCCTTCAAGCCGGAACATATCCGGGACTGGCTCAGCGCACTGGAACGGGCCGTGCCTGCGTCGTCGTACCGGCGCGTGATCTACAACAACGTGTCGACGGTCCTCAACGCGGCTGTCGATGACGGTCACCTGTCGAAGAACCCGTGTCACGCGCAGTCGGTACGTCCCCCCGCCGCGGGAAGTGGCCGCGTTGTGCCGTGGAGCGCAGACCGCGTCTTCGCCGTACGCGCCGCACTGTCAGAGCAATATCGCGCGACGGTCGACCTCGGTGGCGGATGCGGACTCCGGCAAGGGGAGATCTTCGGGTTGCCCGTTGATGAAATCGGCTTCGATTCCGGATGGTTGCACATCAAGAACCAGGTGAAGGTGACGAAGGAGGGGCTCGTGTTCGCCCCGCCGAAGCGGAACAAGGTCCGCGACGTCCCGTTGCCGGACCGCGTAGCGCACGTCCTCAAGCAGCACATAGAAGCGTTCCCCCCGGTAGAGATCACTCTCCCCTGGCTCCGAGTGGACGGCCCGCCCGTCACGAAGCGGCTGCTGTTCACACGTCTCGACGGAGCGGGGGCGGTTCGGCGTAGCGACTTCAACGATCGGGCCTGGAAGCCTGCCCTCGTCGCCGCCGGGGTGATCCCCCGGCCGCAGCAGGGCGAGCGCCACCAAGCCGCGCGCGAACACGGCATGCACGCGCTCAGGCACTTCTATGCCTCGGTACTGCTGGACGCCGGCGAGAACGTCAAGGCGCTGAGTCACTACCTCGGCCACAACGATCCGGGGTTCACACTCCGCGTCTACACGCACCTCATGCCGAGCAGCGACGCGCGTGCCCGGAAGGCCGTGGACGGCTTGTACGCGGGCTCTGATCCGACGCCGGACGGCCCAGAGACGGCCCAGGGGCTGTGAGACGCCTTGGGGCCCACGGTCCGTGACCGTCGGCCCCAAGCGATCGTTTTAGCAGGAAGCCGCTCTGACCTGCGGTTACAGCACCGGCAGGTTCTTCCGCAGCTCGAACGCGGTGACCTCCGAGCGGTACTCGTGCCACTCGGCCTGCTTGTTGCGCAGGAAGAAGTCGAAGACGTGCTCGCCGAGGGTCTCGGCGACGAGGTCGCTGCGTTCCATCAGGGCGAGGGCCTCGCCCAGGTTCTGGGGCAGGGGCTCGATGCCCATCGCGCGGCGTTCGGCGTCGGACAGGGCCCAGACGTCGTCCTCGGCGCCGGGCGGGAGCTCGTAGCCCTCCTCGATGCCCTTCAGGCCGGAGGCCAGGAGCAGGGCGTAGGCCAGGTACGGGTTGGCGCCCGAGTCCAGGGAACGGACCTCCACGCGCGCGGAGCCGGTCTTGCCGGGCTTGTACATGGGGACGCGGACCAGGGCGCTGCGGTTGTTGTGGCCCCAGCAGATGTACGACGGGGCCTCGCCGCCGGCGCCGGCCGTGCGCTCGGAGCCGCCCCAGATGCGCTTGTAGGAGTTCACCCACTGGTTGGTGACCGCCGAGATCTCCGCCGCGTGCTTGAGCAGACCCGCGATGAAGGAACGGCCGACCTTGGAGAGCTGGTACTCGGCGCCCGACTCGTAGAACGCGTTGCGGTCGCCCTCGAAGAGGGACAGGTGGGTGTGCATGCCGGAGCCCGGGTGCTCGGAGAAAGGCTTCGGCATGAAGGTCGCCTGCACCCCCTGCTCCAGGGCCACCTGCTTCATGACCAGGCGGAACGTCATGATGTTGTCGGCCGTGGAGAGCGCGTCGGCGTAGCGCAGGTCGATCTCCTGCTGGCCGGGGGCGCCCTCGTGGTGGGAGAACTCGACCGAGATGCCCATCGACTCCAGCATGGTGATCGCCTGGCGGCGGAAGTCCATGCCGACGTTGGTCGGGGTGTGGTCGAAGTAGCCCGAGTTGTCGGCCGGGGTGGGGCGGGTGCCGTCCAGCGGGCGGTCCTTCAGCAGGAAGAACTCGATCTCCGGGTGGGTGTAGAAGGTGAAGCCCAGGTCGGAGGTGCGGGCCAGGGCGCGCTTGAGGACGTAGCGCGGGTCGGCGAAGGACGGGGAGCCGTCCGGCATGAGGATGTCGCAGAACATGCGGGCGGTACCGGGGGTCTCGGCGCGCCAGGGCAGGACCTGGAAGGTGGAGGGGTCCGGCTTGGCGATCATGTCGGACTCGTAGACGCGGGCGAAGCCCTCGATGGCGGAGCCGTCGAAGCCGATGCCCTCGTCGAAGGCCTGCTCCAGCTCGGCGGGGGCCACGGCGACGGACTTGAGGAAGCCCAGCACGTCCGTGAACCACAGCCGTACGAACCGGATGTCGCGCTCCTCCAACGTCCGGAGCACGAACTCCTGCTGCTTGTCCATCTTCCGCTTCCCCATCCTTGCTGGTCAGGCCGTCTCCACGCGCGAGCGCGGGAGACGGTCGGGCACCCGAGCATCACACCACGACAGCGTTTCGAGCGCGTTGCGGACCTTGATCGCCCGAGCGTCCTCGGCCTGAACGGCTCTCGTACGACAGGTGTACTGCCGTCTCTCGCCCATCTTGCCCGCTCGGACCGGCATTCGTCATGGCCGGATCCACGCGGGACGTGAGGCAGGCCACGCCCATTTAATTTGCATCTCAAATGCAAGTTTTTATAGCGTGGCGATCAGTCGGGATGTGAAGAGATCCGGCGCGATCCGAGGAGATCCGATGCTGTCCGAGCAGTCCGCGAGCACCGTCCGCGCCACCCTTCCCGCCGTCGGGGCGGCCATCGGCGAGATCACCGAGCGCTTCTACACCCGGCTCTTCGCGGCCCACCCCGAGCTGCTGCGCGACCTGTTCAACCGGGGCAACCAGGCCTCCGGCGCCCAGAAGCAGGCGCTCGCCGGCTCCATCGCCGCGTTCGCCACGCATCTCGTCCAGCACCCGGACCAGCGGCCCGACGCCATGCTCGGCCGGATCGCGCACAAGCACGCCTCCCTGGGCGTGGCCCCCGAGCACTACCCGATCGTCCACGAGCACCTCTTCGCCGCGATCGTCGAGGTCCTCGGCGCGGCCGTCACGCCCGGGGTGGCCGCCGCCTGGGACGAGGTCTACTGGCTGATGGCCAACGCGCTCATCGCCGTCGAGAAGCGGCTGTACGAGGAGAGCGGCAGCACCGAGCGGCGGCCGTGGGAGGTCGTGGAGCGCGTCGAGGAGACGTCGGACGTCGTCACCTTCCGGCTGCGCCCGGCCGACGGCGGCCCGGTGCGCGGCTTCCGGGCCGGCCAGTACGTCTCCGTCCAGGTCGAACTGCCCGACGGCGCCTGCCAGATACGGCAGTACAGCCTGTCCGGCGCGCCGGACGACACCGTGCGCCAGTTCAGCGTCAAGCGCGTACCGGGCGACGGGGCGGCGCCCGACGGCGAGGTCTCGAACCACCTCCACGCGCGCGTGCGGGCCGGTGACGTCGTGCACCTGTCCGAGCCGTACGGCGACCTCACCCTCGGCGACACCGAGGACCGCCCGCTGCTGCTCGCCTCCGCGGGTATCGGGGTGACCCCGATGGTCGCGATGCTCGCCGCGCTGGCCGCCGACGGCCACCAGGCGCCGGTCACCGTCGTGCACGGCGACCGCTCCCCCGCCGGCCACGCCCTGCGCACCGACCACGAGGCCTACGCCGCGAAGCTCCCGGACGCCTCGGTCCACCTCTTCTACGAGCGCGACGCCGAGCCCGGCACCCGCACCGGCCTGGTCGACCTCGCCGACGTGGCCGTGGCCCCCGGCACGCGCGCGTACCTGTGCGGCCCGCTGCCCTTCATGCGCGCGGTCCGCACCCAGCTGATCGACAAGGGCGTGGCCCCTGCCGACATCCACTACGAGGTGTTCGGTCCGGACCTGTGGCTGGCGCAGCAGGCCGGCTGACGGGATCAGCCCCGGTCGTGTCCGGCGGCCGCCTCGGTCACCTGGGTCATCAGGGGCTGGAGCCTGTCGACCAGGTTCTGCCGGTCGGAGCCGCGGCCGTCGGACCACTGGGCGAGGCCGACCACCAGCAGCCTGGAGCGGCCCGCGAAGGACTGCACCAGGGCGCTGTCCGCCGGCAGCGTCCGCAGACCGGATCCGGCGGGCGGCGCCAGCACGCCCACCTCGTCGTCCGTGGGGCGCGAGCCCAGGGCGGTGACCAGGTGGACGACATCGACCGGGTCCTTCATGCCGAAGGCGACGATCGTGTACTGGTTGTCCGACGCGTCCTTGTAGAGGGCCCCGATCACGCCACGGCAGCCCTTGCTCGCCTCGATCAGCGCGGTCAGGTTCGGGCCGACCATGCCCGAGCCGGTGCAGTGCGGTCCGCCCGACTGCCCGACCTTGGTGTAGCCGGCGACCCGGGCCGGGAACGCCTGGTCCGCGGTGACCATCGACAGCGGCGCCGCGGACGACCGCGCAGGCCGCTCCGCGGGGACGGCCGAGGCGCGCGCCGCAACCTTGTCGGCCGCTTCGCCGGCCGTCCCCTGCCGCGTCCCGTGCCCCGCGCTCAGCCAGAATCCCGCCCCGGCGACCACGGCCGCGGCTCCGGCGACGACGACCGTGGCCGCCACAAGCCTGCGGCGCCGCGGACGCCCCGGGGTCGCCTCGCGCCGGGTCGCGCCCGGCTCACGGCTCCCCGCGCCGGACTCGTGGCTCTCCTCGGCCGGCCGCCGGATCCCCCTGCTCTGCTCGAACTCCCTGACGAACTCGTTCCACCGTTCGTCGTCCGTCCCCTTGTTCCCCTCCGTCACGCGCGCACCGTAGCGCCCGCCGGTGAACGCCGAGCGGCACAGGCCGTCAGCCGACCGGCGCCCGGGAGATCCCCAGCAGCAGGGGTCCCGTCGGCTCCGCGACGATCTCCCCGATCGTGATCGGGTCCAGGCTGGCGTAGAACGCCTCCTGGGCCTGCCGCAGCGCGCCCCGCAGCCGGCAGCCGGAGCGCAGCGGGCACGGTGTCGCGCCCTCGCACTCGACCACGTCACCGTCGCCCTCGAAGACGCGCACGACCGCGCCCACCGACGCCGTACGGCCCTTCTCGGTGAGCGCGAGGCCGCCGCCCCGGCCGCGCCGGGCGTCCACCAGGCCCAGGTGCTGGAGTTCGGCGACGACCTTCGCGGCATGCGTGTAGGGCACGTCCATGTCCGCCGCCACCTGGCGGGTGGTGGGCGTGACGTCGGCGGTGACGGCGAGTCGCATCAGGACCCGCAGGGCCAGGTCGGTGGAGCGCAGGAGCCGCATACGGCGAGCCTAGGTAATACGCATCCAGGGTTCAAATTAACTGATTGCCGTCGTGCCCTACGGTGCGGCACGGGTCGCCCAGTACGATCAGCACACCCCGCACCCCACCCACACGCCCCTTTCCCCCAGAAGGACACACGCCTCATGGGTTCCGCCAAGAACAGCAGCAGTGCGGCGCGCGCGGCGCGCATAGAGGAGATGCGACGTGCGGAGCGCGCCCGCGAGCGCCGCAACCGGATCCTGGTCGTCGCCGCGAGCGTGGTGGTCGTCGCCGGCCTCGTGGTCGGCGGGGTGGTCCTCGTGAACTCCCAGTCCTCCTCGGCCAAGACGTCGGACACGGCGAGCGACGGCAAGAACGGCGGGACCTCCGGTGACTCCGGACACTTCGTCAAGGGCAAGGACGGGGTGATGACCTGGAGCGGCACCCTGTCGCGCACGCACGTGACGACGAAGGTGTCGTACCCGATGCGCCCGCCGGTCGGCGGCAACCACAACCCGGTCTGGCTGAACTGCAACGGTGACGTCTACACCGAGCCGGTGCAGGACGAGAACGCCGTGCACGCGCTGGAGCACGGCGCCGTCTGGGTGACGTACACCGCCAAGGCGAGCAAGGCGGACGTCGACGCGCTCGCGGCGAAGGTGAAGCAGACGCCGTACTCGCTGATGAGCCCGTACGAGGACCAGGCCGCGCCGCTGATCCTGTCGGCCTGGGGTCATCAGGTGACCGTGCAGAGCGCGAAGGACCCCGAGGTCGCCAAGTTCTTCCAGACGTACGTGCAGGGCCAGCAGACGCCCGAGCCGGGTGCCTCGTGCACCGGCGGAGTCATGAAGTGACCCGCCGGCGCATCGGCTGGATCGCCGGGGCCGCGGCGGCGGTGCTCGTCGCGGCCGGCGGGGTCACGTACGCGGTCGCCGAGGATTCGGGCGGCGGTACGACGCAGCTGACGGTGCCCGGCGCGGAGTCGGCGGACGCCGGCTTCGCCCGGGACATGGCCGTGCACCACCAGCAGGCCGTCGAGATGTCGTACATCGTCCGCGACCGCACGACGAACGCGGACGTCCGGCGGCTCGCCTACGACATCGCGCAGACGCAGGCCAACCAGCGCGGCATGCTGCTCGGCTGGCTGGATCTGTGGGGGCTGCCGAAGGTGTCGGCCAAGCCGCCGATGGCCTGGATGGGCATGGGCGACATGCCCGAGCGCGGCGACGGCTCGCTGATGCCGGGGATGGCGACCGATACGGAGCTGAAGAAGCTCCAGTCGCTGAGCGGGAAGCAGGCCGAGGTCTTGTACCTCCAGCTGATGACGGACCACCACAAGGGCGGCATCCACATGGCCGAGGGGTGTGTGGCCAGGTGCACGGTCGGCGTGGAGAAGCGGCTCGCGCAGGGCATGGTCGACGCCCAGCAGTCGGAGCTCGAGGTGATGGCCGGGATGCTCAAGGAGCGGGGCGCGAAGCCGCGTTCGTGACCGCGAATGTGAAGAGCGGGCGAGCAGTTGTGAACAGCGGACAAGCGGTTTCGTAACGCAGCCGTAAGGATAAAGAGGCTCAAATCGCCCCACCTGACGGTTACTTGAGCGTCTCTTGACCTTTCCGTTCCCCTGGCATGAACGGTTCATCGGAGAGAGTGACCCCCATCGTGTGATCCATACGGCCGGCTGAACCGCCGCCGGGCCGGCACGCGGACCGCATGACGTACCGACCACGACATGCATGCGAACCGCATCGCAGGGGGTTCTATGAGATCCAACCGCGCCAAGCTGCGCACCGTGAGCATGGCAGCGACGCTGCCCATGATCGCCGGTGCGCTGGCGCTGGGCATACCCGCGGCCCACGCCGCGGACAGCCCCGCTCGTCAGTCCCTGAAGGGCACCAAGCCCCTCTGGGCGACGGCCAAGGCGGACAAGGGTGCGACCGCGAACAGCGCCCAGGTGAACGCCAAGGTCTATCTGGCCGGCAAGGACGCGGCGGGCCTCGCCGCGTACGCCAAGGCCGTGTCCGACCCCAGCTCGCCGCTGTTCGGCAAGTACCTGAGCGCCAAGACGACGCAGGCCCGCTTCGGGGCCACCAAGGCCCAGGTGGCCGCGGTCAAGTCCTGGCTGACGTCGGCCGGCCTGAAGGTCACCGAGGTCACCCAGCACTACGTCGCCGTCTCCGGTGACGTGGCCGCCGCCGAGAAGGCGTTCGGCACCCAGCTGCACAACTACACCAAGGGTGCGAAGACCTACCGCGCCCCCGCGCAGGCCGCCTCGGTCCCGGCCGGCCTCCAGGGTGCCGTCCTGACCGTCACCGGCCTGGACAGCGCCCCGCACATGGCCAACCACGACGACACGCTGCCGGCGCCGGACGCCGTGTTCAAGAACGCCGGCCCGTTCTCGTCGTACTACGGCTCGAAGACCGCGAGCACGCTGCCGGACGCGTACGGCCAGAAGATCCCGTACGCCGTCAAGGGCTACACGGGCAAGCAGCTGCGCGCCGCCTACGGTGCCGGCAGCTACACCGGCAAGGGCGTCCGCGTCGCCATCACCGACGCCTACGCCTCGCCGACCATCGCCTACGACGCCGGCACGTACGCGGCGAAGAACGGCGACCAGGCCTGGAAGACCAGCCAGCTGCACCAGTCGCTGCCGGACAACTGGACCAGGACCACCGAGTGCAAGGCGGCCGGCTGGTACGGCGAGGAGACCCTCGACGTCGAGGCCGTGCACGCCGTGGCCCCGAACGCCGACGTCACGTACGTCGGTGCGGCCTCCTGCTACGACGACGACCTGCTCGGCGCGCTCAGCAAGGTGGTCGACAACCACCTCGCCGACATCGTGTCCAACTCCTGGGGCGACGTCGAGGCCAGCCAGACCCCGGACCTCGCGGCCGCCTACGACCAGGTCTTCCAGCTGGGCGCGGTGCAGGGCATCGGCTTCTACTTCTCCTCCGGCGACAACGGCGACGAGGTCGCCAACACCGGCACGAAGCAGGTCGACACCCCGGCCAACTCCGCCTGGGTGACCGCGGTCGGCGGTACGTCCCTGGCCGTCGGCAAGGGCGACAAGTACCAGTGGGAGACCGGCTGGGGCACCGAGAAGGCCTCGCTGTCGGCCGACGGCAAGAGCTGGACGGGCTTCCCCGGCGCCTTCACCTCGGGCGCGGGCGGCGGCACCAGCAAGACGGTGGCGCAGCCGTACTACCAGAAGGGCGTCGTCCCGGACGCGCTCGCGAAGGCGAACGGCACCACCGCCAACCGCGTCGTCCCGGACATCGCGGCCATCGCCGACCCGAACACCGGTTTCCTGGTCGGCCAGACCCAGACCTTCCCTGACGGGTCGCAGCAGTACAGCGAGTACCGCATCGGCGGCACGTCGCTGGCCGCGCCGACCATCGCGGCCATCCAGGCCCTGGCCCAGGAGGCGCGCGGCAAGGCGATCGGCTTCGCCAACCCGACGATCTACGCCGACTACGGCAAGAAGGGCGTCTTCCACGACGTCACGGACAACCCGACCGGCTCCGGCCTGGCGGTCGCCCGCGTGGACTTCACCAACGGCCTGGACGCCTCCGGCGGCCTGCTGTACTCGGTCCGCAGCCTCGGCAAGGACAGCTCCCTGTCCGCGACGAAGGGCTACGACGACGTGACGGGCGTCGGCTCCCCGGCGGACGGCTACGTGCAGTCGTACGCGAAGGCCGCGAAGAAGCACTGACGCTCCACCGAGCGGCGGGGGCGTGGGGTCCTGACGGACCCCACGCCCCCTTCCTTCTTTTCCGGGGCACGAGCCTTGCGGCGGGACCGTTTAGCACGACTCGCCCCACCACATAAGCACCGACACGTTTTGACGACGGGTGAGAGGGGGTCCACAGATCACCCCGAAGGGCTAATAGTATTTCAATCCCACCTTTTCTGCGGCGAATTGACCTCCTGTCGCCCCCCGCGAAACGCGGTACCCGGCGCCATAAATACCCCGATTGGCGCTCTGGTGGCACTCTCCTGAAATTGCCGACATCTCAGATCTCAGTACTTTTGATCTCGAACCGGCCGACGGTCGGCATCTCCGAGAGACGAGACAGGAGCACCACAATGAAGCTCGCCCGTTCCACCATGATGGCAGGCGCCGTCGCAGGCGCTGCGGGTCTTGCCGTGACCGGCATCACCTACGCCTCCGCGGCCTCCGCCCCAGCCCCCCAGGCGGCCCCGGCCGCCGCCGTCTCCGCCCCCCTCGGCGGCAACGGCAACAACAACAACCAGAACAACAACAACGACAACTGGGGCAAGGGCAACGAGGGCAAGGGCAACGAGGGGCGCGGGGGCGGTGAGCGCAGGGAGCACAGGGAGGGCCGCGTCTTCATCAACGAGCGGTCCTACTCCGCGCACCCCGGCGACTGCATCACCGTCGTCAGCGGCCTGGGTGCCAGGAGCCTGAACATCCGCAACGACAGCCACCGGACCGTTGAGGTGTTCCGTGGGGCGGTCTGCGACAACGGCGCTCCGATCGCCACCGTCGGCCCCTTCAGCGACAGCAACGGCGTGCACGCGTGCCCGCCCGAGGGCGTCCACGTCAAGGACGGTGTGCTGGCCAGCTTCCGTGTGGTCCGGCACCACCGGCACGGCGGCGACTGGGACTAGTCCGACGCCGGCCCAGTGATGCGGAACCCCGGCCCGCCGCAATCGGGCCGGGGATTCCGTCCCCGCCATTGTCCGACAACCCCGCGCCGCGCACACCCTGCCGAGCCGCACGCCAGGCACTTCAGCCTGTCGTACGGGCGTCCGTCCCTGCCCTCGCCAGCCGACCCTTCCTGGTGCCAACCACCCGAACGCCTCCTGTGGGCGCTACCCCCGTGGCGTGGCCGCCGGCCTCCTTCCCCGGCGTAACCCCACCCCGAACGGGTGAGAAAGGACGCGCACGGCATCTCGGCGAAAGCGGTACGGCGCAGTGGTCGTCCCGGCCTCCCCGCCCGCTGTCCGGCGGGCGGGGAGGCACCCTTCGTATCCGCGACACCGCAGGATGAGCGAGGTGAGCATGCGCCTGGTGGAGGACACGAGCGACGACACCTACGTCCTGGACATCCTCGACATCACGTTGACCCCCGCATTGCCGTGGCTCGGGCGCCAGGTCCGTTGGGAGATGAGCGGTCGCCTCAAGGAAACCGTCGACCTGACCCGGGTCACCTGCAATGTGATCATGAAGTTCGGTCCGGTGAAGATGCTGGACCGCAGCTACCGGCTGCCCGACCTGCTGGCGCGCATAGGAGCGAGACTGCCCGGTGACCCGAGGCTGCCGGCCGGGCCGTGGCAGCAGACGTGGACGCTTCGGATTCCCGAGACGGTGCCGGTGGCCCGGCACCGGATCCGGCTGCGCGCACGGACGGGAAGCGGGAAGAACTTCCTCGCCCTGGACATCCCTGTGGACTTCAGCTGCAAGTTCCGTCCGGTCGCGGCGACCTGCGGCGGCAGCTCGCGCGTGCTGCACAGCACACGCCGCCGCTGACCGTCGGTCCTGCCTGCCCGTCCCGGGACGGGCAGGCAGGACCGGGGCCGGAGTCAGTGGTGCAGCGCCGCCGGCTCGTCCGGCACGTGGGAGGTGACGATCCGCCCCGCCGAGGGGGTCCCCCGGCGCCGGTCCACCGCGTACGCCACGCTCGCCACGCCCAGCCCCAGTACGGCCAGGGCCGCGCCGGCCGGTGCCGGGGACGTGACGCCGAAGCCGGCCGCGATGGCCAGGCCGCCGATCCAGGCGCCGCCGGCGTTGGCCAGGTTGAAGGCCGCCTGGTTGGCCGAGGAGGCCAGGGACGGGGCCGCCGAGGCCTTCTCCATGACCATCAGCTGGAGCGGGGAGCCGGTGATGAACGCCGCCGTGCCCAGCAGGGTCACCGCCAGGGCCGCGCTCCACTCCGCCCGCATCAGCAGCGGGAACAGCGCCAGCACCGCGCCGAGCGACGCCAGGCCGCCGAAGAGCGTACCGCGCAGGGAGTGGTCCGCCAGCCGGCCGCCCAGCAGGTTGCCGGCCGTCGCGCCCACCCCGAACAGGGCCAGGAGCAGGGTCACGTTCGACTCGGCGAAGCCGGCCGACTCCGTCAGCATCGGGGTGACGTAGCTGTACGCCGCGAAGAGCGCGCCGAAGCCCGCCACCGTCGTGCCGAGAGCCAGCCAGACCGGCAGCGACCGCAGCGCCGCCAGTTCGCCGCGCAGGCCCGTCGACGGGGCGGCGTGGCCGCCGTCCCGCGGGATCAGCAGGGCGAGCGCGGCGATGGCCGCGAGGCCGATCACGCTCACGCCGAGGAAGGTCGCCCGCCAGCCGAGGTGCTGGCCCATCAGCGTGGCCGCCGGGACGCCCGCGATGTTGGCGACGGTCAGGCCGAGGAACATCAGCGACACGGAGCGGGCCTTGCGCTCCGGGGCGACCATCGAGGTCGCGACGACCGCGCCGACGCCGAAGAAGGCGCCGTGCGGCAGGCCGCTGAGGAAGCGGGCCGCGAGGAGCGAGTCGTTGCCCGGGGCGAACGCCGACAGGGCGTTGCCCACGACGAACAGTCCCATCAGGGCGATCAGGACCGTGCGGCGGGACATCCGGGCCGTCACGGCGGCGAGCAGCGGGGCGCCGATCACGACGCCCAGCGCGTACGCCGAGACCAGGTGTCCGGCCGCGGGGATGGAGATGTGCAGGTCGTCCGCGACGTCGGGCAGCAGGCCCATCATCACGAACTCGGTCGTACCGATTCCGAACGCGCCGACGGCCAGGGCGAGCAGGGCCAGGGGCATGAAGGGCCTGTGCCTTTCAGGGGAGAGGGGTTCCGTACAGTCTAAGTTCAGCTACGGAACAAAGTCTCTCGGGCCCGGTATTCCGACGGGTTACGACGACGTGTCCAGCTTCACACGGGCCGCCACCGGGAGGTGGTCGCTGCCCGTGCGCGGCAGGGTCCAGGAGCTCGTGGGCTGGATGCCCTTGACCATGATCTGGTCGATCCGCGCCATCGGGAACGACGCCGGCCAGCTGAACCCGAATCCGCTGCCCGCCGCGCCCTGCGTGGAGCGCATCTGGGACGTGACCGCGTTGAGCGAGCGGTCGTTCATCGTACCGTTCAGATCGCCGAGCAGGATCACGCGCTTCAGCGGCTCGTGGGCGATGGCCTCCCCCAGCGCGTCGGCGCTCGTGTCGCGCTGCCGCGCGGTGAAGCCGGCCTCCACCTTCACCCGGACCGAGGGCATGTGGGCGACGTACACCGCGACCGGGCCCTCGGGCGTCGTCACGGTGGCGCGCATCGCGCGCTTCCAGCCGAGCCTGATGTCGACGGCCTGGACGTCGGTCATCGGGTACTTGCTCCACAGCCCGACCGTGCCGACGACCGCGTGGTACTTGTACGTCGGCGCGAGCGCCTTCTCGTAGACGGGTACGGCGGTGTTCGGGACCTCCTCCAGGGCGAGCACGTCGGCGCCGGAGGCGGCGACGGCGGTGGCGGTCCCGGTGGGGTCGGGGTTCTCGGCGTTGACGTTGTGCGTGGCCACCATCAGGTTGCCGCCCGACCCGGTCCGGTCGATGACCAGCCCGCCGAAGAGGTTCAGCCACACGATCACCGGGAGGAGCAGCGCGAGCAGGGCCGTCGCCGACTTGCGGAGCACGGCGCAGACCAGCAGGAGCGGGATGGCGAGGCCCAGCCAGGGCAGGAAGGTCTCCGTGAGGCTGCCGAGGTTGCCCACCTGGTTGGGGATGTGCGAGTGCAGCAGCATCACCAGGGCCAGCAGGAGCGCGAGGACCGCGAGGACGATGCCCCGGCGCCAGATACGCGGGTCGCCGCGCCAGCCGGTGAACAGGCGTCGGAGCCGGGATCCAGGTCGCTTCGGCCCCGAGCCGTCGCCCACCGTCTCCGAAACGTACGCCTGCTGCGCCATACCGTCTGCCTCACTGCCTGCCGTGCACGCCGTCGTTCCCCCGCGCCGTTGTCGACCCTAGGGGATGTCCGGCTCTGTTCCCGCCGTCCCGTGACGGCCGTACGGAAGTCGAGGACGAACGGGTCGGGGCCGCGAGTTCCGTTCCCCCTGGGACAGGCGGGGTCTGTGACGAAACGCGCACATGGATGCTACGAGGCTGTCGACCTGACGGGACGTAGGCCTTCGAGGACCGTGTCGACGATGTCCTCCGCGAGGCCCTCGGGCAGCTCGCCCTCGGGGCGCAGGGTGCTGCGGACGAGCATGGCGCCGACGAACAGGTCGTTGGCCAGTTCGAGGTCGACGTCCGGCCGGAGTTCGCCGCTCTCCTGCCCCCGACGCAGCACCTGCATGACGAGCTCGCGGCGGGGGGCGACGACGCCGGCGTGGTACGCGGACCAGATCTTGGGGCTGGACTTCATCTGGGCGTACACGTTGTGCAGGATCGCCGAGGATCGGGTGGCGAGGCCGCGCTGCCGCAGGGACTCCAGCAGGGCGACCAGGTCGTCACGCAGGCCGGTGCCGGGGAGTTCGGGGTCGGGGGGCTCGGCGGCGCGCACGACGTCGATGAACAGCTCGTCCTTGCCGTTCCAGCGGCGGTAGATGGTGGCCTTGCCGACCCCGGCCGTGCGGGCGACGCGCTCGATGGAGAGCTCGGCGAGGGGGACGCCCTCCTCCAGGAGCTTCATCACGCCTTCGAGGATGGCGCGCTCGACGGCCTCGCTGCGGGGCCTGCCCCGTGCGGGTCCGCAGGGTCGCGGCGGGTTGTCGGTGCCGGTGTCGGCAAGGCTCACGTCGGTTCCGTCCTCTCACTGCGCTGCGGGAATTGTCCCGCAGCCGCCTCCTTCCCCCGTGGCTGTGTCGATCCGTATCAGTCTGTGGCTGCTGCTCAGTCCGCCGCTACGACCAACTCCGGCTCTTTCTCGCCCTCTTGGCCCGCCGTCGGCCTGCCCGGCAGGAACAGAACGGTCACCACGGCGCCGATCAGCGCGACACCCGTTCCGCACAGCGCGGTGACGTGCATGGCGTGCAGGAACGCGTCGTTGGCGGGGGTGACGAGGGCCTTGCCCCGCGGGCCGAGCCTGCCGGCGATGCCGAGGGTGGCCTCGATGGACTCGCCGGCCTTCTCGCGCAGGGCGGGCGGCAGCAGGCCGAGCTTGCCCTCGACGCCGTTGCGGTACGACGTGGCGAGCACCGAGCCGAGTACGGCGATGCCGAGCGCGCCGCCGACCTGGCGGAAGGTGTTGCTCAGCGCCGAGGCCGAACCGGCCTTCTCGCGCGGCAGGGCCTGCATGATGACGACCGAGGTCGGCGTCATGATGTGCGCCATGCCGGTGCCCATGAGGAAGAAGATCACCTCCAGCAGCCAGATCGGGGTGTCGGCCTCGAAGGTGGCGAACGCGGCGAGCGTCGCGGCGATCAGCACCAGGCCCGCGGTGGTGGTGGCCCGGTTGCCGAACCGGTCGACCACCAGCCGGGCACGCGGCGCGAAGATCATCTGCGCGGCGGCCAGCGGCAGCATCAGCACACCGGACTCCAGCGGCGAGTAGCCGCGCACGCTCTGGGTGTAGAAGACCGAGAAGAAGGTGACGCCCATCAGCGCGAAGAAGACCAGCGCGATGGCGGCCATGGCGGCCGAGAAGACCCTGTTCTTGAAGTAGGTGACGTCGAGCGACGGGTGGTCGCTGCGCTTTTCGAAGATCACGAAGGCGACGAGGACGACGACACCGGCGCCGGCCGTCGCGAGCACCTTCGGGTCGGTGAAGTCGGCCAGTTCGCCGCCCTTGATGATGCCGTAGACCAGCAGGACGAGGCCGACGACGGACAGGACCACGCCGATCGGGTCGAGGCGCCCCGGGCTCGGGTCGCGGGAGTCGGGCACCAGCCAGGCCATCAGGACCAGCGCGACGATCACGATGGGCACGTTGACGAGGAAGACCGAGCCCCACCAGAAGTGGTCGAGGAGGGCGCCGCCGGTGATCGGGCCGATGGCGATGGCGAGGCCGACGCCGCCGGCCCAGATGCCGATGGCCTTCGGCTGCTCCTCGCGCTCGAAGACGTTCATCAGGACGGCGAGCGTGGCGGGCATCACGAAGGCGGCACCGAGGGCCATCAGCGCGCGGAACGCGATCAGCTGGGCCGGGGAGCCGGACTCGGCGGCCAGCGCGGAGCCGATGCCGAACACGGCGATGCCGCCGATCAGCACCTTCTTGCGGCCGAGGCGGTCGCCGACGAGGCCGGCCGTGAACAGCAGGCCGGCGAAGACGAGGGTGTAGGCGTTGATCGCCCACTCGATCTGCCCCTGGCTGGCACCGAGGCCGACGGGCGCCGGGGTGGAGATGGTCTTGATGGCGACGTTCAGGATCGAGTTGTCGAGCACCACGATGAGCAGGCTCAGCATCAGGACGCCGAGGATCGCCCAACGGCGCCGGTGCACCGCTTCCGGTATCCGGGAGGCAGGGACGGGACTTGTCATGTGTTCGAGGCTACGTTTATTTCGATACGGAACGGTCTCGTATCTAATTCCTTTACCAAGGCCTTACGCGAGAGCGGATCACGGCGGACCCCTCTGGCCCTGCTCGGCACGAAGTGCCACCATGGAGGCGATCCGGGGACGCCGTACGGGCGCCTCGAGATGACTGAAGGAGCTGTTCCCATGACGCAGCTTTCGGCTGCCCAGACGAAGCCCTCCGACGGCAGCAAGGCGCTGTACGGGGGCAAGGGCACACGCCGCATCACGGTTCGCGACATCGCCCTCGCCAAGGAACGCGGCGAGAAGTGGCCCATGCTCACCGCCTACGACGCGATGACCGCGTCCGTCTTCGACGAGGCCGGGATCCCGGTGATCCTGGTCGGCGACTCGGCGGGCAACTGCCACCTCGGGTACGAGACGACCGTGCCCGTCACGCTGGACGAGATGACCATGCTGTCGGCCGCCGTGGTACGCGGCACGCAGCGCGCGCTGATCGTGGCCGACCTGCCGTTCGGCTCGTACCAGGAGGGTCCGGTGCAGGCGCTGCGCTCGGCGACCCGGCTGGTGAAGGAGGCCGGGGCCGGCGCGGTCAAGCTGGAGGGCGGCGAGCGCTCGCACGAGCAGATCCGGCTGCTGGTGGAGGCCGGCATCCCGGTGTGCGCGCACATCGGTCTGACCCCGCAGTCCGTGAACGCGATGGGCTACCGGGTGCAGGGGCGCGGCGAGGAGGCGGCGCAGCAGCTGCTCCGCGACGCCAAGGCCGTGCAGGACGCGGGCGCGTTCGCGGTGGTCCTGGAGCTGGTCCCGGCGGAGCTGGCGGCCGAGGTGACGCGCGTCCTGCACATCCCGACGGTCGGCATCGGCGCGGGCCCCGAGTGCGACGCGCAGGTCCTGGTCTGGACGGACATGCTGGGCCTGACCTCCGGCCGGGTCCCCAAGTTCGTCAAGAAGTACGCCGACCTGCGTGCGGTCATGACCGGCGCGGCGAAGGCGTACGCGGAGGACGTCGTCGGTGGAACGTTCCCGCAGGAGGAGCACTCCGTCCACTAGGCGTCGCCACTGAGCCACTGCGGAAACACCCCGGGCAGCCCGCCGATCTTCCCCCGTCGGCGGGCTGCCCCTTCTTCAGGTGTGCGCCGGTCCGCTGTCGGGTGGCCGTCGGCGGCCTGTCGGTCGTTTGTCGGTGGGGCCTGGCACCGTCTGTGGCATGACGCGAATCGATGACAACCCCGTCGGCGCGGGCCATGCGGTGACGGTGCGGGGACTGGTCAAGCACTACGGCGAGACCAAGGCGCTGGACGGCGTCGACCTGGACGTGCGCGAGGGCACCGTGATGGGCGTGCTCGGGCCGAACGGCGCCGGCAAGACGACCCTCGTCCGGATCCTGTCCACCCTGATCACCCCGGACGCCGGACAGGCCACCGTGGCCGGGTACGACGTCCTGCGCCAGCCCCGGCAGCTGCGCCGGGTCATAGGGCTCACCGGGCAGTACGCCTCGGTCGACGAGAAGCTGCCCGGCTGGGAGAACCTGTACATGATCGGGCGGCTGCTCGACCTCTCCCGCAAGGACGCCCGCGCCCGGGCGGACGCGCTGCTGGAGCGGTTCTCCCTCACCGAGGCGGCCAAGCGGCCCGCCAGTACGTACTCCGGTGGCATGCGGCGGCGGCTGGACCTCGCCGCATCCATGATCGGACGGCCCGCCGTGCTGTATCTCGACGAGCCGACCACCGGGCTGGACCCCCGCACCCGCAACGAGGTGTGGGACGAGGTGAAGGCCATGGTCGGCGAGGGCGTCACCGTGCTGCTCACCACCCAGTACATGGAGGAGGCCGAGCAGCTCGCCGCCGAGCTGACCGTGGTGGACCGCGGCAAGGTCATCGCCACCGGCGGGATCGAGGAACTGAAGGCCAGGGTCGGCGGCCGCACCCTGCGCGTGCGTCCCGTCGATCCGCTGCAGCTGCGCCCGCTCGCCGACATGCTGGACGAGCTGGGCATCACCGGGCTCGCCGCCACCACCGTCGACCCCGAGACCGGGACGCTGCTGGTGCCGATCCTCAGCGACGAGCAGCTGACCGCGGTGGTCGGCGCGGTCACCGCGCGCGGCATCACCATCTCCTCCATCACCACCGAACTGCCCAGCCTGGACGAGGTGTTCCTGTCCCTCACCGGCCACCGTGCCGGTGCTCCGGAGAAGGACGCCACGCCCGCCGACGCCCGTCAGGAGATCGCCGCATGAGCTCGGTCACCACCACCGTCGCCGAGGCCGACGGCCGTATCCCGCTGCGCGGTCATCTGCGGCACACCGGCGCGCTCATCCGCCGCAACCTGCTCTGGATCCGCCAGGACCCGGAGTCGATGTTCGACGCACTGCTCATGCCGATCGTCTTCACGCTGCTGTTCGTGTACGTCTTCGGCGGCTCGATCGGACAGGCGCTCGGCGGCGGCCAGGGGAAGTACGTGCAGTACGTCATCCCCGGCATGATCGCGATGATGAGCATGACCCTGTCGCAGGGCGTCGGCACCGGCTTCAGCCAGGACTTCAACAGCGGGGTCATGGACCGGTTCCGCTCGCTGCCGATCGGCCGCGGCTCCGTGCTGTTCGCGAAGATCGCAGTGGAGCTGGCGCGGATGCTGTTCGCGACCGCCATCCTGATGGCCGTCGCGGTCCTGGTCGGGTTCCACATCCACAGCTGGCCCGGGCTGCTCGCGACCGTGGGGCTGTCCGCGCTGTTCGCCACCTCGATCATGTGGGTGTTCCTCACCCTCGGCGTCGTCCTCAAGAACGCGCAGTCGGTGCAGGCGATGGGTTTCCTGGTGCTGTTCCCGCTGCAGTTCGGGTCGTCCATCTTCGCCCCGCCCCGGTCGATGCCGGGCTGGCTGCGGCACTTCACCGACTACAACCCGCTGTCGACGCTCGCGGACTCGGCCCGCGGCCTCATGAACGGCGGTCCGATCGCCCACCCTGTGTGGATGACGGTGGGCTGGTCGGTGGCGATCACCGTGGTGATGGCGCCGGTCGCGATCCACAAGTTCCGCACGAAGAGCTGACGTCCGCCGTGCGTCAGAACAGGGCGGTGGCCTCCGCGAGGGAGAGGCCACCGCCCTCGGCGTACGCCGCCGCGTATTCGGCGGCGTCGAGCCGCTCGCGGACACGGGCCTCGGTCAGGTCGTGCGCCCGGCGCTCCATGCCGGAGCGGACATGGCCGGGCGGCAGCAGGGCGTCGGCGGCGCCCAGACAGCGGGCGCCGTCCACGGCACCCGCGTCGCCGCGCTCGGCCAGGGCCATCGCGGCGACGGCGAGACAGACGGACGGCAGGTGCGGGCTGATGGCCTCGGACAGCGGGTCGCGGGCCAGCCGCAGCGCCTGCCGGACCCGGTCCAGGGCCTGCTCCGGCAGCCGGTCGAGGGCATCCAGCCAGGCCTCCTGGACGAGGATCATCGCGTCGAAGACCACGAAGTGCGCGATCTTGAACTCCTCGCGCAGCAGCCGGAGTTGCTCACGCGCCTCGCCGGTGCGGCCGTACACGCCGAGCCAGCAGGCGAGGAAGAGCCGGGCGGCGGGCATCGCCTCGTTGAAGGAGCCGTCCTGGCTGGCGATGACGTCACGGAGCATCTCCTCGCCGCGCTCCAGCTCGCCCTGCTCCATGAGCACGCTGCCGAACCGCGCACCCAGGACGGCCGCCTGGGCGCGGGCGCCGAGGCGATCGGCGTAGGCGATGGCGGCCTGGTAGTCGTCGGCGGCGGCCGCGTAGGCGCCCTTGCGCTCATGGGCCTCGCCCCTCGCGGACAGCGCCTCGGCGATGCCCCACGCGTCACCGAGGCGGTGGTGGATCTCCAGCGCCTCGTCCGCGTCGCGGGACGCGTCGCCCGCCCAGGCGGTGCGGTTGGCGAGCAGGCCGGCGCGCATGTGGAGGGCGAAGCCCAGCTCCCACTCGAAGCCGGGGGTGCTGCGGCACGTCTCCACCGTGGCGTCCATGATCGTGTGCAGCCGGTCCATGCCGCCGGTCATCATCTCGGCGAAGAACCACAGCATGCCCGGGACCCGGCAGGTCTGCGGCAGGCCGGGCTCGTACACCTGCGTGACGGTCCGCAGCTTGGCCTGCGCCTCGGGCGTCTGCCAGGCCTCCAACTCGGTCTCCATGCAGGCGAGATGGGCCAGATGAACGCCGCGCCGGGCCTCGGCGAGCACCTCTCCGGTGTACGGGGGCGGGGCGTCGGTGCAGCGCTGCCACACCGGCAGGGCCGGGCGGGCCGGTGCGGCGAACGGGTCGGGGCCGAGCCGCATCACCTCCGCGCACCAGGTGCGGGTCTCCAGGCGCTGGTCGCGCATCTGCCAGAACCACAGCAGGGACAGCACGAGGCACAGCGCCTCCTGCTCGTCACCGAGGGCGACGGCGTGCCGCAGGGCGGTGCGCAGGTTCTCGTACTCCAGCTGGAACCGCTCGATGGCGGTGCGCTGTTCGGGGCCGCGCAGCAACGGGTCGGTGGTGCGGGCGAGTTCGCGGTAGTAGGTCAGATGCGCGTGCTCGGCGTCACCGCGGCCACCGGTCTCGGCCAGCCGTTCGGCGGCGTACTCGGCGACGGTCTCCAGGAGGCGGTAGCGCATCGCGCGGTCGCCCGACGGAGCGGCCACCACCAGGGACTTGTCCACCAGGGACCCGAGCGCGTCGAGTGCGACGGGGCCGCACACCGCCTCGGCGGCGGCCAGGTCGCAGCCGCCCGCGAACACCGACAGCCGGGCGAGTACGGCGCGTTCGTCCGCGTCCAGCAGGTCCCAGGACCAGTCCACGACGGCCCGCAGCGTCTGCTGGCGGGGCAGCACGGTCCGGCTGCCGGAGGTGAGCAGCCGGAAGCGGTCGTCCAGCCGCTCCGCTATCTGCCGGGGGGTGAGCATGCGCAGCCGGGCCGCGGCCAGCTCGATCGCGAGGGGCAGCCCGTCGAGCCGCCGGCAGATCTCGGCGCAGGCGTCCGGATCGTCCTCGGTGCGGAACCCGGGCCGGGCCGCCGCGCCCCGCTCGGCGAGCAGCCGCAGCGCGACGGGTTCCGGCAGCGGCTCCACCGGGCGCACCAACTCCCCCGGCACACCGAGGGGTTCGCGGCTGGTGGCGAGGACGACCAGCCCCGGGCAGCGCTCCAGCAGCCGGGCGACCAGCTCGGCGGCGGCCTCCACGACGTGCTCGCAGTTGTCGAGGACGATCAGCATCCGGCGCCGGGCACAGTGCTCCAGGAGCCGTTCGAGGGGTTCGTCGTGCCGGTCGGCGACCGCGCGCATGTTCTCGACACCGGCGCCGTGCAGCACGGTCTCGCGGGCGCCGATCGCGGTGACCACGGCCTGCGGTACGGCCCCGGGGTCGTCCACGGGAGCCAGCTCGGCCAGCCACACGCCGTCGCGGACGGTGTGCCGTACCGCGTCGGCGGCCTCCTGGGACAGCCGGGTCTTGCCGGCGCCGCCGGGCCCCAGCAGGGTGACCAGCCGGGCCCGCCCGAGATCGGCGCCGATGGCGTCGATGTCGGTCTCCCGGCCCACGAAGGAGGTGAGCCGGGCGGGCAGGTTGCCCACGGCGGGCCGCGGCTGCTGCGGCCTCGGGGGTTCCTGCGCCTCGGCCGTCAGCAACTCGGCGTGCAGGGTGCGCAGTTCGGGCCCGGGGTCGACACCGAGCCGGTCCGCGAGCAGCCGTCGCACGTCCTCGTAGGCGGCGAGCGCCCGGGCGGGGCGGCCGGTGTCGCGCAGGGCGCGCAGCCGCAGCGCCTGGAGCGGCTCGTCCAGCGGGTGCTCGTCGCACAGCGCGGTCAGCTCGGGCAGCGACTGCTCGGCCCGGCCGAGCGCGAGGGCGGCGGTGTGCCGGGCGCGCAGCGCGTCCAGCCGGCGGGTCTCCCAGCGGGCCGCCTCGCCGCCGTGGTCGGGCAGGTCGGCGAGGGCGGGGCCGTGCCACAGGGCGAGCGCGTCGTCCAGGACCACGGCGGCCTTGGCCGGGTCGCCGTCGGCGAGCGCGGCGAGCCCGTCGCCGGTGAGCCGCTCGAACCGGTTGAGGTCGACGTCGTCGAAGGCGGCGGCGAGCCGGTAGCCGCCCTCGGCGGAGGCGACGGCGGCCGCGCCGAGGGTACGGCGCAGCCGGCCGACCAGCGCCTGGAGCGCGCCGGCGGCGTCGGCGGGCGGGTCGGCGCCCCACACCTCGTCCACGAGCACGCCCACGGGCACGGTCCGCCCGGCCCTGAGCGCGAGCACGCTCAGCAGGGCGCGCAGCCGCGCCCCGCCGACCGGGACGGTCGTACCGTCGGGGCGGAGTGCCTGGGTGGTGCCGAGAAGCCGATAGCGCACGGGGTCCATTGTCTCCGGCTACGACCGGGCGCGGCTTGTGGGTTTCAGATGCGCATGAACTGGGAGGAGTCGAGGGTGAGGGTCCGGTCGGCGACGGGGATCTCGATCTCCTTGCCGAAGGGGCCGGACTGGGTGCACTGGTAGGCACCGTTCTCCGGCTGGGTCAGGAGCGTCCAGGTGGCGGCGAGGACGTCGACGATCAGGTAGGCGGGGATGCCGCGCAGCGCGTAGTGGTCGGGCTTGGTGCTGTAGTCGCGGTGCTTGCTCTCCGGCGATACGACCTCTACCACGAAGGGCAGCAGCGATTCATCGATCTCGCTCTTGCCCGGACGGATCTGCTCCAGCGGCAACGCCGACGCATCAGGCTCCGGCTTGTAGCCCTCCCGGGGAGGGACGACCGAGAACTCGCCTGTCGCCATCCAACCGGGCAGTCCTGCCTCGATCTGGTTGGCGATGCGCCGGGCCGTCGTCACGTGCGCCTGAGTGACAGGTACCAAGGTGAGCCCATTCCTCGTCAGCCGGAGGCGCGCGGTCTTCGGCACATGGATGGCGTCCTGGACAAGCTCGACCCAGCCCTCGGCAATCGTCATGGCCACCTCCTCAGTCGACTCGATTCCAGCCTACCGATTACCAGGAACCTCTGGCCGTCCGCAGGACGTTCCCCCCACATCACCGGTACGGTCGACCCCACCCCACCCAAGACACCAGCAGGAGCCCTGCCCATGACCACCGCCACCACCCGCTCCAGTGACCGCCGGGTCAGTCCCGTGTTCGTCGGGATCATGGCCGTGACGGCGGTGACCGGCTGGGCCACCTGGAGCGGGTACGCGACGCAGCCGGGCGTCGCGGTGTTCCTGTTCGTGACGGCGGCCTGGGTCGTCTCCCTGTGTCTGCACGAGTACGCGCACGCGCGCACGGCGCTGCACGGCGGTGACATCACGGTGGGCGCGAAGGGCTACCTCACGCTGAACCCGCTGAAGTACACGCACGCGCTGCTGAGCATCGTGCTCCCGGTGGTCTTCCTGATCATGGGCGGGATCGGACTGCCCGGCGGCGCGGTGTTCATCGAGCGCGGCCGGATCCGGGGCCGCTGGAAGCACAGCCTGATCTCGGCGGCGGGCCCGATGACGAACGTGCTGTTCGCGGTGGTGTGCAGCGCGCCGTTCTGGCTGCACGCGCTCGACGGGGTGCCCGCGGACTTCCGGTTCGCGCTGGCGTTCCTGGTGCTGCTCCAGGTGACGGCGTCGATCCTGAACTTCCTGCCGGTGCCGGGCCTGGACGGCTACGGCGTGATCGAGCCGTGGCTGTCGTACCGGATCAAGCGGCAGCTGGCGCCGTACGCGCAGTTCGGCCTGCTGTTCGTGTTCGCGCTGCTGTGGGTGCCGTCGGTCAACAGCGTCTTCTTCGACGCGATCGACACGATCCTGCGCGCCCTCGGCGTCGACGACTACTCCCGCTACTGCGGCCAGGAGCTGTACCGCTTCTGGCGCGGCACCCCGGAGATCTGCACGATCAGCCGGTGACGGACTCGCCCTGCGCCGCCGCCTGCCGGCCGCGCTTCACGTAGTACCAGCTCATGTTGGACGACAGGCCCGCCAGCAGCACCCAGACGATCCCCAGCCAGCTGCCCTGGACGAAGGAGACGACGGCGGCGGCCACGGCGAGGACGCAGACGGCGAGGGCATAGAGGGCAAGTCGCCGGGTCTGGGTGGGCGGGGGCAGGGGGGGCATGGGGGTCGGCTCCTGTCGGGGGACACTGCTCGGACTGCTTCGCCGACCAGTGTCCCCCATCGCCCCTCGCGGCTCACACGTCGGTGACGCGGAGCCCGGCGTGTGCCTTGTAGCGGCGGTTGACGGAGATCAGGTTCGCGACGAGCGACTCGACCTGGTGGGCGTTGCGCAGCCGCCCGGCGAAGACGCCGCGCATGCCGGGGATGCGCCCGGCGAGGGCCTGCACGATCTCCACGTCGGCCCGCTGCTCGCCGAGCACCATCACGTCGGTGTCGATCTCGTCGGTCTCCGGGTCCTGGAGCAGGACGGCCGACAGGTGGTGGAAGGCGGCGGTGACCCGGGAGTCCGGCAGCAGGGCGGCGGCCTGCTCGGCGGCGCTGCCCTCCTCGGGCTTGAGGGCGTAGGCGCCCTTCTTGTCGAAGCCGAGCGGGTTGACGCAGTCCACGACGAGCTTGCCGGACAGGTCCGCGCGCAGGGCGGCCAGCGTGTCACCGTGGCCGTCCCACGGTACGGCGACGATCACGATGTCGCTGCGGCGCGCGGTCTCGGCGTTGTCGGCGCCCTCGACGCCGTGGCCGAGTTCGTCGGCGGCGGCCTGTGCGCGCTCGGCGGAGCGCGAGCCGATGATCACCTTCTGGCCGGCCCGGGCGAGCCGGTAGGCGAGGCCCTTGCCCTGCGGGCCGGTGCCGCCGAGGACGCCGACGACGTACCCGGAGACGTCGGGCAGGTCCCAGGGGTCCTTGGCGGGGGCCTTGGCAGGGGTCTGTGCGCTGTCGGTAGAGGTCATGCGCCCGACTCTACGTCCGTGGCGGCCACGGCACCGGGTCAGGTGAGGCGGCGCAGCGGGACCCGGCGGAAGGCGATCCTCTCGTACGGGCCGAAGTCGCCGGTCTCGTAGAGGAGTCCGACCGTACCGGCGTCGACGCGGACCAGGTCGCAGTAGGCGGCGGGCAGCCCGTCGGCGGTGAACGCCGGGCGCCAGGTGGTGCCGCCGTCGGCGGAGACGCGCAGGGTCATCAGGGCACGGGCGGCGGGGTCGGCCGGGCCGGCGTAGAGGAGCAGGTCGGGGTCGCGGAGCTGGTGGACGGAGGCCTGGCAGACCGGCCCGGCGAGCCCGGCCTGGGGCCGGAAGGGCAGGGCGAGGGTGCGGCCGCCGTCGGTGGAGTGGGCGTCGGCGCGGGTGCCGGGGGCCGGCCTGGCGCCGGGGATGGTGCGGGTGTTGAAGTACAGGCGCCCGTCGGGGAGTTCGGCGGCCGTGGTCTCGTTCGCGTTGATGTACCCGTCGGTGTTCTCGTCGACGTACCCGAGGTACCAGCTCTCGCCCCGGTCGTCGCTGAGCAGGCAGTGGCCGCAGTAGTACCGCGGTTCGGCGCCGGTGTCGGTGCCGGTGGGCGGCACGGAGTGGTTGGCGGGGACGACCACGCGCCCGCCGCCGAGCTGGAGGGCGTGCCCGGGGGTGGTGGCGTACCAGCGCCAGCCGGGCCGCCTGACCTGCGCGGTGATCTCGGTGGGCGCGGACCAGGTCAAACCCTCGTCGTCGCTGTGCCGCACCCACACCCGGCGCCCGTCGGCGTCCGGGACCTGTCCGCGCATGACGGCGTCCTCGGTGGCCCCTGCGGCGGCGCGGATGTGCACGAGCAGGACCCGGCCGGTGTCGAGGACGACGGGGGCGGGGTTGCCGGCGAGGCCGGTGCCGTTGCTCGCGGCGACGGTGAGCGGGCCCCAGGTGCGGCCGCCGTCGGTGGAGCGCCTGAGCACGAGGTCGATGTGGCCGTGGTCGGCGCCGGAGTCGTGGCGTCCCTCGCAGAAGGCGAGCAGCGTGCCGGCGCCGGTGGCCACGATCGCCGGGATCCGGAAACTGGCGTAGCCGTCGTGTCCGGCGCGGAAGGGGACGGTGACGTCGCTCATGGGCGCTCCTCGGGGTCGTCGGGGCCGTCGGGTTCTTTCGGCGTCGCGTACGTGACCGGTGCTTGTCCCCGAGGCGGGCGAATTCCGGGTGAACTCCGCGTCACGAGTGACCGGTTGCGGCAGGATGCGGTCACATGGACGCCGTACGGGTCGCGTTGCTGCGGGAAGTGCTCGCCGGGACGGAGTGGCTGGGGGCCACCCGCCGGTTCGCGGGGGCGCTGCGCGGGTCGGTGGTGGCGCACGGGGGCGGGCTGCTGCTGGTCGGCACGCCGGAGTACGAGCCGTGGCATCTGGCGGCGCACCTGGTCGACGAGGCCGCGTGGTCGGGTACGCCGGAGCTGGCGCCGACGCTGGTACGGCACCGGGCGCACCCCTCGGACCCGCCGCATCTGGCCGTCGGGCCGGGCCGCATCGAGGCGGCGGGGCGCGGCGAGACCCTGCTGGTCGTGGCGCCCGAGGAGCCCGCGCCGCTGCTGGAGCGGGTGCACGCGGCCCGGCGGGCCGGGGTGACGGTGCTGGCGCTCGGCACGGGCGGGGGCGAGCTGGCCGCGATGGCCCACGAGTCGCTGGCGGTGCCGGAGGGCGCGGAGCTGGACCTCGACTCGGTGCAGCACCTGGTGAGCGCGGGTGCGGGCGAGAACGGCGCGGGCTCCGCGAGGGCTCAGCAGGGTTTCCGTGACCGGCTGTCGAAGCTGGCGGAGATTCTGACGGCACCGCCGCCGGCCCCGTGGTGACCCGCACCCTTGTGCCCCCGGTGACCTGCACCTTCGTGGCCCGCGCCCGGAAATACGGTTGCCCGGAGCGCGCGGCCCGCCGAGCATGACCCCTTGTGCTTCGCGATCTTCTGCGCCACCTCCTCCCCGACCTCTCCCCCTGGAAGGCCTCCGCCGACTTCCGGCGGCTCTGGACATCAGGGCTGATCAGTAACTTCGGCAGCTTTCTGACCTTCGTCGCGCTGCCCGTCCAGCTGAAGGACCTCACCGGTTCCGCGGCGGCGGTGGGCGCGGTCGGTGCCGTGGAACTGCTGCCGCTCATCGTCTGCGGGCTCTACGGCGGCGCCCTCGCCGACGCCCTGGACAAGCGGAAGCTGATCGTGTGGACGGAGGCCGGGCAGGGGCTGCTGAGTGCGGCGCTGCTGGTCGACGCCCTGCTCCCGCACCCGGCGGTCTGGCCGCTGTACGCCGTCGCGGCGCTCTCCGCCGCTCTGGGTTCGGTCCAGCGCCCGGCGCTGGATTCCCTCTGGCCCCGGCTCGTGGCCCACGCCGACCTGCCCGCCGCCGCCTCGCTGAACTCGCTGCGCTGGACGGTCGGCGGCGTCGCCGGCCCGGCGGTCGCGGGCGTGGTCGTCGCGTATGCGGGCCTCGGCTGGGCGTACGCCGCCGATGTGCTGACCTTCGCCGTGTCGCTGGTGTTCATCGTGCGGATCGCTCCCTCCCCCGCCGCGCACGAGGCCGCGAAGCCCTCGCTGAACGCGGTCCTGGAGGGCGCCCGGTACGCGTGGAGCCGCAAGGAGCTCCTCGGCACCTATGCCGTCGACCTCGCCGCGATGTTCCTGGCCATGCCGCTCGCGGTCCTGCCGTTCCTGGCCGACGAACTGCACGCCGACTGGTCGCTCGGGCTGATGTACGCGGCCGTCCCGGCCGGCGCGATGCTGGTGAGCCTGACCGGCGGCTGGACCTCGCGGGTGCACCGGCACGGGCTGCTGGTCGTGGTGTCGGCCGCCGGCTGGGGCCTGGCCGTCGCGGCGGCGGGCGCATGCGGGAACGTCTGGCTGGTGCTGCTGTTCCTGATCGTCGGCGGCGGCTTCGACATGGTCTCCGGGATCTTCCGGGCCGCCATGTGGAACCAGACGATCCCCGACGAGCTGCGCGGCCGGCTCGCCGGGATCGAGCTGCTGTCCTACTCGGTCGGCCCGCAGCTCGGCCAGGTCCGCGCGGGTGGTCTCGCCGCCTGGGCGGGCGTGCGGACCTCGGTCGTCTCCGGCGGTCTGGCCTGCGTGGGCGCGATGGGGCTGCTCGCGCTGTGCCTGCCGGGGCTCATGACGTACGACGCCCGGACCAACGAGCACTCCGTACGGATGCGTGAGCGGCGCGCCGCCGCCGGACAGGCCGTGGGGTGATCACTCGTCGTCGGTGTTCCCCCGCGCGGACGCGTCGTGCCAGCGCGGGTCGTTCTCCCACTCCAGGTTGCGCTCGGCGGCGGTCTCCATCGCCCGCCGGGCCTCCTCGGGCGAGGCGTAGGGCCCGAAGCGGTCCTTGCCCGGGCACTCCGGGCCCTCCTCGACCTTCTTGTGTTCCAGGCAGTAGTACCACTCGCCCGGCTTGCCGACGGTGCGCTTCTTGAACAGGGGCATGGACAGCTCCTCTCGCCACGGACATGTTCCCCCATCTCCGCTCGATAGACTCGCTGGCATGTCTGGCCAGTCGCTGCTCGTACCAGGGGAGCTGTCCCCCACCCGTCCGGTCCCCGGAAACATCCGCCGCCCCGCGTACGTCGGCAAGCCCGCGCCGGCGCCGTACACCGGGCCCGAGGTGCAGACCCCCGAGACCATCGAGGCGATGCGGATCGCCGGCCGCATCGCCGCACAGGCGATGGCGGAGGCCGCGAAGATCATCGCGCCCGGGGTCACCACGGACCAGCTGGACAAGGTCGCCCACGACTACATGTGCGACCACGGCGCCTACCCGTCCACGCTCGGCTACCGCGGTTTCCCCAAGTCGCTGTGCACGTCCGTCAACGAGGTCATCTGCCACGGCATCCCGGACTCGACGGTCCTGAACGACGGTGACATCGTCAACCTGGACGTGACGGCGTACATCGGCGGGGTGCACGGCGACAACAACGCCACGTACCTGGTCGGGGACGTGGACGAGGAGTCGCGGCTGCTGGTGGAGCGGACCCGCGAGTCCCTGAACCGCGCGATCAAGGCGGTCCGGCCGGGCCGGCAGATCAACATCATCGGCCGGGTCATCGAGTCCTACGCCAAGCGCTTCGGCTACGGCGTCGTCCGTGACTTCACCGGGCACGGCATCAACTCGTCGTTCCACTCCGGCCTGATCATCCCGCACTACGACAGCCCGCACGCGACGACGGTCATGCAGCCCGGCATGACGTTCACGATCGAGCCGATGCTGACGCTGGGGACGTACGAGTACGACCTGTGGGACGACGGCTGGACGGTCGTGACGAAGGACCGCAGGCGGACGGCTCAGTTCGAGCACACGCTGGTGGTGACGGACTCGGGCGCGGAGATCCTGACTCTTCCCTGAACACCGACGTGCCCACCCCCTGCCGGGGTGGGCTTTGTCTTGTAGACTTTTACCGACAAGGTGTCGGCAAAGCTCCGCAGACCATCCAGGGACGGGCTCATGGACTCCTTCTCGGCACTCATCCGCACCGCCTCGCACGAGCAGCACATGGCGGCGGAGACCTCGACCTTCATGAGCGACCTGCTCGGCGGCAGACTGGGCGTGGCCGCGTACGGGCGCTACACCGAGCAGCTGTGGTTCGTGTACGAGGCGCTGGAGAGCGGCGCCGGGCGGCTGGCCGCGGACCCGGTGGCGGGGCCGTTCATCCGGCCGGAGCTGCTGCGGCTGCCGGCGCTGGAGCGGGACCTGGCGCATCTGCGCGGTCCCAGCTGGCGGGCGGCCCTGTCCGCACTGCCCGCGACCCGGGCGTACGCGGACCGGGTCCGCACGTGCGCCGAGCAGTGGCCCGGTGGCTACGTCGCCCACCACTACACCCGCTACCTGGGCGACCTCTCCGGCGGCCAGGTCATCCGCGACCGGGCGGAGAAGACCTGGGGCTTCCCGAAGAAGGGCGACGGGGTCCGCTTCTACGTCTTCGAGGGCGTCGCCAACCCGGCCGAGTTCAAGCGGAGTTACCGGCGCACGCTGGACGCGATCACCGTGGACGACCTGGAGAAGCAGCGGATCGTGTCGGAGTGCAACCGGGCGTTCGCCCTGAACACGGCCGTGTTCAGGGCACTGGGTGAGGAGTTCCCGCTGAGCGCCTGAGCGGGTCCGGCGAAGTCCGGTGCGGTTCGGCGGCGCCCCGAAGGGGCGCGGGGCTCCATCGACATGCGGCTCCGCCGCGTGGGCGCGACCAGCCACGACGGACCCGCAGATGACCGACGGCACATCGCGGCACTTCCAGCGGAGCGCCTGGCGCTGCCCGGCGGGCGGTTCAGTGCTCCAGGGAGACCCGTCCGCCGACCTCCACCCAGCCGTGCGGCTGTGGGGCGGTGAGGAGCTGGGAGCCCTTGCCCTGGGTGATGTTGAGGGCGCGGCCGAGCCGGTCGGTGAGGAGGATCGCCGCCGCGCCCGTCGCCTCGTCCTCGTCGATGCCGTCACCGCGGCCGGGGAAGGCACGGGCGCGGATCCGGCCGCCGGCCTCGTCCTGCCAGGCCCAGGCGTAGATCCACTCCCCCGGCGGCGGCACGTCGAGGGAGTCGACCTCGGCGGGGGTGCCGTACTGGCGCAGGGTGCGCGGCGGGGCCCACTCGGCGCGGGCCTCGATCCAGCTGAACTCGCCGTCCAGCCGGGCGCCGACGACTCCGGCGGGGGTGACGAGCTCGGGCACGTCGAGCAGCCAGGCGGTGCCGACGCAGGGGTGACCGGCGAAGGGCAGCCGCAGGGCGGGGGTGTAGATGTCGATCACGCCGCGCTCGGGGTCGTCCACGAACACGGTCTCGCTGAAGCCGAGTTTGGCCGCCAGCTGCTGCCGGTCGCTCCGCTCGGGCAGCACGGAGCCGTCGCGGACGACACCGAGTTCGTTGCCGTGGCCGCCGTCCGGTCCGCAGAAGACGCGGAGTATGTCGTAGTCAGTCACCCGGGAATTGAAACATCGCGGCCCGCCGGGCCGTGGGGCGGCTCGGCCAGGTCACGGTGTGGCCGCTGTACCCGGTCCCGGCACGCACCGTGTTCCCCGCCCCGGTAGGGTTCGCCTCCGGGAAGGGGAAGGTGAAGGTACCTGATGAGCAGGGATCGCAGCCCGCGCAGGCTCCGCAGGCGTGCCGGTGACGCACGCGCGGCGGTGCGCCGGGGCGCACTCATGGCGGCCTCGCTGACCGCCCTGTCGCTGACGGCGAGCGGATGCGTGGTGGTGCACGGGGAGCGGGTGGTGCTGCCCGCCGCCACCCGCGCCGAGGCCACCAAGGCGGTCGCCGCGTTCACGGCCGCGTACAACAAGGCGGACAAGGCGTTCGACAGCTCCCTGGACGCGCCCTATGTCACCGGCCCGTTCGGTGACATCGACGCCGCGCGGCTGAAGGCCGGGCACGTCAACAGTCCCTCGGGCAACGCGGCCCACGTGCCGCTGAAGCTGTCGGACGTGAAGATCACCATCCCCGAGAAGGCGGGCTGGCCGCGCTGGTTCCTCGCCGACGCCCGGGGCAACAAGGCGGGCGACGCACGCTGGCTGCTGGTGTTCACCCGCAGCGGCCTGAACGAGCGCTGGCAGGTGGCGTATCTGACGCTGGTCGCGCCGGGCGCCGTGCCACGGTTCACGACGGACAAGGACGGCTGGGCCGAGGCCGTACCGGCCGGCTCGGCCCAACTCGCCGTCACGCCCGACGCGTTGAGCGCGGACTTCGCGACGTACCTCCAGAAGGGCGGCAAGACCTTCGCCGACGGCGCGTACACGAGCGTCGAGCGGGCGAACCGCGCCCAGCGGGCCCGCAAGCCGGGGCTGGTCACGCAGTTCATCGACAAGCCGCTCACGAACGGCGACTACCAGCCGCTGGCGCTGCGCACGGCGGACGGCGGGGCGCTGGTGTTCTTCTCCTCGCGCCACTACGAGAAGCGGACGGCCGCCGCGGGCACCACGATGCCGCCCGACAACAAGGACGTGCAGGCGCTGACCCAGGGCGAGGTGAACCAGTCCCTGACGCTGGAGTTCATGTCCAACGAGGTCGCCCTGGACCCGGCGGGCAGCGGCGCGGTGTCCCTGCTGGGACGGGTGCCGGGGCTGACGTCGGCACAGGGCGGATAGCGCTCAGAGGTGCAGCGGCTCGGTGGCTCAGTGCCGCAGCGGCCAGGCGGAGGCCTGGTGCTCGGCGCCCGCGTACCGGGCGCAGGCGTCGGTGAGGACCTCCAGCAGGCTGAGCGGGTCCGGGAGCGCGTGCTCCGGGCCCCGTGCCCAGCGCACCCGCTGGTCGTCGCCGGGCAGCAGGGCGGGCGGCACGAGCACGTACGACCCCCGGCAGTGCCAGCGCAGGCCGGGGTGCTCGTCCATGGTCTCGGGGTGGCAGTCCAGCTCGCACGGCCACCACTCGTCCTCGTCCTCGGGGGTGCCGCGGGTGAGCGTGAAGAACAGCATGCGGCCGTCGTCGCTCTCGGCGACCGGGCCGACCTCGACACCGGATCCGAGCAGCCGCTCCAGCGCCTCCCGGCCGGCCGGGAGAGGCACGTCCAGGACGTCGTGGGTCATGCCGGTGGCGGTGATGAAGTTGGCCTGCGGCTGGTGGCGGACCCAGCGCTCGATCTGGGCGCGGTCGGTGGTGGACTGCGTCTGCCAGGCGAACGACACCGGGTGCCGGGCCGGGGTGGGACAGCCCACCCGGTCGCAGGAACAGCGGTAGCCGGGGGCGGGGTGCGCGGCGGGGGCGAGCGGCAGGCCCGCCCCGGCGGCGGCGAGCAGCAGGGCCTCACGGCCGCCGTCGTCGGCGGTCTCCTTCGGTCGGCGTCCGCGCAACCACTGGGAGAGTCTGCCCTGCCGGCCGGACCGGCCGCCGAACGTCGCGCTCATCTATCCCCTCGCCTCGCAGATCGCCTCGCTGATGTGCCTCGCTGGTGTGCGGGACAGCATGCCTTATCGTCCCATCCTCCTCCGCTTCGGGGGGCCGCGGGGCGGATCCGGAGGAACCGGACGAGACGCGCCTCACACGGATCAGCGGGGGGCAAGTCCGTACAGGGCGTAGTCGACGAGGGTGTCCGTGTAGGCGTGGGTGATCGGGCCCGTGTGCTGGAGCCAGCGCTGGGCCAGGGGCGAGACGAACAGCTCCAGGGCGATACGGGGATCGACGTCGGCCCGTACCGCCCCGGCGGCCTGTGCGGCCCGCAGCCGGTCGGCGTACAGCTGGAGCTGGGGTTCGAGCAGCTTGGTGACGCACTCCCGGCCCAGCGGCTCGTTGACCAGGCCCTCGGCGGCCAGCGCCCGGGCGGGCACCGCGAAGCGCGGGTCGGCCATCTGGTCCACCGTGATCCGCAGCACGGCCTTCAGGTCGGCGGCGAGGTCGCCGGTGTCCGGGATGACGTACGGCGCCTGCCCCGCTTCCTGCGCCGCCTGCATCGACAGGTCGAGGAACGCCTCCAGCAGCACGGCCGCCTTGGACGGCCACCAGCGGTAGATCGTCTGCTTGCCGACCCCGGCCCGGGCGGCGATCCCCTCGACGGTGGTCTTCGGGTACCCGACGTCACCGACCAGGGCGAGGGCGGCTGCGTAGATCGCCCGACGGGACTTCTCGCTGCGACGGCTGGCGTCGGGGGCGGGGTTCTTGGCCATGGGGGGACGCTAACAAGCTCCGCCGGTCACGCGTCCGCCTCCGGCGGCGGCCAGGGGTCTCCCCACTCCGCGTCCCGCGCCGCCTTGTACACGTCGCCATGCCGCTTGGTCACCGTCGTACGGTCCAGCCTCCCCTCGGCCTCGCAGAGATCGAGCAGCACCTGGCCCTTGCGGATCTGGGGGCGGCGGACGATCCGGGCGGGGGCCGGCGCTGCCGGCAGGCGGGTCGCGGCGACGTAGGAGAACTTCTCGTCCTCGTACGGCAGGGTGCCGCCCTTGACCTGGCGGTGCAGGGAGGAGCGGCTCACCCGGGAGGAGAAGTGGCACCAGTCCCGGCCGGGCTCGATGGGGCAGGCGGCGCTGTGCGGGCAGGGTGCGACGACGCGCAGCCCGGCCCGGACCAGGCGGTCGCGGGCCTCGATGACGCGGGCGTAGCCGGCCGGGGTGCCGGCCTCCACGATCACCACGGCCTGCGCGGCGGCGGCAGCGGCGTCGACGAGGGCGGCCCGGTCGGGCTCGGCGAGTTCGTTCAGGACGTACGACACCGTGACGAGGTCGGTGTCCGCCAGGGTGAGGTCCGCGCCGATCCGGGCGCGCTGCCAACGGGCGCCCCGCAGGGCCGGGTTGGCGGCGGCGAGCTCCCGGCCGAGAGCGAGCGCGGGCTCGGCCCAGTCCAGCACGGTGACCTCGCGCCCGCCGGGCCAGGTCGCGCTGACGGCCCAGGTCGCGGCGCCGGTGCCGCCGCCGACGTCGACATGGCTGCCGGGCGTCCAGTCGCCGGCGGCGTCGGCGAACGCCGCCAGCGCGGAGCGGACGGCCTCGAAGGTGGCGGGCATCCGGTAGGCGGCGTAGGCGGCGACGTCGGCGCGGTCGCGCAGGATCGGGGCGGAGGTGGGGGTGTCGCCCCGGTAGTTGGCGATGAGCCGGTCGACGGCGGCCGCTGCCTGCCGGGGCGGGAGTCCGTCGAGCAGTTCGGCGAGGCTTCGGCGCAGGGCTTCGGCCGGTGGTACGGGGGCGTTCACCCGGCGATTCTACGGCGCCGCCCGGACCACCGTGCCTACGGCGGTGCTCAGACGACCGCGCTCGCCAGCAGCGTCGCCAGCGCCGCCCGGGGTCCGCTGTCCGGTGGCCGGCGCCTCGGGTGGACCGTGTTCGCCAGGAGCACCAGGAACGTGTCCGTCGCCGGGTCCAGGACCAGCGACGTACCGGTGAAACCGGTGTGGCCCGCCGCTCCGGCGCCCGCCAGTCCGCCCATGAACCAGGGCTGGTCGACGGCGAAGCCGAGCCCGGGCGGGGTCAGCAGCAGTTCGACGAGGTCGGGGCCGAGGATGCGGGCGGGGCCGTAGGAGCCGCCCGCGAGCAGGGTGCGGCAGAAGACCGCCAGGTCGGGTGCGGTCGAGAAGAGGCCCGCGTGGCCGGCGACCCCGCCGAGCGCCCAGGCGTTCTCGTCGTGGACCACGCCCCGCAGCATCCCCCGCTCCGCCTTGGCCCAGGGCCGCCGCTGGTCCTCGGTGGCCGCCGCGCCGGCGCAGGGCCCGAAGCGGGTCGCCGTCATGCCGAGCGGGCGCGTGATGCCGTCCTCGATCAGGACGTTCAGGGCGCGGCCGGTGATGCGCTCCAGCACGGACTGGAGCAGGAGCATGTTCAGGTCCGAGTAGACGTAGGTGCCCGGCGCGGCCGTCGGGGCCTCGGCCCGCAGCAGCGCGCGGCGGGCGGCGTCGTCCGGGCAGTCGTACAGCGGGAGTTCGGGGCGCAACCCCGAGGTGTGCGTGAGGAGTTGGCGGACGGTGATGCCGTGGTCGGCCGCGGCGTGGAAGTCGGGCAGGTAGTCGCCGACGCGGGCGTCCATGCCGAGGGTGCCGCGCTCGATCTGCTGCACGGCCGCCACCGAGGTGAACAGCTTGGTCAGGGAGGCCAGGTCGAAGGGCGTGTCGACGGTCGCCGGGACCCGGGCTTCGGGCGGCAGCTCGATGCCGGTGTCGGTCTCGGCGTCGTACCCGGCGTACCGCACCGCCCAGCCCGCGGCCGCGGCGACGGCGATCACGGGTCCGCGGCCGGCGAGGGCGACGGCGCCGGGCGCCCAGGGGCGGTCCCCGTGGGTGAGGGCGTGCAGCTCGCCGATCAGGTGCTCGACGGCGGCCGGGTCGAGCCCGGCCCGTTCCGGCGTGTCGACGCGCAGTCTCGGTGCGCTCAGTGCTCGTCTCCCTCCGACCCCGCACGGGCGTTCCCCCGTGTGTCCCAGGGACGGCACATTCCCACGAAGCAGGCCGCCGCGACCAGTGCTCCCGCCAGTTGGACGAGCGCCATGGGTACGGCGGTGTGTTCCCCGGCGACGCCGACGAGGGGCGAGGCGACCGCGCCGACGAGGAAGGAGGTGGTGCCGAGCAGGGCGGAGGCGGAGCCGGCGGCGTGCCGGGTGCGCAGCAGGGCGAGGGACTGGGCGTTGGGGAGCGTGACGCCCATCGCCGACATCAGGACGAACAGGGCCGCGGCGACGGGGGCGAGGCCGACGTCGCCGAAGACGCCCGTCGCCATCAGCAGCAGCGCCGTCGCGGCGAGGACGATCACCGCGAGGCCCGCGCCCAGCACCTTCTCCAGGGCGACCCGGCCGACCAGCACCTTGCCGTTGAGCTGTCCGGCAGCCACCAGACCGACCGAGTTGAGGCCGAACAGCAGGCTGAAGGTCTGCGGGGAGGCGCCGTAGATCTCCTGGACGACGAAGGGGGAGGCGGAGATGTAGGCGAACAGCGCGGCGAAGGCGAAGCCGCCGGCCAGCATGTAGCCGGTGAAGGGCAGGTCGGTGAGCAACGCCCGCATGGCGCGCAGGGCTTCGGGCGCTCCGCCGCCGTGCCGTTCCCCGGGCGGGAGCGTCTCGGGCAGCCGCAGCCAGACGAGCGCGGCGAGCAGCGCGCCGACGACGGTGAGCAGGACGAACACGCCCCGCCAGTCGGTCACCCGGAGGATCTGCCCGCCGATCAGCGGGGCCACGACCGGGGCGACCCCGGAGATCAGCATCAGGGTGGAGAAGAAACGGGCCATGGCGACGCCGTCGTACAGGTCGCGTACGACGGCTCGGGCGATGACGATCCCGGCGGCGCCCGCGAGGCCCTGGGCGAGGCGGAAGGCGACCAGCGTCCCGACGTTCGGCGCGAACGCGCACAGGGCGGTCGCGAGGACGTAGACGGCGAGGCCGGCGAGCAGCGGGCGGCGGCGGCCCCAGCGGTCGCTCATCGGGCCGACGACCAGCTGCCCGAGCGCCATGCCGGCCAGGCACGCGGTGAGCGTGAGCTGGACCGTGGCGGCGGAGGCGTGCAGGGACGTGGTGACCTCGGGCAGCGAGGGCAGGTACATGTCCATCGCCAGCGGGGGTGTCGCGGTGAGGCCGCCGAGGACGAAGGTGACGAGCAGGCCGGTGCGGCGGGCGGCGGCCGGGAGCGGTGCCGGGTGTCCGCTCCGCGCCGCGTCCGGGGCCGTGCGCTCGCGCATGTTTCCCTCCCTCTGCGAGACAACCGGCACCCATGCTCTCAGCTCGTACACAGTGCCGGGGCACGCATGAGCGAGGACGGAGCGGCCGGGACGCCGGGTAGCCGTATGGCGGACATGGCGTTCCGCATGGCGGACTTCCCGCCTACGCTGCGGAGCCATGACTGACAGGCAATCGAAGATCGCGGTGGTGACCGGCGCCGGTTCCGGTATCGGGCGGGCCGTCGCGGTGGAACTGCTGCGGGCCGGCTGGTCGGTGGCGCTGGCCGGCCGGCGCACCGGGACGCTGGAGGAGACGGCGGCGCTGGTCCCGCGGGGCGCCGCGCTCGTCGTGCGTACCGACGTCTCCCGGCCCGAGGACGTGGACGCGCTGTTCGCGGCGGCCGTGGAGCGGTTCGGACGGGTGGACCTGCTGTTCAACAACGCGGGGACCTTCGGGCCCGGCGGGGTCCCGGTCGAGGAACTCCCCTACGACGCCTGGCGGCACGTGGTGGACACCAACCTCACCGGGGCGTTCCTGTGCGCGCAGGCGGCGTACCGGCGGATGAAGGAGCAGGACCCGCAGGGCGGCCGGATCATCAACAACGGCTCGATCTCGGCACACACGCCGCGCCCGCACTCGGTGGCCTACACGGCGACCAAGCACGCGCTGACCGGGCTGACCAAGTCGCTGTCGCTGGACGGGCGGCCGTACCGGATCGCGGTCGGGCAGATCGACATCGGCAACGCGGCGACCGACATGACGGCCAGGATGCAGGTCGGCGCGCTGCAGGCGAACGGCGAGACGGTGCCGGAACCGGTGATGGACGTGGCCGACGTGGCGCGCACCGTGCGGCACATGGCCGAGCTGCCGCTGGAGGCGAACGTGCAGTTCGCGACAGTGCTGGCGACGGCGATGCCGTACGTCGGGCGGGGCTGAGAGCGCGCCGGGCCCCGCTTCCCGCCTGTCCGCAAACGGAGTTCGAACATCCGCGGTATTGCGGCCCGTCGAGCACATGTGCTCAACTTTCCTCCACGAGAGCTTCACAGTTGGAGCGCGTGGATTCCGCAAGCCATACCGAGGGGGGAGGGCGGCGGCTGTTCCACCGGGCCGGAGTTGGGGGTGGACCTCGCGGGGACGCGGGGTACGCACCGGCGGGTGGAACGGCCGCCGCACCGTTCAGCGGTTCGAGCGGTTCCGGGGCAGCCGGTTCAGCGCCGGTGGCGGCCGCCCGGCTCCGTCGGCTCGGGCTCGACCGGTGCGGCCGGCTCGGCCGCCTCGGCCGCCGCGACCGTCCTGCGCCGCCGCTTGACCACCCAGGCGCCCGCCGCCGCCAGCAGCAGTGCCGTACCCGCGGCGCCCTCCACCAGCCGGCCGGCGGACGGGCCGCCGGACGACGTCGATTCGCCGCCGCCCGCCAGCTGCGCCCCCTTGGCCCCCGGCGCCGGGCTCGCCTTCGAGCCGCCCTCGCTGAGCGGCTCGACGAGTGTGCCCACCGACTGGGCCGAACGCCCGCCCCCGAAGCCCCAGTCGAGCAGCGCGGCCGTCTGCTCGTAGACGGCGTTGCTGCCCTCGGCGGGGTGCATGACCGTCACCAGCAGGGTGCGGCCGCCCCGGGTCGCGGCGCCGGTGAAGGTGTTGCCGGCGTTGCTGGTGTAGCCGTTCTTGACACCGATCAGGCCGTCGTACGTCCTCAGGCCCATGGCCCCGGTCAGCAGGCGGTCGGTGTTCTGGATCTGGAAGGTCTTCTTGCCGCCCGCCGGGAAGTCCGCGATGCGGGTGCCGCAGTAGCCGCGGAAGTCGGTGTTCTTCAGACCGTGGCGGGCGAACAGCGTGAGGTCGTACGCCGAGGAGATCTGGCCCGGGTGGTCGAAGCCGTCGGGACTGACCACGTGTGTGTCCAGGGCCTGCAGGTCCGTGGCCTTGGCCTGCATCTCGGCGACCGTCGTGCCGATGCCGCCGTTCATGTGGGACAGCACGTGCACGGCGTCGTTGCCGGAGCGCAGGAACACGCCCTGCCACAGCTGCTCGACGGTGTAGGTGATGCCGGGCTTGATGCCGACCAGGCTGGAGCCGGCCGGGATGTCGGCGAGGTCGGAGTCCTTGACCGTGTACCGCTCGGTGCGGCCGAACTTCTCCAGCACGGTGTCGGCGAAGAGCATCTTCAGCGTGGACGCGGGCGGGAGCCGCCGGTGCGCGTTGAACGCGGCGAGCACCTCGCCGCTGTCGCAGTCGGCGATCAGCCAGGAGCGGGCGGTGATCTTCGCGGGAAGGCCGGCGGCACCGCGTACCTGGATGCCGCCGCGGGCCAGCTGCTCGCCCCCGATGACGGCGGGCTCGGCCGCGGCGGCCGTGGCCAGGGGCAGGGTCGCAGCCGTGGACAGAGGAAGGGCGGCGGCCGTCAGACCGAGGACGGCACGCCGGCTGATCCGGGAACATTCACGCACTCCCGGACCGTACACCGCGACGAGCTGCGACTTCCTGAACCGGGGGGCCGGACGGCGCGGAATTTGCCGCGTTATGAAAATCCTATGAGCTGCTGTCGCGTTTCCCCGGTTCTTACGGCCGTGGGGCCGCTCACCGCCCGAGCAGACGCTCGACCTCGGTCAACTGCCCGGCGGTGAGCGACCCCTTCGCCATGGCTCCGGCGTTCTCCTCGGCCTGCGCGACCGTGCGGAACCCGGGGATCGGGATCGTGCGCGGGCTGCGGGCCCACAGCCAGGCGAGGGCGCCCTGGGCGAGGGTACGGCCGTCGCTCGTGAGGATGTCCCGCACGGCGTCGATCCGGGCCAGCCACTCCTCGTCGGCGCCGGACCCGTCCGCGTCGTAACCCGGGAGCCACGCCGGCGGCCTGCTCCGGATGTCCCCGGCCGCCGGTCGCCCCCGCCCCTTCCCGGCCAGCAACCCCATGGCCAGCGGGCTCCTGTTGATGCTCGCGAGCCCCCACTGCGCGCACCGCGCCAGCATGTCGGGGGCGTCCTGCAGCACGTTGAGCGCGTGCTGTACGGCAGCGCAGTGCTCCCCCTCGGCGAACACGGCGGCGCGGTCGGGATCGTCGGTGCTCCACGCGTAGGCGTGCACGACGCCCTCCCGCACGAACTCCTCGCAGGTCTCCCGGAGTTCGGCCGCCCGCTCCGGGTCGGCGTCGGAGAGGTGGAACTGGTAGAGGTCGATGTGGTCCGTGCCGAGCCGGCGCAGCGAGTCGGTCAGGGCGCGGCGGGCGTGGGCCGGGGTGTCGTCCTGGCCGTCGGCGGTGCGGGTGCGCTCGTCGAAGAGGTTGCCCCACTTGGTGGCGACGACGACGTCGTCGCGCCGCTTGCCCAGCGCCCGGCCGAGGATGCGCTCGCTGTGCCCGGTGCCGTAGCAGTCGGCGGTGTCGAAGAAGGTGACGCCGAGGTCGAGGGCACGGTGGACCGCCCGTACGGACTCCGCGTCGTCCACCGCGCCCCAGCCGAGCGGCTGCCCGTCGGCGGCCTGCCACTCACCGCCGATGGCCCAGCACCCGAAACCGAGCGCGCTGACGTCGATCCCCGTACGTCCCAGGGTCCTCTGGGTCTCTTGTGTCATGCCCGTGGACGCTAGGAGCTGGAGCGCACACGAGGACAAGCCCTGGGACGCCGGATCGCTGTCTCCTGACCGGCCGTGTCACGCCTGCCCGGTCTCGAAACGGGAGATCTGTCCCCCGTCGTCGACGGTGAAACGCCACTGGGTGCTCATCTCGCCATAGGTGTCGTTGCGGTAGCGGGCGCGCAGCGCCCGGCCGCCGTCGGACTCGTTCTCGACCTCCATATGGCCGTTGGAGGAGAAGATCTCGTCCTCGATCCACTGGTCGAGTTCCCGGTCCCGGCCGTCGTCGGCCATGGTCGCGCCGGGCGCGAGGAGGTGCAGCAGGCCTTCCCTGTCATGGGAGTTGACGGCGGTGACGAAGGCCCGGACGGCCGGGTCGCTGAGATTGGCTGGTTTGATCGTCATGGCGCCAGGCTCACACCGCTCCCCCGGCCCCGCCACCCGAACGCCTTCCCCGACGCGCCCGTGAGGGTGAGCCCTGCGACGGTGGGAGACGGGGTCCTGCACCTGTCCGCCCGTCCGCTGTCCGCCGTCTGCTGGGAGTCGCCGTGAGCTGTTTCGACCGACGTGATCTGGGCCTGCTGCTGCTCCGGCTGGGCACCGGCGGGGTGCTGGCCGCGCACGGCGCGCAGAAGCTGTTCGGCTGGTTCGGCGGGCACGGTCTGGAGGGCACCGGCCAGTTCATGGAGTCCGTCGGCTACACGCCGGGCAAGGCGAGCGCGACGGCGGCGGGCCTCGCGGAGACGGGCGGCGGCGCCCTCCTCGCCCTGGGCCTCGCGACCCCGGCGGCGGGCGCGGCGGCGGCCGGCGCGATGGCGGGGGCGGCGGCGGTCCACCTGCCCAACGGCTTCTTCGCCCAGGCGGGCGGCTACGAGTACGCGGCGACCCTGGGCCTCGCGGCGGCCGGCCTCTCGGTGGCCGGGCCCGGCCGGCTCTCCCTCGACCACGCCCTCGGGCACGTCCTCGACCGCGGCTGGATGGTCCCGGTGGCCCTCGGCGTCACGGCGGCGGCCACGGCCGTGGTGGTGGGGGCCCGGAACTGCCGGGTGCGGTTCAAGGAGGAGGGCGAGCAGGAGGCGCTGTTCGAGGAGTGACCCGACTGCCGGCCGGACGGCGGTACGGCGTGGGACCCTGAACGGCATGACCGATCAGGATCCCGCCGCCCCTCTCTGGCCGGCCGTCGACGACCTCTGGACCCGCCTGGAGTCCACCCGGACCCACACCGGCCAGGAGGGTCTCCTGCTGCGCGTCCTCAAGCTCTCGGAGGAGGTCGGCGAGGTCGCGGAGGCGGTGATCGGCGCGACCGGCCAGAACCCCCGCAAGGGCGTCACCCACGACTGGGACGACGTCCAGGCGGAACTGTGCGACGTGGCCATCACCGCCCTCGTCGCCCTGCGCACACTGACGCCGCAGGCGCGGGAGGTGTTCGAGCGGCATGTGGCGAGGGTGCGGGAGCGGGCCATGAGGCCGCCGGTGTCTCCCTGAACCGAACCTTCCACTCCTCACGGAGCGTGCGGTGCCTGCATCACAGCTATGCGCCAGTCGACGCTCGGTCCCGCTGTCAGTTCCAGAGCCGTATCGGCCGGCCGGAGCGCGCCGCGGCTGTTGTACATGGCTGCGGGACTTCCTGTGCAGGTGACGATGCGCAGCAGGAGCCGTCCGGACTTGTCGGTCACCTTCAGCGGGCCTTTGCCGAGACAACTCACGGCAATGACGAGGTCTCCGCTCTTTTCCTCGCCGCGAATGGAAAGGGATGAATCTCCCTTTCCGCGGGTGTGGAGAAGTGGCTGCGCTCCGGAGACGGATCGCCGGTACGTATCCGGATCGACGAGAGCGCCGCCCTGCTGCGCGGAGCCGGTGGGAGCGGCCGACGTCGGGGACGCGTGCCCGTGCGGTGCGTGACCGGAGGACGTACAGGCCGTCAGGCCGAGCAGGAGTACCGCGAGGCCGGTCGCCGCGGCCGGTTGACGCCTCATGAGGTGTGCCAGAACGTGGGGACGCGGTACGGGAAGACCGCCGTCCCCTGCCGGCTCACGATCCACTTGCAGCCGCCGTTGTACGAGCCGTGCTCCCAGTGCATGCTCTTCGCGTCGGCGCCCGCGTGCAGGTAGCCGATGGGGCGGTCGACCTTCCAGGTCGCGGAGTAGGCCACCTGGGCGGTGATGGTCTTCGTGACCGTTATGCCCTTCGCGATGGTGATCCCGATGGTCTCGTCCTTCTGACCTTCGACGCTGCTCACCATGCCCTGCCTCGTATTAGTGTCAACCGAATCGGGGAAATCTCCGGCTTCCTCAAATTCAGCTCAATGAGCCTCTTCCATTCCGATGATCATCGAAAGAAAGGCTTGGCGGCAGACGAGTCGGGCTGTACGCCGGGTTCTGTTCCCCGGGTCCCTCACGGGCGCCGGGGCGACGGCCATCCATCTAGGGCCGGCGTTGCCGCCGGCCTCGTGCGGTCTACCCGCGGACTCGGGCGGGCAGCCCTCGAACGTCCGCGCAGAGCGCGTGTTACGGCGCTCCTCTTGACCTTGCTCCGGGTGGGGTTTACCTAGCTGCCCAGGTCACCCTGGGCACTGGTGGTCTCTTACACCACCGTTTCACCCTTACCGAGGACCGAGGTCCCCGGCGGTCTGCTTTCTGTGGCACTGTCCCGCGGGTCACCCCGGGTGGCCGTTAGCCACCACCCTGCCCTGTGGAGCCCGGACGTTCCTCGGGAAGCCCCCTAGGGGGACTCCACGCGGCCGCCCGCCCGGCTCGTCTGCCGTGTCGACCATGGTACCGGGAGCCGGAGGCGGCGGGGACCGGTGGATGCCGTCGCCAGGACCGAGCCCGCGAGGATCAGGACGAAGGCCACCAGGACCGTCGAGGTCAGGGACTCGTTCAGGAAGACGGCGCCGGCGGCGACCGCGATCGCGGGGTTGACGTACGTGATGACCGTCGCTCGGGCCGGGCCGGCCTCCTTGATCAGCTCCAGGAAGGCGACGAAGGCCACCGCCGTGCAGAGCACGCCGAGGCCGGCCAGGGCGGCCAGGACGGAGGCGGAGGGGACGGAGGAGGGGAGGTTCGCGGCTGCCACCGGGGCGTAGATCACGGCCGCCAGGGTCAGGCAGGCCGCGGTCAGGTGCAGGGAGGGCACGTCCTTCAGACGGCGGGCCGCTATCACCGGGGCGGTCGCGTAGCCGATGACCGTGACCAGCACCTCGGCCAGGGAGCGCGTGTCGCCGCCGGTCAGGTGGGGCAGGGCCAGGACCGTCACGCCCGCCAGACCGAGGGCGAGGCCGGTCATGCGCCGCGCGCCCAGGCGCTCCGTGCCGCCGAGCAGACGGGCCACCACGACTCCGACGATCGGCACGCCCGCGATCAGCAGGCCGGACGTGGAGCTGGACAGGTGCCGTTCCGCGTCGGTGAGGGTGAACCAGGGGACGACGATCTCCAGGACCGCGAAGGCCAGCACGGGGCGCCAGTGGGCCCGGACCGTGGCGGGCAGGCTGCCCTGGCGCAGGGCGAAGGGGAGCAGCAGGAGTGCGCCGAGGGCACAGCGCGTGAAGACCAGCGCCGGCGGGGACACCTCGGCCACCGCCACCTTGATCAGCAGATAGGGAATGCCCCAGATCACTCCCATGAGGGAGAAGAGGAACCAGCCGCGTGCAGTCATGCGGCGAGTTTCGGCCGCAGGGTCAGTGTGTGTCTTGAACGCTGTTGCGGTAGGCCGCCGGGGTCACCCCGAGCACCCGGCGGAACCAGCGGGTCAGATGCGCCTGGTCGGCGAAGCCCACCAGACCCGCCACCTCGGCCGGGCGCAGCCCGGTCTCCAGCAGCACCCGCGCCCTGCTCACCCGGTACTGGGCGAGCCAGGCGTACGGCGGCAGGCCCATCGTCGTACGGAAGGCGCGCAGGAGCTGGTAGCGGGACAGGTCCAGGTCGGCGGCGAGGGAGGCGAGGGTCGGCGGGTCGGTCAGCTCGTCGGCCAGGCGGTCGCGGACCGTCAGGGCGATCGCGGCCGCGCCCGGCACCAGGTCGGGGCAGGGCCGGGCCGTGGAGTGCCGGCGGGCCAGGGCCGTCAGCAGCCACGGCATGCGGGACTCGGCCTCCAGCGGGTCGGGGCAGCGGCTCAGCTCGGTGTGGGCGAGGCGGAGCGCGGCGGCGAGTTCGGGGTCCTGGAGGAGGGGTTCGCGGAAGTACGGCAGTCCGCCGAGGACGCCGTCGGCCAGCAGGGACGGCTCGGCGTACAGGGCGCGGTAGGCGTAGCCGTCGCCGGCGTCGGCGGGGCCGCCGGTGTGCGTCTCGCCGGGGTCGAGGACGACGATCGTGCCCGGTCCGGTGCGGATGCGGCCGCCCCGGTAGTCGATGACCTCGTTGCCGCCGACACAGACGCCGATCGTGTACTCCTCGTGGGCGTGCGGGGCGTAGGTGTGGCGGTGGAAGTTCGCGGTCAGGAGGTCGAGCGGGGGACCGCAGCGGCCCAGCCGGGCTCGCGTCCACAGCGCCTGTTCCACCATGGAACACCCCCTTGTCGCACGAAAGCGTCGTAACGGAAACGGCGTACGGAAACGCCGTACCGAACCCGTCAGGGATGCAACGCCTTCAGGCCGCGTTTCCATGCCGCCTCCAGGTCGGCGTCGCCGGGAAAGCGGCCGTGGATCTCCAGGATGACCATGCCGTGCGCGAAGGCCCACAGCGCGCGGGCCCGGTCGACGTCCCCGCCGCACACCCGCATGAGCGGCAGCGCCGCGCGGTCCTCCAGTCCCTCGGGGAGTTCGGCGCGGGGCAGGGGGCGTTCGGTGGCGAGGCAGTACAGGTGCGGGTGGGCGAGGGCATAGGAGCGGTAGGCCCCGGCGAGGGCTTCGAGGGAGCCGGGTGCGCGGGCCTCGGCCGCCTCCAGGGCCTCGGCCGACTCCGCGAGCAGCTGCGCGGTCAGCTCGACCTCGACGGCGTGCTTGTCGGCGAAGTGCTTGTAGAGGGACGGGGCCTTGATGCCGAGGCGGTCGGCGAGGGTGCGCATGGTGAGCCGGTCGGGTCCGGACTCCTCCAGCAGCTCCAGGGCGGCGGCCACGATCTCGCGGGCCCTCGGGGTGAGTGCGGCGCCCGGTCGGTCAGCCACGCCGGAAGCCCTCCTTGGTGCGCAGGCCGTAGCCGAAGGCGCGGTCGTACGAGATGTGGGCGAGCCAGCCGCACAGGGCCGCGAAGGCGGGCGGCCAGGAGACCGGCAGCAGCGTGTAGGCGACGATCAGCGCGAGCGGGACGACGGCGCGGTGCAGCGCGTTGTAGTACGGCACCGCGCGCGGCGGCAGCTGTCCCTCGGTCATGCGGGGTGCGTCGCCGAGGGCGACCAGGAACGCCAGGTCCGGCAGGACGAGGAGGGTGAGGGCCAGGGCGCCGGCGAGCCAGCCGTGGTTCACGCCCTCCAGCACCGCGAAGGCCGACCAGAACAGGGCGAGCGCCAGCCAGGCGGTGCGGCGCAGGACGGTGAGCGGGGAGCGGGACGTGCGGGTGGTACCGGCCAGTGCGGCCATGGCTGCCTCCGGTGTCGTACGGCTCTCTCGGCGCCCTCGGTGCTTCCGGTGCGGGCCGAGCAGCGCGGCTAACGTCGTTAGCCACATCCACGACCGTACGGCTAACACCATTAGCCGTCAAGACCCGTCCGTTCCAGCGCCGTGAACGCGGCCTCCAGGCGCGCCCGGTGGCTCCGGGCCACCTCGGCCACCGGGTCGCCGGCCAGCAGGCGGCCCACGGAGGCGAGGAAGACCGTGCGGCAGGCGGCGACGGTCAGGGCGGCGAGGAGGCGGGGATCCGGCGCGCCCGCTTCCGTGAGCGCGGCGGCGAGGGCCTGCTCCACCTCCTCGACACCCTCGCGGGCCCGGGAACGCAGGGCCGGGGAGGCGATGACGACGCGGAAGAAGTGCGGGTAGCGCTCCCCCACCCCGCTCAACGGGTGCCGCTCGTCGAGGAGGCGGAGGACGAGGCGGCGGAGGGCGGCCAGCGGCGGTTCGTCCGGGGCGCGGTCGCGGACGGCTCCGGCGAAGAGTTCGGCGGCCTGCGGGATGCGGTCGAGGAACAGGTCCTCCTTGCGCGGGAAGTAGTTGAAGACCGTCATCGCGGACACACCTGCCGCCCGCGCCACCTCGGCGACCGTCACCGCGTCGAAGCCGCGCTCGGCGAAGAGACCCGTGGCGATGTCCGAGATCCGCTGCCGCGTCTCACGCTTCTTGCGCTCCCGCAGGGGGAGTTCGTCATCGCTGCCACGCGCGCGTTCGTCGTTCACAAGAAAACTATAGCCGCTCAAAACTTTTAGTGACTACAGTAAGAGTCATGACGACGACGGACTACGACGTGGTGGTGGCGGGCGCCGGACCCGTGGGGCTCTTCCTCGCCTGCGAACTGCGGCTCGGCGGGGCGCGGGTGCTGGTCGTGGAGCGGCTGACCGAGGTGGACGAGACGATCAAGGCGGGCGCGATCAACATCCCGAGCGCGGTCGCCCTCTACCGGCGCGGCCTGCTGCCCGAGCTGGCGGCGGTGTGGGAGGCGGCGCTCCAGCGGATACGCGCCTTCAGGGGCGAGGGCGCCGAGGACCGGATGCCTCCCAAGTTCGCCGGGCACTTCGCCGGGATCCCGATGGACAAGACCCTGTTCGACGGCTCCGACCCCGCCTGGGCCGAGGTCGGCCCGGCCGCCGACTCCGGGCTCGGCGTGCCGCAGGCCGCGCTGGAGCGGATCCTGGCCCGGCGGGCCGAGCGGCTCGGGGTCGAGGTGCGCCGGGGCGTGGAGCTGACCGGCTTCGACGCGGGCGCGGACGGGGTCGTCGTGCACACCGGTCAGGGGCCGATCGGCGCGGGCTGGCTGGTCGGCTGTGACGGCGGGCGCAGCACGGTCCGCAAGACCGCCGGGTTCGACTTCCCGGGCACGGACCCGGAGATCACCGGCTATCAGGCGATCGTGGAACTGACCGGCGGCGAGCGGCTGCGCGCGGGCTGGAACACGACCGACACCGGGACGTACGTCCACGGGCCGTTCCCCGGGCGGATCCTCACCGTGGAGTTCGACGGGCCCCCGGCCGACCGCACGGCCCCCGTCACCGCCGAGGAACTCCAGGGCAGCCTGCGGCGGGTGGCTCAGGTGCCGGAGGTGACCGTCACCAAGGTGCTCAGCGCCACCCGGTTCACCGACAACGCCCGCCAGGCCGCCGACTACCGCAAGGGCCGGGTACTGCTCGCGGGGGACGCGGCGCACGTGCACTCGCCGTTCGGCGGGCAGGGGCTGAACCTCGGCCTCGGGGACGCGATGAACCTGGGCTGGAAGCTGGCCGCCGTCGTACGCGGGCAGGCGCCCGAGTCCCTGCTGGACACCTACACCGCCGAACGGCATCCGCTCGGCGCCTGGGTGCTCGACTGGACCCGGGCCCAGATCGCGGTGATGCGCCCCGACCGGCACGCCCGCGCGCTGCGCCGCGTGGTGACCGACCTGGCGCTGACCACGACGGGCACGACATACCTCGTCACGAAGATCTCCGGCGTCTGGCAGCGCTACGACCTGCCCGGCGAGCACCCGCTGACCGGTGCGAGCGCGCCCGACCTGGAGCTGTCCGACGGCAGCCGGCTCGGCGACCGTCTGCACACCGGCCGCGCCCTGCTGCTCGACCTGGCCGACGACCCCGGGGTACGCGCACAGGCCGAGGGCTACGGCGACCGGCTGGACGTCCGCACCCTCGCCTGCCCGGCCCGGCCCGGCCTCGGGGCACTGTTCGTACGGCCGGACGGGTTCGTGGCCTGGGCCGCCGACGTGGCAGCGCAGGCCGTGGAGACGAAGGTCCTGCCGGCGGTACTGGAGCGCTGGCTCGGCCCCCGGGCCGCCTCCGCTTGACCCTGCCGCAACGTCAACGTCTGTACTGGTCCCATGCGGATCGGAGAACTCGCCGCCGCGGTGGGCGTCACGACGCGCACCGTGCGCTGCGCTGCAGTCGACGGCTGCCGAACAGCCCCGTCTGCCGGGCTGAGCCACTGGGAGCTCCGCCCCCAGACCCCCGCCTCCCACCTGCCCACCCGACTCGGTCGGCCGTAACGCACAGGCGGCAGCGAAGGCAGCGGTTACGAGCACCCGACCTGTTCGGCTCGTTGCCCGTCGGCGGATCCTCCGCCGCCGCCAAGGACCGCGAGGTGCTCGCGCTCATCGACACCGCGGCGGCGCCCGAGGAGCGGGAGCGGATGGCGGCCGCGCTGCGCGGTGTCCTCGACGACCCGGACGCTCTGGCGCGCACCCAGGAGGCCTACGCGCTGCTCGACTCGCTCGTCGGTGCCGCCCCGGATGATCCGCGGGTGGCCGGGGCCGCGCGAGTCCTGGCCGGGTGCGTGCCCCGGGAGTTGCTGCCCGCCGGGCCGCTCGACCACGGTCACGCGGTCCTGCGCGCCCTGTACGAGGACGTGGCGCCCGCTCAGGCCGAGGTGATCCGTCGTGCGCTGAATATCATGGCGGAGGAAGGGAGTTGAGGATGATGACCACGACGGTGGGGCGACTGGTGCGGTACGAGATGCGGCTCTACGCCGGCCTCGCGCTGTGGATGGCGCGGCGCACCCAGGGGACCGCGGGCGGGCGGGTGTTCGGGTATGCGCGCGGGCAGGGCGCGACGATGCTGGGGCTGGCCTTCGTGTGCGTGGTCGAGACGGTCGGCGTCTCGGTGATGCTGCGTGACATGCCCACCGCACACGACGTCCTGCTGGTGGTGGACGTCTACACCGTGCTGTTCGTCGTCGGCATGCACGCGGCCTGCGTGGTCCGCCCGCACGTGCTGACGCCGGACGCGGTCCGGGTGCGGTACGGGGCGCACGTGGACCTGCGGATCCCGCTGTCCGCGATCGGCGCCGTACGCCGGGAGACACGGATGACGCACACCCCGGCCGAGGGCGCGCTCGACCTGGCCGTCGGCTCGCAGACCTCGCTCACGCTCGAACTCACCGAGCCCGTCACCCACACGACGCTGCTCGGCCGGCGCAGGGACGTCACCGTCGTACGGCTGCACGCGGACGACCCCGGCGGCCTGGTCCGGGCGCTCACACGGCCGTGAACAGGATCTTCGACGTGCCCGGTGCCGCCTGAGCGAGCCGTACCCGAAGGCGTTCGCCGAGCGGGAGGTGGTCGCCCTCGACGCGGCCGATGACGGCCGGGGAGATCAACTGCACGGTGCCGACGGTCGGCCGGTGCTCCTCGACGTCCACCACGCAGGCCTCGAAGACCTCCCCGATCCGGTCCTTGAGCAGGGCCGCCTCCACCAGGTCGATGCACTCCCGCTCGACCGTCCCGGCGATCCTGGCGCCGTCGGCCATCCGCCGGGGCAGCCCGTCGAGCGCGGCGAGCACCCAGTCCGGCGCGGACTCGCCCGCGACGGCGGCGAGGCAGATCTCGGCGGCGTACCGGTCGGCGAGGCGGCGCAGTGGGGCCGTGCAGTGGGTGTACGGCGCGGCCACGGCGGCGTGCGTGGTGATCGCGGGCAGGTCGCCGCCGGTGAAGACGGTGTACCCGGCGCCGCGCAGCAGCGTGGTGCACTCCTGGAGGAAGGCCGCGTGGCGCGGGTCGCTCGGATCGAGGGAGCGGATCAGGGCCGCGTACGACACATGGTGCGGCCAGTCGATGTGCAGCGCGGTCGCGGTACGGCGCAGCCGGGCTACGGCACCGTCCGGTGCGGCGGGCAGGGTGCGCAGTACGCCGGTGCCGTGGGCGAGCATCAGCTCGGCGGCGGCCATGCCGGTGAGCAGCGAGAGCTGGGCGTTCCAGCCTTCGGCGGGCAGCGGGGCGCGGTAGCCGAGGACGTAGGTGTGGTCCCGCGCGGTGATCTCCTGTTCGGGCACGTTGAGGGAGATGCCGCCGCGCTCCACCTCCAGCCGTTCCCGCGCCTCGCCGATCTCCCTGAGCAGCGCGACGGGTTCCTCGGCGGTCCCGGCGTCGATCTGCTGCTGCACGCCCGCGTAGTCGAGCTTGGCGCGACTGCGCACCAGGGCGCGGCGCACGTCGACGGCGGTGGTCCGCCCGTCCGCGTCCAGGTCGATGGTCCACAGCACGGCCGGGCGGACCTGGTCCGGCAGCAGGCTCGCTGCACCCTCGCTCAGCACGACGGGGTGCAGCGGCACCTTCTCGTCGGGGAAGTACAGGGTGTTGACGCGCCGGTGCGCCTCCGCGTCCAGCGCGCCGCCGGGTGCGACGAAGGCGGGGACGTCGGCGATGGCGTACCGGACCCGGTAGCCGCCGGCCCGCCGGGACAGGTGGGTGGCCTGGTCGAGGTCGGTGGAGGCGGGCGGGTCGAGGGTGAAGAAGGGGATGTCGGTGGCGTCGTACGACGGTACGGCGGGCGCCTTCGCCACGCGCTCGGCCTCCTCCCGGACCGGAGGAGGGAAGTCCTCCGGGATGCCGAGTGCGGTGCGCAGCGCGGCGAGCGCGGCCCGGAGCGGGGCCTCGGGGGCACCGGTCACACGGATCTTGCGGCGGGGCATACAGCGAGCGTAGGTCGCGGGCGCACCGAGGGCACGCCGTACGCTGTCGCGGAGGTCTAGGTAAGGAGTACGTGGTGCTGGTCCTGCTGCCGCCGTCCGAGGGCAAGGCGAACTCGGGTGCGGGTGCCCCGCTGAAGCTCTCGTCGCTGTCCCTGCCGGGGCTCACCGCCGCGCGGGAGGCGGTGCTCGGCGAGTTGGTCGAGCTGTGTACCGGGGACCCCGAGCAGAACGAGAAGGCGCGCGAGGTGCTGGGCCTGAGCGAGGGGCTGCGCGGCGAGGTCGCGAAGAACGCCGGCCTGCCGACGGCGGGCGCCCGCCCGGCCGGGGAGATCTACACCGGTGTCCTCTACGACGCCCTCGGCCTGGCCACGCTGGACACGGCGGCGAAGCAGCGCGCGGCGCGCTCGCTGCTGGTCTTCTCCGGGCTGTGGGGCGCGGTGCGCGTGACCGACCGGATCCCCTCCTACCGCTGTTCGATGGGCGTGAAGCTGCCGGGGCTCGGCGCGCTGGGCGCGCACTGGCGGGGGCCGATGACGGACGTGCTGCCCGAGGCGGCGGGGCGCGGCCTGGTGCTGGACCTGCGTTCGGCGGCGTACGCGGCGGCCTGGAAGCCGAAGGGCGAGGTCGCCGGGCGGACGGCGACGGTACGGGTGCTGCACGCGCCGACCCGGAAGGTGGTCAGCCACTTCAACAAGGCGACCAAGGGCCGGATCGTGCGCAGCCTGCTGTCGGAGGGCGTCGCGCCGAAGGACCCGGCCGAGCTGGTGGAGGCACTGCGGGACCTCGGGTACGAGGTGGAGGCGCAGGCACCGGAGAAGGCGGGCCGGGCGTGGGCGCTGGACGTACTGGTGGAGGAGATCCACTAGGCCCACCCATATTGCAACATACGCAACGCTCATTGCGCGTGATGCGGCCGCTGGGCACGATGAGGGCATGACCTCACCGCTGCCCGCGCCCTCGCCTGCCTCCGTCCACGATCTCGTCGCGCCGGCTCCCGTCGTCCCCGTGGTGGCCGTCTCCGACGTCGCCGACGCCGTGCCGCTCGCGCGGGCGCTGGTGGCGGGCGGGCTGCCCGCGATCGAGGTGACCCTGCGGACGCCTGCGGCACCGGCCGCGATCCGCGCGATCGCCGCCGAGGTGCCCTCGGCGGTGGTCGGCGCGGGCACGGTGATCACACCGGAGCAGGTGCGCGCGTGCACGGCGGCGGGGGCGCGGTTCCTGGTCAGCCCCGGGTGGACGGACGTGCTGCTGGCGGCGATGCGCGAGTCGGAGCTGCCGTTCCTGCCCGGGGTGTCGACCACCTCGGAGGTCGTCGCGCTGCTGGAGCGCGGGGTGCGGGACATGAAGTTCTTCCCGGCACAGGCGGCGGGCGGCACGGCGTATCTCAGGTCGCTGGCCGGGCCGTTGCCGCAGGCCCGGTTCTGCCCGACCGGCGGGATCGGCCCGGCGAACGCGCCGGAGTATCTCGCCCTGCCCAACGTCTGCTGCGTGGGCGGGAGTTGGATGGTCCCGGCGGACGCGGTGGCCGCCGGGGACTGGGCGCGGATCGAGGAGCTGGCGCGGGCGGCGGCCGGGCTCAGGGACGCAGGTGGGACGTGTCGTTGAAGAGCCGGACGCTGGCGTTGCCGTCGGCGTAGTACGCCACCGCCGACAGGGAGGCCGCCGACAGTTCCATGCGGAACAGGGACTCGGGCGGGGCGCCGAGGGCGAGCCGGATGAACGTCTTGATCGGCGTCACATGGCTGACCAGCAGGACCGTGCGGCCCGCGTAGGCCGCGACCAGCTTCTCCTGGGCGGCGGCGATCCGGGTGGCCGTCTCGGCGAAGCTCTCGCCGCCGCCGGTGGGGTGGGCCCCGGGGTCGGCGAGCCAGGCGTTCAGGTCGTCCGGGTGACGCTCGCGGACCTCGCCGAAGGTGAGGCCCTCCCAGGCGCCGAAGTCCGTCTCGCGCAGGCCGTCCTCGATCGCCACGTCCAGGCCGAGGCGCTCGGCGACGATGCCGGCGGTCTCGCGGGTGCGGGCGAGGGGCGAGGCGACGACGGCCTGGACGGTCCCACGGCGGGCGAGCGCTTCGGCGGCACGGCGGGCCTGCTCTCGGCCGGCCTCGGAGAGGGACGGGTTCGTGCCGCCGCTGCCCGAGAAGCGTTTCTGGGGGGTCAGCGGGGTCTCACCGTGGCGGAGCAGCACGAAGGTGGCGGGGGCGCCGAGGTCGGGGGCGGAGCTCCAGCCGGGGGCGCCGGCGGTTTCCCCACTGGTACCGGAAGGCCGAGGCTCGCCGGGGGTCTTGAGTCGCTGCTCGCTCGGAGGTGCGCCTCTCTCCGGGACGGGAGCCGCCCCAGCGGCACGATCGCCCGCAGCTACGACGGATTCGCCGCCGCCCTTCGTCCCCGCGTCCATCGCCTCGTTCGCCAGCCGGTCCGCGTGTTTGTTCCGTTCGCGGGGGATCCACTCGTACGTGACCCGGTCGGGCGGGAAGACCGAGCGGGCCTGGGCCGCCAGGGGCTTCATGTCGGGGTGTTTGATCTTCCAGCGGCCCGACATCTGCTCGACGACGAGCTTGGAGTCCATGCGGACATGGACCGTGGCCGTCGGGTCGAGGGCATGGGCGGCGCGCAGGCCGGCCAGCAGGCCCCGGTACTCGGCCACGTTGTTGGTGACGACGCCGAGGAACTCGGCCTCCTCCGCCAGTGTCTCCCCCGTCGCCGCGTCGCTGACCACGGCGCCGTAGCCGGCCGGCCCCGGGTTGCCCCGTGACCCGCCGTCGGCCTCGACGATGAACTCCCGCACCCGACAAGCCCCTTGTCTACAGAGGTCTACGAAGGCCTACAGACCCGACTCGGCCGTGCGCACCAGGATGCGGCGGCAGTTCTCACAACGCACCACGGTGTCCGGCGCGGCCGCGCGGACCTCGTTCAGCTCGGTGATCGCCAGCTCCTGGCGGCAGCCCTGGCAGGTGCGGGCGTACAGCTTGGCCGCGCCGATGCCGCCCTGCTGCTCGCGCAGCTTGTCGTAGAGCTTGAGGAGGTCGGCCGGGACGGACGCGGCCACGACCTCGCGCTCCTTCGTGACTGTCGCCACCTCGCCGTCGATCTCCTCGAAGGCGGCGTCCCGGCGCCCGGTCGCGTCGTCGATCCTCGACTGGACCGACCCGGCCCGCTCGGTCAGCTCGGCCACCCGCTCCTGCGCGGACTCGCGGCGCTCCATGACCTCCAGGACGACGTCCTCCAGGTCGCCCTGGCGCTTGGCGAGGGAGACGATCTCCTTCTGCAGGTTCTCCAGGTCCTTCGGCGAGGTGACCGCGCCGGAGTCCAGGCGCTGCTGGTCGCGGGTGGCGCGCTGGCGCACCTGGTCCACGTCCTGCTCGGCCTTGGTCTGCTCGCGGGCGGTGTCGCTCTCCTCGGTCTGCGCGGCGACGAGCAGGTCGCGCAGCTGCGTGAGGTCCTTGTTCAGCGAGTCGATCTCGGCGTGCTCGGGCAGCGACTTCCGCTTGTGCGCGAGCTGCTGGAGACGGACGTCGAGGGCCTGGACGTCGAGGAGACGGATCTGGTCGGCGGGCGCGGCGTTCAGTTGGGGGCTCCTGTTAGCTGTTCGGGGTGGTGGACGCCGCGTGGGCGGTCCAGGGGTCGGTGACCGTCGTGGAGACGTGGACGCGCAGGTCCCAGCCGTGGCGGTCGGAGATCTCGTCGAGCTGGCTCGCGGCCAGCTCGCACCAGGGCCACTCGGTGGCCCAGTGCGCCGCGTCGAGCAGCGCGAGAGGGCTCGTGGCCACCGCCTCGGAGGCCGGGTGGTGGCGCAGGTCGGCGGTGAGGAAGGCGTCGACGCCGGCCGCGCGGACCTGGTCGAAGAGGCTGTCGCCGGAGCCGCCGCTGACGGCGACCGTGCGGACGACGGCCTCGGGGTCGCCGGCCACCCGGATGCCCTGCGCGGTGGCGGGCAGCCGCTCGGCGGCGCGGGCGGCGAGCTCGCGGACCGTGAGGGGGTGGTCGAGTTCGCAGATCCGGCCGAGGCCCCGGCGGCCCGCCGGGTCGGCCGGGTCCGGGACGAGGGGGCGTACGACCCGCAGGTCCAGGGCACCGGCGAGGGCGTCGGAGACGCCCGGGTCGGCCGTGTCGGCGTTGGTGTGGGCGACGTGCAGGGCGATGTCGTTCTTGATCAGCGTGTGCACGACGCGGCCCTTGAAGTGGGTCGCCGCCACCGTCGTCGTACCGCGCAGGTAGAGCGGGTGGTGGGTGACGAGCAGGTCGGCGCCGAGCTTCACCGCCTCGTCGACGATCTCCTGCACCGGGTCGACGGCGAACAGGACGCGGGTGACCTCCTGGTCGGGGTCGCCCACGACCGTGCCGACCGCGTCCCAGGACTCGGCCCGCTCGGCGGGCCACAGGTTGTCCAGCGCGGCGATGACTTCAGACAGACGGGGCACGGGAAAAGGCTACCTGGCCGTTCGGCGCGGCCGTACCGCATGCGCACGGTCTCGTCCCGGTCAGCACAAACGCCCCGGATTCCTCAGCTGAATCGCTTCTGCGCCACCCGTATGTGTGAAGTGGCCATCGGCCGTCCCACGCGTGTGCGTACGAAAACTAGCTTCGTCGCCGGAGGTGACCGAACGATGACGGCCTGTGCGATCGAACCCCCGTCCACCGGTGCGGAAGCCGAGGGGAGCGGCTGCGCCCTCACGGTGGACGGGACGTACGCCGCCCGGCTCGCGCCGGCCGGGAACTGCTGGTTCCCGGAGCGCTGGACGCTGGACGGCCCGGAGCCGTACGCGGTGCCGTTGCCCGGCGACCAGCCGGAGGAGCCCGGCACCGAGGTGCAGCCGCTCACCGACGGCCGGGTGCTGATCCACCGGCTGATCGAGCGGCGGCACGCGTTCTCGCTGCTCTATCCGACCGGCCCCGGCACCGGTGAGCTGCCGCTGGGCTCGGTGGAGTGCGCCGAGCCCGGTACCCGGCTCACGCTGCTGCCGCCTGCGCCGGGTGGCACGCGCGCGTACGCCCTCGCCACCGGTCCGCACTCCAGCACGGTCTGGCTGGTGGCGGGCGGGGCCTTCGGTCCGGAGCGGCTCGCCGAGGTGCCGGGGCGCTGTTCGGGCGGGGTGTGGCTGGACCGCGCCGGGCGGATGCTGGCCCTGGACCGGCGGCCGGCCGGCGGCCCGGTGAAGACGGTCGTGGTGGACCTGGCGCGCGCCGAGGTCTCGCCCCTGCTCCAGATCGCGGCCGACAGCGACGACCGGCTGCTGCTCGCCGACCCCGACAGCGGACTGCTGCTCCTCTCCTCCGACGCGCCCTCGCCCGGGCAGGAACGGCTGGGCTGGGGCGTGCTCGGCAGCACGCTGCCGGTGCGCTTCCCGGAGTCCCTGCGGCTGCCCGAGTGCGTGGTGACGCCGTTCGCGATCCAGCCGGGGCAGATCCTGACGCCGGAGAACTGCGCGGTGGCGCTGCGCATCGACGGGCCGCTCGGCAGCTGGGTGGGCGCCTGGCGGCCGGCCGGGCGGCGGGTGAGCCACCTCCCGGCGCCCGAGGGCTGGCTGCCCGGCACCGGGCTGTGGACGCCGGACGGGGTGCTGCGGCTGCCGTACGCCACGCGGGAGACTCCCTGCGGCGTGGCGGAGCCGACGGTGGACTGGGGGGAGGCGGCCGCGGGAAGCGGTACGGCCGTGACCGCGGGCGGGACGGGGGGCTCGGGGGAGGCGGGTCCGGAGGGTCCGGTCCGGGACGGCACGGCCGACGGGGCGCCCGAGGCGCCACGGCGACCGACGGAACCGGACCCTCCGGAACCTGTGGAACACGCGGCCCCGGTGGTTCCCGAGCCGGTGGAACAAGCGGCCCCGGTGGTTCCGCAGCCGGTGGCGGCGCGTCCGGTGCCGTTGCAGCAGGCGCCGCTCGGGCGTCTTGTAACGAACTAGTGCCGGTTGGCGTGTGCGCCTGGATTCGGCCGGTGGGGTGCCGGTTAGACTCGCCGGGCTGTACGAAAGATCATGTTGACGGGGTGAATTCTTCCGATGAGCGACACCAGCATCACCGAGCAGCTGTCTGCCGACTCTCAGGACGCGGACGGTCACGGCCGGCACCGGGGCCCGGTGGCGGTCCAGGACGACGAGGCGGCTCCGCACGGCAAGCACCGCAAGCCGACCGTGGAGACCACCGAGGCAGCTGCCTGACGGTACATGGCACAAGGGGCGCCCGCCCGGCGGGCGCCCCTTTTCCATTCCCTCGTGTTCCCTCGTGTTCCCTCGTATGCCCTCGTATGCCCTCGTCTCTCTATCCTCGTTTCAGCCCCAGCACCTCCGCCGCCGCGAACGTCTCCCCCGGCGGCCGGTCCGCGTAGTGCGGGGTGAGCAGCGCGTCGAGTTCGTCGTACGTGAACGTCTCCTGCTTGCTGTCGAACTTCGCCTGTACCCGCGGCCGTTCGACGATCGCGACCATGCCGCCGTGGACGACGAGCAGCTGGCCGTTGATCCCGGCGGCGGCCGGTGCGGCCAGATAGCCGACGAGCGGGGCGACGTGCTCGGGGGCCAGCGGGTCCAGGCCCTCCTCCGGCTGCCGGAAGCCCGCGAAGACGTCCTCGGTCATCCGGGTCCGGGCGCGCGGGCAGATCGCGTTGGCCGTGACGCCGTACTTGGCGAGGGCCAGGGCGGTCGAGGTGGTCAGGCCGACGATGCCGCCCTTCGCGGCCGCGTAGTTGGGCTGGCCCGCGGAGCCGGCGAGGAACGCCTCCGAGGAGGTGTTCACGATCCGGCCGTAGACCTTCTCCCCGCCGGCCGCCTTGGACCGCTGCCGCCAGTGCGCGGCGGCGAAGCGGGTCGTGTTGAAGTGGCCCTTGAGGTGGACCCGGATCACCGAGTCCCACTCGTCCTCGGTCATGGAGAAGACCATGCGGTCGCGCAGGATGCCCGCGTTGTTGACGAGGATGTCGAGGGTGCCGTACGCGTCGATCGCCGACTCGACCAGTTCCGCGGCCTGCCGGAAGTCGGCGACGTCCCCGGTGTGGGCGAGCGCCGTGCCGCCGGCCGCGCGGATCTCCCGCGCCACCTCTTCGGCGGGCCCGGCCGACGCCTGTCCCGAGCCGTCCCGGCCGGGCTGCCCGTAGTCGTTGACCACGACGGCCGCGCCGAGCCGGGCGAGTTCGAGGGCTTCGGCCCGGCCGAGGCCGCGCCCGGCGCCGGTGACGATCGCGGACATCCCCTCCAGTGGCAGTGTCATGGCGGGCGCCCTCAGATCTCGATGCACGTACGCAGGGCGGTCCCGGTACGCATCTGGTCCAGTGCCTCGTTGATCTCGGCCAGTGGCACCCGGTGGGTGATCAGGCCCTCAAGGTCGATCCGGCCGGCCCGCCACAGGGCGATCGCGCGCTCGTAGGAGCGCAGCACGTCCCCGCCGCCGTACAGGGACGGCAGGATGCGCTTCTCGTCGAAGAACAGCTCGAACATGTTGAGCTGGAGGTAGTCGTCCATCGCGCCCGCCCCGACGACGACGAGGGTGCCGCCGCGCCGGGTGTTCTCGTAGGCGGTGCGGGCGGTGGCGGAGCGGCCGACGACCTCGAAGACGTAGTCGAAGCCCTCGCCGCCGGTGACCTGCTGTTTGGCGTCGGCCAGTCCGTCGGGCGGGACGGCCTTCGTGGCGCCGAACCTGAGGGCGGCCTCGCGGCGGGAGGCGACCGGGTCCACGGCGACGATCTCGGCCGCGCCCTTCAGCCGCGCGCCCTGCACCGCCGAGATGCCGACGCCTCCGCAGCCGATGACGGCGACCGACGAACCGGCCTGCACGTCGGCGGTGTTGAGGGCGGCGCCGAGTCCGGTGGTGACCCCGCAGCCGATCAGTGCGGCGATGTCGAAGGGCACGTCCTCGGGGATGGGCACGGCGCAGCCCGCGTCGACCACGACCTCCTCGGCGAAGGTGCCGGTACCCGCGAAGCCGAAGACGTCGGAGGAAGTTCCGCCGGTGCGCCGGAAGTTGGGGGTGCCGGCGTTCATGAATCCGGCCAGGCACAGCTGGGTCTGGCCGCGCTTGCAGGCGGCGCAGGCGCCGCAGGCGGGCAGCCAGCAGAGCACGACCCGGTCGCCGGGTTTCATGTTCCGTACGTTCTCGCCGACTTCGAGGATCTCGCCCGCGCCCTCGTGGCCGGGTACGAACGGCGCGGGCTGCGGCAGCACCCCGCTCATCGCGGACAGGTCCGAGTGGCACAGCCCGGTGGCGCGCACCCGGACCCTGACCTTGCCGGGCCCGAAGCCCACGGCCTCGACATCGTCGACGACGTCGAGCTTTTCCTGGCCGATCTCGTGCAGTACGGCTGCGCGCATGGTGCGGCTCTCCCCTCAACTACAGCCTGTGTCAGGAGTGTTGGACGATGGTGTCGGCGAGGACGGGCGCGTCGCCGCGTTCGACGGCGCTCACGGCCACCCGGACGGCGCTCCCCTCCCCCTGCCACATGCGGATGCGCAGGGTCTCGCCCGGGAACACGACTCCGGCGAACCGGGTGCTGTACGACCGCACGCGGCTCACGTCCCCGCCGAGCAGCGTGTCGACGACCGCCTTGAGCGTGATGCCGTAGGTGCACAGTCCGTGCAGGATCGGCCGGTCGAAGCCGGCGCGCTTGGCGAAGTCGGGGTCGGCGTGCAGCGGGTTCCAGTCGCCGCTCAGGCGGTAGAGCAGCGCCTGGTCCGCGCGGACGGCCCGTTCGACGGTCCGGTCGGGCTCCCCGAGGGGCGGGGCGAGGCGGGTGCTCGGGCCGCGGTCGCCGCCCCAGCCGCCTTCTCCCCGTACGAAGATCTGGGCGTCGTTGGTCCACAGCGGGCCGTCGGCGTCGGCGACCTCGGTGCGCAGGACGAGGACGGCCGCCTTGCCCTTGTCGTGGACGGCGGCGATGCGGGAGGTGGCGGTGGCGGTGCCCTGGACGGGGAGCGGGCGGTGGATCTCCAGGCGCTGCCCGCCGTGCAGCACCTTGGCGAGGTCGACCTCCACGCCCGGCATGGACAGACCGCTGATCACGCCGGGCGAGCCGGCGCCCGCGACGGTGGCGAAGCTGGGCAGGACGTGCAGCCGGGACTCCAGGGTGTAGCGCAGCTCGTCGGGATCGGTGGCGGGGAGGCCGGCGCCGATGCCGAGGTGGTAGAGCTGGACGTCCTTGTGGTCCCAGGTGATCTCGCCGGTCCGGGGTTCGGCGGCGAGGGCCACCGCTTCGTCGATAGGCATACGGCTCCTGACGTGGGCTGCGCGGCGAAAGACCCCGGCACGGCCGTCCGCACCGTCGGCCGCACCGAGGTCGCTACGGGCCGATCTAGAACGCGTTCCAGTCCGGCGCCCCTTGTATAGCCGAGCACTCCGCACTTGTGAAGGCTCCTGACGTTGTGTCAGATGCTGTCGGCAGTGACATTTGTACTGCCCGAGTCCGTACATGCGCATCTGTCGCGTCCCACGGCCGGGCCCGTAGCGTCGTGGCCATGACGCAACGGGGACAACGGGAACGACGGGGCCGGCCGGGACCGCGGTCGGGCGCCGTCTCCTTCACGGGGGCGGTCAAGACGTACGGCGAGGTCCGCGCCGTGGACGGTGTCGACCTGGACATCGCGCCCGGCGAGACCGTGGCCCTGCTGGGCCGCAACGGCGCCGGCAAGTCGACCACGATCGGGCTGCTGCTCGGGCTGTACGAGCCCGACGCGGGCGCCGTGGAGCTGTTCGGGGCGTCGCCCGAGCGGTCGGTGCGCGCGGGGCGGGTGGGCGCGATGCTCCAGGAGGCGCGGCCGGTGCCCCGGGTCACGGTCGGCGAGCTGGTCGCGTTCGTCGCCTCCCGCTACCCGGCGCCGATGCCGGTGACCCGGGCGCTGGAGCTGGCCGGCATCGCCGACCTGGCCGGGCGGCGCGTGGACCGGCTGTCCGGCGGGCAGGTGCAGCGGGTGCGGTTCGCGGTCGCGCTGGCCGGGGACCCGGCGCTGCTGGTGCTGGACGAGCCGACGGCGGCGCTCGACGTGGAGGCCCGGCACGCCTTCTGGGAGTCCATGCGCGACTACGCCCGGCACGGCCACACCGTGCTGTTCTCCACGCACTACCTGGAGGAGGCCGACGACCACGCCGACCGGATCCTGATCATCGACCGGGGCCGGATCGTCGCCGACGGCACCGGCGAGGAACTGCGCCGCGCGGCGGGCGGCAACCTGGTCTCGATCGACCTGGCGGGCGGCGACGCGGAGGGACTGGCCCTGCTGCCCGGGGTCCGCTCGGTGGAGGTACGGGGCGGGCGGGCGCGGCTGCGCACGGACGACTCGGACGCCACGGTGATCGCGCTGGCGGAGCTGGGGGCGATACGGGGGCTGGAGGTGGCGCCGGCGTCCCTGGACGACGCGTTCCTGACGCTGACCGGCCCCCGGGCCGTCCCCGACTCCCACGACCTGGAGCCCCGCTGATGCTCGCCTACATCCGTCTGGAAACCCGCCGCACGCTCCGCGACCCCGGCTTCGTCATCGGCGGCATCGCCATGCCGGTGCTGATGTACCTGCTGTTCACGAACATCGGCCAGAACGACGGGAGCTGGAAGGCGGCGTCGATGGTCGGCATGGCCGCCTACGGCGCCGTCGGCTCGGCCCTCAACACCGGGAGCGCCGTCGCCGAGGACCGCGCCGTCGGCTGGCTGCGGCAGCTGCGCGTGACCCCGATGACCCCGCGCGAGGTGGTGACCGGGCGGACCCTGACCGGCACGGTGACCGTGCTGCCCGCGATCCTCGCCGTGCTGGCGGCGGGCGGGCTGGTCAACGGGGTGCGGCTGGCCCTGTGGCAGTGGGCGGCGACCGCGCTGCTGCTGTGGCTCGGCTCGCTGCCGTTCACCCTGCTCGGCCTCGGCAACGGCTACCGGCTGACCGGTCCCGCCACGGGCGTGACGAACATGCTGTGCGGCCTGGGGCTCTCGGTGCTCGGCGGGCTGTGGTTCCCCGTCAGCCTCTTCCCCGGCTGGCTGCGCGCCGTGTCGGCGTACACCCCCACCCACCGGTTCGCCCAGCTGGGCGCCGCCGTCACGGAGGGGCGCGCGCCGGGAACCGGTGCCATCATCGTGCTGACGGCGTGGCTGGGACTTTTCGGTTCGTACGCTGTGCTGTCGTACCGCCGCGGGGCGGGCACGATCTGACGGGGGGCAACATGTCGGAGATGTCGCAGATGTCGTGGATACGGGGAATCCAGTGCCGGGCACGGTCCTGGCAGACGGCGCGGCGCGAGTGGAAGGCGGAGCACGACAGCTGGAAGGCCGAGCACGAGCGCTTCGTCGCCGCGGCGAAAGCGGCCAAGAAGGCGGGCAGGGCCCCGGCCGTCGACCACCCGGGCCCGCCGCCCACCGGCTTCGCGCTGCTGCCCTGGCTGCTGATGGGGATGGGGTCCTTCTCCAACCTCCTCCAGGGCAAGACCCCGAACCCGCTGATCGGCGGCCTGGGCCTGGCCCTCTTCAACTCGCTGTACGTCTACGTCACCTTCCGCTCCTTCGACCGCAGGAAGCGCGAGGCGGTCTCCACCCGGGTGGCGCTGGTGATCATGGCTCTGGTCACCACGGGACTGGCCCTCGGCTACGGCGGCAACTGGCTGCTGTTCTTCCCCCTGTTGGGCCTCGCGACGGGCGCGGCGATGCGCGGCCCGTGGCTGGGCCGGACGGGCATCCTGCTGGCCTCGTACGCGGGCGCGATCGCCGGCGTCCGCGACGGCTCGAACGCTGCGGACATCGCCTACGGGACGTTCCTCTCCAGCATGGTGACCGCCGCGATCCTCGGTCTGTCCGAGGCAGTGCGGGAACTGCGGGCCGCGCGTGAGGAGCTGGCGCGGCGGGCGGTGGAGAAGGAGCGGATGCGGTTCTCGCGGGATCTGCACGATCTGCTCGGGCACACGCTGTCGGTGATCGTGGTGAAGTCGGAGGCGGCCCGGCGGCTGGCCCCGCGCGACATGGACGCGGCGCTGGGCCAGATCGCGGACATCGAGTCGGTGGGCCGGCAGGCGCTCACCGAGATCCGCGAGGCGGTGACCGGCTACCGCGAGGGCAGCCTCGCCACCGAGCTGACCCGGGCCCGCTCGGCGCTCTCGGCGGCCAGCATCGAGCCGCGGGTCCGCCAGTCCGGGGTGCCGCTCGCCCCGCAGACCGAGGCGCTGCTCGGCTGGGTGGTGCGCGAGGCGGTGACCAACGTGGTCCGGCACAGCGACGCGAGCCGCTGCGAGATCACCGTCGAGAGCGGCGCCGAACAGGCCCGGCTCACCGTCACCGACAACGGCACGGGCAGGCCGGTCAGCAGGCCCGAGCCGGGCATCGGCGGCACGGGCCTGAAGGGGCTGACCGAGCGCCTCGCGGCGGCGGGCGGCTCCCTCTCGGCCGGCCCGTCGCCGCGCGGCGGCTTCACGGTCACCGCAGAACTCCCGGTGGAGTCGGCGGAGTTGACGCACGTCGTGGCTACGGCGCCCAGGGCGCACTGACCGCCCAGCTCACGTCGTCGGTCCAGGACGTGCTGCTGTCGAAGGCGTTGGACCCGCCGTCGCTCGCTATGTAGAGGTCGTAGTCGTAGTGGCGCAGGTATCTCGTCGGGTAGTTGTACGAGGCGAACGAGGTGCCGGTGCCGCTCTTGCCGGTCTGCGGGCAGAAGGTGGCGTCCTGCCGGAACAGTGCGGTGCCGTCCATGGGCCGGCGGTAGAGCGTGAAGTCGGAGTGGCGCAGGTAGTCGCCGGGGTAGTTGCGCGACTCGAAGGAGACGCAGGAACTGTCGGCGAGGCCCTTGCGCACGATCCAGGTGGCGTCGTTCCTGTCGAGGGCGGAGCTGGACGAGGTGACGGAGGACAGCACGCCCGCGTCGTTCTGGTGGCGGACGTAGTCGCCGGTGCAGCAGGACGTGGTCGCGCGCAGGGAGATCTCGGAGCCGGCGTTCAGCGTGCCGGCGGCGCCGGTCGCGCCGCCGTAGCCGACGGAGACGATGTTCGACTGCACGGAGTTGTCGGCGGCGTCCGTCGGGATGCCGGAGGTCATCACGCCCTCGAAGAAGGACCCGATGGAGCCGTTGCTGTTGTCCCCGCCGGTGCCGAGGACGATCGCGCCCTCCTGGTGCATCGGCGCGTACCCGCTCGTGGTCGGCTCACCGCCGGAATAGGTGGTCGTGAGCCCACCCGACTGCGCATTCCCCCATTTGAGCGCGAAATGGTCCTGGCCGTTGTTCTTGAGCAGTGCGGTCACGAACGGCAGCGCGCCCGTGCCGGTGTCGGAGGAGTTCTTGCTGTATCCGGCGTCGGACTGGAACAGCCCGTTCTCCAGGTCGGCCTGCACCCAGGGTCCGGAGCCGTGACACGGCGCGAACCAGCACTCGGTGCCGAAGTTGATGGCGTCCATGTGCCCGTTGCCGGTGTCCTTGTTGTTCGTCTCGGCGTTGCCGTAGTCGAAGCAGCAGGAGCCGTTGACGTGGGTGCCGGAGGTCACCATGTACATCCCCTCGGCGGCGCCGTTCGTGGCGACGCCCGAGGTGGCGTCGTTGCGGTAGCCCATGCCGGCGGAGATCTCCAGGCCGTAGACCTGGTGGCCGCCGACGGTCACCGGCAGCGCGTCCGCGGGCGCCCCGACATCGGCCTTGCCGGCTCCGCCCGCGCCCTCGACCGTGAGGTCGTTGTGGCGGGCGGACTGGTCGTAGATCCGGGTGACGATGCAGGTCGTGCCGGAGCAGAAGGAGTCCTGGGCGGCGGCGTCGGCGTAGCCGCCGGCGGACAGCAGCCCGATGTTCTTCGTGGCGCCGTCCGAGGACCGCTGCACCTGGTACAGCGAGCCGTTGTACGACGAGTACAGCGCCCTGACCATGCTGTGCGCGGCGACACAGGGGGTGCCCGCGGCGGCGTAGACGTCACAGGGCAGCGAACTCGCGGCGGCCGCCTGGGGCGCACCGGTGCCGAGGAGCAGCGCGGCGACGGTGATACAGACGGCGAGCAGGGAGAGGACGGCGCTTCTCAGGCGCCCTGGGCGGGGGGTTCCGGGGGGCAAGGTGCACCTCAGTTCGTGTGGAGCAGCGACTCGTTCGGAATATCGGACGACGTTCGATCGAAATCCCGAACCTATTCCACTGCTGAATTACCGGGGATTTCTGGAAATGCAGGGGCGATTGTTTGGGCGACGCCGAAGGCCGTCAAGACCCGCCGCAGCGGAACATGCGATTTCTTTAATCGGCGACTGCTGCCCGCGCCGCGGGCAACGACTGGAAGAAACCCGTCTCTTCGGGCATCAGCCAGACGATGTCCGCGAATCCCTCGGCGGCGAATCCGGCGAGCCGGTCCCACCCGAGCGCCCGGCAGCTCGCCGCCCGGTGCCGTCGGCGGCCGCGTGCACCTGCGGGGGCGTCGAGGCCTCGGCGGGCGCGGCCCGCACGTCCTGCTCGGTGAGCAGGTGGGGCAGCGCGTTGTCGGCACGGACGACGACGCCGAACCGGCCTGCGGGGAAGGGCAGTTGCCGCATGTCGGCCGTCGCGGCGGACAGCTCCGCCCCAGCCTCCTGGCCTCCCTTCCGGCCCGTGCGACAGCCCGGGCGCTGACGTCGGTCCCGACGACCCGGTGCCCGCGCAGGGCGAGCCCGAGCGCCTGCGTCCCGATCCCGCAGGCGAAGTCCGGCACCGCCGCACGCTCCCGCCCGATCAGGGCGTCGAGGGCGGCGCCCTGGCGGCGGAGGGGCGCCTCCCGGTCCGCACGGATCAGGAGGTGGTCGTCGGCCAGTTCGTCGTAGCAGCGGGACGCCGACGCGGCGTCAGGCATGTCGGCACACCAAGCGGGTCCTGCGCGGTCCGGTGCGGTTCGGCGGCGCCCCGAAGGGGCGCGGGGCTCCATCGACATGCGGCTCCGCCGCGTGGGCGCGACCAGCCACGACGGACCCGCGGATGACCGACAGCACATCGCGGCACTTCCAGCGGAGCGCTCAGCGCTCGGCGGATGCGGCCGGACCCCGTGGCCGTACGCTGAGCCCATGAACGAGATGCCCCCGGACGGCAGGCCCGCCAAGTGCATCCGGGTTCTGCTCGCCGAGGACCAGGGGATGATGCGCGGGGCGCTCGCGCTGCTGCTCGGGATGGAGGACGACATCGAGGTCGTCGCCCAGGTCGCCCGGGGTGACGCGATCGTCGATGAGGCGCTGCTGCGCCGTCCGGACGTGGCGCTGCTGGACATCGAACTGCCGGGCGCGAGCGGGCTGGACGCGGCGGCGCAGCTGCGCGAGCAGGCGCCCGACTGCCGGGTGCTGATCCTCACCACCTTCGGCCGGCCCGGCTATCTGCGCCGGGCCATGGAGGCCGGAGCGGCCGGGTTCCTCGTCAAGGACGGGCCCGTGGAGGACCTGGCCGCGGCCATCCGGCGGGTGCTCACCGGCGAGACCGTGGTCGATCCCGCGCTGGCCGCCGCCGCGCTCAGCGCCGGCCCGAGCCCGCTGACGGCCCGGGAGCGCGATGTGCTGAAGGCGTCGGTGGACGGCGCGACGGTCGCCGACATCGCCGGCCAGCTGCATCTGTCCGAGTCCACCGTCCGCAACTATCTGTCCTCGGCGATCGGCAAGACGGCCACCCGGAACCGGGCGGAGGCGGTACGGGAGGCACGGCAGCAGGGGTGGCTGTGACCCTCCAGGGGGCGCCGTTCTGATCAGGCCGGCCGGAGGCTCCGCCGCCGAGGGAGCGCGTGCCGGACCCCGCGACGCCGGGGGGCGATCCGGACGACACCCCCTACGCAGCCCGCAGCACCGTCACCACCGCCGCGCCGCCCAGCCCGATGTTGTGCGCGAGCCCCACCCGCGCTCCGGGCACCTGCCGCCCGGCCGCCCGGCCGCGCAGCTGCCAGACCAGTTCGGCGGTCTGGGCCAGGCCGGTCGCGCCCAGTGGATGGCCCTTGGAGATCAGCCCGCCGGAGGGGTTCACCACCCAGCGGCCGCCGTACGTCGTCGCGCCCGACTCGACGAGCTTCCCGGACTCCCCCGCCTCGCACATGCCGAGCGCCTCGTACGTCAGCAGCTCGTTGACGGAGAAGCAGTCGTGCAGCTCGATCACGTCGACGTCCTCGACACCGAGCCCGGACAGCTCGTACGCCCGCCGCGCCGCCTCGCGCGACATCGGCTGTCCGACGACGTCGATGCAGGAACCGGAGGCGAAGGACTCCTCGGTGTCCGTGGCCATGGCCTGTCCGGCGATCTCCACGAGCCCGGTGAGCCCGCGCGTGTCCGCGAACCGCCGCGACACCACCACCACGGCCGCCGCGCCGTCCGAGGTCGGCGAGCACTGGAGCTTGGTCAGCGGCCGGTGCACCATCCGGGCGGACAGGATGTCGGCCACCTCGTACACGTCCCGGAACTGCGCGTACGGGTTGTGCGCGGAGTGCCGGTGGTTCTTGGCGGCGACGGCGGCGAGCTGCGCCTGTGTCGTGCCGTACCGCTCCATGTGCTCGCGGGCCGCGTCGCCGAAGATCTGCGCGGTCGGCGGGGCCGGTTCGAAGCCGTGCCGGGCGGCCATGACGCCGTAGTGCCGGGCCACGGGAGACGTCGCGAAGTCTCCGCCGTCCGCCCCGCCGCCCAGCGCGCCCTTCTTCATCTTCTCGAAGCCCAGGGCCAGGACACAGTCGGCCGCACCACCCTCGACGAGCTGCCGGGCGAGCATCAGGGCGGTCGAGCCGGTGGCGCAGTTGTTGTTGACGTTGTAGACGGGGACGCCGGTGAGACCCAGCTCATACACGGCACGCTGGCCGGCGGTGGAGGGCTGGAAGCAGTAGCCGACGGGAACCTGTTCCACATCCGCGTAGGAGATCCCGGCGTCGGCGAGGGCCGCCTCGCCCGCTTCCCGCACCATGTCCCAGTACTGCCATGAACGGGTCTCGGGCTTCTCGAACCTGGTCATCCCGACCCCGGCGACATAGGCCTTCATGGCGCGCAAGAGTAGAACCTGTTCCATCAACCCACCAGAGCTGACGCATCGCCAGAATCCCATGAGCGGGTCAAGGATCCGTTAGAAGCCCGAAGCAACGGAATAGTTGCCTGTGCATACGAGGTTTACCCGGCACTTATGTACACGGGAGGCCTCACCCAATGACCCACACGACGACCGACCAGCCGCCGCCGAAGCAGGCGAGCGGGGCCGTGGTCCCGGTGCTCGCCTTCGCGGGCATCGTCGTCGCGGTGATGCAGACGCTGCTCGTGCCGGTCATCAAGGACCTGCCGCAGCTGCTGAGCACCGCGCCCAGCAACGCCACCTGGGTCCTGACCTCGACCCTGCTGTCCGGCGCCGTCGCCACCCCGATCATGGGCCGCCTCGGCGACCTGTACGGCAAGCGCAGGATGCTGATCGTCAGCCTCGCCGTCATGGTGGTCGGCGCCCTGGTCAGCGCGCTCACCAGCCAGCTGCTCACCATGATCGTCGGCCGTACGCTCCAGGGCTTCGCCATGGGCGCGATCCCGCTCGGCATCGGCCTGATGCGCGACATGCTGCCGCGCGAGAAGCTCGGCTCGGCCATGGCCCTGATGAGCTCCTCCATAGGCGTGGGCGGCGGCCTCGCGCTGCCCGCCGCCGCCCTGGTCGCACAGCACACGAACTGGCACGCCCTCTTCTACGGCGCCGCCGGCCTCGGCGTACTCGCCATCCTCCTCACCCTCCTCGCCGTGCCCGAGTCCCCGATGCGCGCCGAGGGCTCCTTCGACCTGCCCGGCGCGCTCGGTCTGTCCGCCGGACTGGTGCTGCTCCTGCTGCCCATCACCAAGGGCAGCGACTGGGGCTGGTCCTCCGGCACCACGCTCGGCCTGTTCGCCGCGTCCGTCGTCGTCCTCCTCCTGTGGGGCCTGTTCGAACTGCGCGCCAAGGCACCCCTGGTCGACCTGCGCACCACCGCACGCCCCGCCGTGCTCTTCACGAACCTCGCGTCGATCATGGTCGGCGTCGCGTTCTACGTCGTCTCGCTCGTCCTGCCCCAGCTGCTCCAGCTGCCCAAGGCCACCGGCTACGGCCTCGGCCAGTCCATGGTCGTCGCGGGCCTGTGTGTGGCCCCGCTGGGCCTGACGATGATGTTCACCGCGCCGGTGTACGCCCGGCTGTCCGCGCGCTACGGCCCGAAGACCACCCTCATCCTCGGCCTGCTGATCATCGCGATCGGCTACGGCGGCGGCCTCGGCCTGATGGACGCGGCCTGGCAGACCATCGTCACGTCCGTCATCCTCGGCGCGGGCATCGGCCTCGCCTACTCGTCCCTGCCGGCGCTGATCGTGGGCGCCGTGCCCGCCTCGGAGACCGGCGCCGCCAACGGCCTGAACACGCTGATGCGTTCCATCGGTACGTCGGTGTCGAGCGCCGTCGTCGGCATGGTGCTGGCCAACACGGCGAAGAACGTGGGCGGGATCGCGATCCCCACCATGCACGGCTTCCGGGTCTCCTTCCTCATCGCCACGGCCGCCGTCGCCGTGGGCCTGCTGCTCGCCCTGTTCCTTCCGAAGACCAACCGGCCGGCCCCGCAGCAGCACACGCAACTGCGGGCCAGCAGCGAGGAGGACGAGGTGCTGGAGCGGGCCGAGGAGGTGCTGCGCGGCTTCCGCGGGCGCGTTCTCGACGCCACCGGTGTTCCGGTCGCCCGGGCCAAGGTCACGCTGATCGACCGGCGCGGGCGGCAGGCGGGGACGACGGTGTCGGGCTCCGACGGCACGTATGCGCTGGCCGTGCCGGAGCAGGGGGCGTATGTGCTGGCAGCGAAGGCCTCCGGCCATGGGCCGCGGGCTTCGTCGGCCACGCACTCCGGTGAGGAGTTGGCTGTCGATCTGGATCTCTCGTTGCCGGGGGAGGTTGTGAACGCCTAGGAGCTCGGGGGGTCTGTTCGGTTTGCGGCTTCCCCGCCGTCGTGGTCGATCGCGCAGTTCCCCGCGCCCCTTGGAAACGCACCCCCTGTCTACACGTGGCCGGGGGTGCGGCAGCATGGGCGGCCAGACAGTTGTACGAACCGGAAGGCCCCCCATGTCCGCACCCACCCCCGCCCCCGAGATCCTCGCCGCGTTCGAGGCGGCCAAGGGGTTCATGCCCGTGGACGAGGGGCTGGCGCTGTATGCCGCGGCCGTGGCGGCCGGGCGGGCGGGGTTGCCGTTGCTGGAGGTCGGGACGTACTGCGGGCGGTCCACCGTGCTGCTCGCCGACGCGGCCCGCTCGGCCGGGGTCGCCGCGCTGACCGTCGACCACCACCGGGGCAGCGAGGAGCAGCAGCCCGGCTGGGACTACCACGACCCGGAGACCGTCGACCCCGAGATCGGGCTGATGGACACGCTGCCGGCCTTCCGCCGCACGCTGTTCCGGGCCGGGCTGGAGGAGCACGTGGTCGCCCTGGTAGGCCGCTCCCCGCAGATCGCGGCGGTGTGGAACTCCCCGCTCGGCCTCGTCTTCATCGACGGGGGCCATACGGACGAACACGCGAGCGCCGACTACGCGGGCTGGGCGCCGCACGTCGCCGAGGGGGGCCTGCTCGTCATCCACGACGTCTTCCCGGAGCCCGAGGACGAGTTCACCGGCCAGGCGCCGTACCGCGTGTACCTGCGGGCTCTGGCGTCCGGGGCGTTCGAGGAGATCTCCGTCACCGGTTCGCTCCGTGTCCTGCGGCGAACGCGCGCGGGGATCTGAGGCCCCGGTTAGAGTCGCAGACGTGTCGTACACAGGCCCGGAATTCGAAACCCCGCAGCCGCGCCGGCCCCGGCGCGGCCCCCTGACCGTGGCACTCGCCGCGCTGGTGCCCGGTGCGCTGCTCGGCTGGGTGGTGTACGAGGCCGTGGGAGGCGGCGGTCCGGACCACGCCGCTTCCGCCGCGTCGGCCTCCGGCACTTCCGCCGCGTCCTCGTCCCACTCGTCGCCCTCGACCGACTCCGCCTCGCCCTCCGGTTCCGCGGGCGACGGCAAGGACACGGCCGGCGGGTCCGGTCCGCTCGCGGGGAAGGTCGTCGTCATCGACCCCGGGCACAACCAGGGCAACTTCGAGCACGCCACCGAGATCAACCAGCAGGTCGACATCGGGACGAACCGGAAGGAATGCGACACCACCGGGACGTCCACCGACGCCGGTTACACCGAGGCCCGCTTCACCCTCGACGTCGCCCACCGGCTGCGCACCCTGCTGGAGAAGCAGGGCGCCATGGTGAAGATGACCCGCGACGGGGACAGCCCCGCCTGGGGACCCTGCGTGGACCAGCGGGCCCACATCGGGAACACCGCCCGCGCCGACGCGGCGATCTCCATCCACGCCGACGGCGCCGCCGAGGGCGACCGCGGTTTCCACGTGATCCTGCCGGGGTCCGTGCACGCCGGTGCCGCCGACACCCGGAAGATCGTCGGCCCCTCCCGCGACCTGGGCACCCGTATCGCGGGCGACTTCCTGCGGGACACCGGCGAGCCGCCGTCCAACTACGTCGGCAAGGGCACCGGTCTCGTCACGCGCACGGACCTGGGTGGTCTCAATCTGTCAACAGTTCCGAAGGTGTTCATCGAGTGCGGCAACATGCGCGATAGCAAGGACTCGGCACTGCTGACCAGCGGAGCCTGGCGGCAGAAGGCCGCGCAAGGGATGTCTGACGGAATCGTGAGTTTCCTGCGCGAGTCGTGACCGGCGGGCGGATACGGCCGGACGGCCGGATCTTGCGGACGGTAGTGTCTACCGACGACGAGAGACGACCTACGAAGGACCTGAAGTGAATATCCGCTCCCTCACTAGAGGCGATGGCGTGGTGATCGGAGCAGCGGTGGTGCTGTTCATCGCGTCGTTCCTCGACAACTACTCCGTCAACGGAGTACCGGACAGCGTTTCCATGCCCAGCCTGTGGGCAAGCGGACCGGTTCTGCTCAGCGTCGTGTTCGCGGGCATCATCGGCGCCGCGCTCGTCGTCGTCGCCCGCGCCCTGCCGCAGCCGCCCAAGGTCGTGGGCCTGGACCTCGGCCAGTTCGGCGTCGCCTTCACGGTGTTCGCCGCCTGGAGCGCCCTCGGCAACATCATCGACCCGGCCGGCGGCCTGAACAACGTCGGCAACTCCAACGACGGGCCGAGCGCCGGCACCGGCCTGATCATCGCGCTCATCGCCACGCTGGTCATGGCGGGCGCCGCCATCGCCACCCCCCTCGTCCCCGCCCTCCAGGCCGCCCTGGTGCCGGCGCCGAAGCCGGTCGCGCCGCAGCCCTACGGGGCCCAGCCGCCGAGCGGTTACGGCTACCCGGGTGCCCCGGCACCGCAGCAGCCGTACGGCGCCCAGCCGCAGCCCGGTCAGCCGTTCGGGCAGCAGCCGCCCGCTGCGCCCCAGCCGCAGGCTGCCGCTCCGGCCGCGGCGCAGCCGGCCTCCGCGGACTTCTCGCCGTTCTGGTTCGCCGTGCCGGTGACCCGGCCGCTGTTCGGTGAGGACGGCGCGCCGACCCCGATCGCCGAACTGGCCCCGGGCACCTGGTACTTGGCCGTCGAGCAGCGCGGTGCCACGCTCGTCGCGCAGACCCAGGACGGCCGTCGCGGCGTCCTCCAGGACACCTCCGGCATCCAGCGCGGCTGAGCCCCGAGCGCCAGGACGTACGGCCCCTCGCCCTTCCGGGCGGGGGGCCGTTGCCGTACCCTCGGCTCCCGGTCAGTTAACTGATGTATCGTCAGATGACAGTCGCCGGAAGGCAGGTGGCGTATGCGGCTCGGCCTCGCACTCGGATACTGGGGACGCGGCCCCGACGCCGGACACGTGCCGCTGGCCGTCGAGGCGGAGCGGCTCGGGTACGACTCGGTGTGGACCGCGGAGTCGTGGGGGTCCGATGCCTTCACACCGCTCACCTGGATCGCGGCGCGGACCTCGACGATCAGGCTGGGTACGGGAGTTGCCCAGATGGCCGCCCGCACACCGACCGCCACCGCCATGCACGCCCTCACCCTGGACCACCTCTCCGGCGGGCGGATGATGCTCGGGCTCGGACTGTCGGGACCGCAGGTGGTGGAGGGGTGGTACGGCCGCCCGTTCCCGGCCTCGCCGCTGACCGCGACCCGGGAGTACGTCGACGTCGTACGGCAGGTCCTGCGCAGGCAGGGGCCGGTGGCGGTGGAGGGGCGGTTCCATCCCGTGCCGTACCGGGGCCCGGACGGCACCGGGCTCGGCCGGCCGCTGAAGCCGATCACCCATCCGCTCCGGTCCGACCTGCCCGTCCTGCTCGGTGCCGAGGGACCGAGGAACGTCGCCCAGACGATCCGGATCGCCGACGGGTGGCTGCCGCTGTACTGGGCGCCGAGCCGGCCCGAGGCGTACGGGGAGGCGGTGCGGAAGCTGCCCGAGGGGTTCATGGTGGCACCGCTGGCCCAGGTGCGGGTCTGCGACGACGTGGCCGAGGGACTGCTGCCCGTCAAGGCCATGCTCGGCTTCTACATCGGCGGGATGGGACACGCGGCCCGCAACTTCCATGCCGACCTGATGGCCCGCATGGGATTCGAGGAGCAGGCCCGGCGGATCCAGGAACTGTTCCTGGCCGGGCGGCGCGAGGAGGCCGTACGCGCCGTGCCGGACGCCTTCGCCGACGAGATCTCGCTGGTCGGCCCGCGTGAGCGGATCGCCGAGCGGCTGGCGGCGTGGCGGGCGGGCCCGGTGACGGACCTGCTGGCCGTGTCACCGGACCCGCACACGCTCAGGGTGCTGGCGGAGCTGAACTCCTAGCCGCCGCCTAGCCCTTGGCGAGCTGCGCCGCCGAGGGCACCTTGTTCTGGACCGGGGCACCGGCACCCGCACCCGCGGTCTTGACCTTGTTGACGGTGTCGTTGAAGGAGCTGACCGCGCCGGTGTCACCGTTCTTGAGCTTGGCCGGCAGGTTCTTCAGCGCGTCGATGCCCGAGGAGAGCGGCGCGAGCGCCTTGGCGAGCGCCGGGTCGCCCTGCGCGTTGCGCTTGGCGGCCTTGAGGCGGTTGTACGTGAAGGCACCGGCCAGCGCGGCCTTCACCAGGGCCTTCTTGCGGCCGTGGGCGCCCTTCTTGAACTTGCCCGCCTTCCAGGGCTTCACGATCCACTGGTAGGTCGCGCCGGCCGCGAGGCCCGCGTTCGTCACGAACCGGGTCTTGGCGAACTTCTGGCGTTCCGCCGAGGTGGTCGGGCTGGGTTTGGCGGCGGCGGGGACGGCCTGGACCGCCGCGGTGTCCTTCGTGTCCTTCGTACTGGTCATCTCGCCGGTTCCGCAGGCCGCGGTGCCGGCCAGCAAGGCGGTGGAGAGCGTGAGCGCCACGACGTGGCGTCGGATCGGTACGCGCACGGGGTCCTCCGGACGTTTTCCCCGAGTTTTTCGTTCCCTTGGCAGGGTGGCGCGGCCCGACCGGATGCGCCACTTGGGTGGCTTCCGGTTGCGATCTCGGCCGCGGGTGCGCGGCTCAGTCACAACAGTCCGGATCCAGGCCGGACGGCAGCTGCTCGCCCCCGAACACCGCGCACGTCGCCTCGTGGCCGCCCAGGGCCGCCACCGCGAGCAGCAGGGAGCCCGCCGTCCAGGTGGTCAGCTCGCGCGGCCAGATCGCGTCGTCGTCGAAGACGTAGCCGGTCCAGTACAGGCCGCTGTCGGGGTCGCGCAGGTGCTGGATGGACTGCAGGATGGTGAGGGCGCGGTCCGACTCGCCCACCGCCCACAGGGCGAGGGCGAGTTCGCTGGACTCGCCGCCGGTCACCCATGGGTTGGGGACCACGCAGCGCACGCCGGTGTCCGGTACGACGAAGCGGTCCCAGGACTCGGCGATGCGGGCCCTGGCCTCCTCGCCGGTGAGGGCACCGCCGAGGACCGGGTAGTACCAGTCCATCGAGTAGCGGTCCTTGTCGAGGAAGCGCTCCGGGTGGCGGCGGATCGCGTGGCGCAGCGCACCGACCGCCAACTCCCAGTCCGGCTGCGGCTCTTCACGCTGTTCGGCGATCGCGAGGGCGCAGCGCAGCGCCTGGTGGATGGAGGAACTGCCGGTGAGCAGCGCGTCCGTGACGGGCGTGCCGTCGTCGTCCTTCCGCCAGCCGATCTGGCCGCCGGGCCGCTGGAGCCGCAGGACCCATTCCACCGCCGCGTAGACGCTGGGCCACATGCGGTCCAGGAACGTGTCGTCGCCGGTGGAGAGGTAGTGGTGCCAGACGCCGACGGCTATGTAGGCGACGAAGTTCGACTCGCGGCCGCGGTCGGTGACGTCGTCGTGGGCGCCGTCGGCGTAGGCGGCGTACCAGGAGCCGTCCTCGTTCTGGTGCCGGGCCAGCCAGGTGTACGCCCGCTCGGCGGCCGCGTGCTCGCCGGCCGTGTCCAGGGCCATCGCGGCCTCGGTGTGGTCCCAGGGGTCCAGGTGATGCCCGCGGAACCACGGGATCGCGCCGTCCTCCCGCTGTACGGCGAGGATGCCGCGGACGGTCGCGGCGGCCTGCTCGGCGGTGAGGACCCCGGGCAGGACGAGGTGTTCTGTCCGGGGGGTGGTCACTTGGCGGCCACCTCTTCCGTACCCTCCGCGAGACGCGGCAGGTGCGGCTTGGTGGCGTAGACCACGAAGCTCTTGCCGATGACCGGGTTGAGCGCCTGCTCGGCGACCCGGGTGGCCAGCGGCTTCTTCATGATGTCCCAGACCAGCAGCTTGTGGTACGCCCGCACCGGCAGCGCCTTGTCGTTGTCGACGCCGAACGCGCACTTCAGCCACCAGTACGGCGAGTGCAGCGCGTGCGCGTGGTGGCTGCCGTAGGGCCTGAGGCCGGCCTCGCGGACCTTCGCCGTCAGTTCGTCGGCCTTGTAGATGCGGATGTGGCCGCCCTCGACCTCGTGGTAGGCGTCGGACAGCGCCCAGCAGACCTTCTCGGGGCCGTAGCGGGGCACGGTGATGGCGATGCGGCCGCCCGGCCTGAGGACGCGGACCATCTCGGCGAGCACGCCCTTGTCGTCGGGGATGTGCTCCATCACCTCGGAGATGATGACGACGTCGAAGGACTCGTCGGGGAAGGGGAGGGCGAGGGCGTCGCCCTCCATGGCGGTGGCGGTGGCCCCCTCGGGCGCCTCGCCGGCCTCCTTCATCGCCGCGAACCACTTGGCGACCTCGCGGATCTCCTCGCCGTTCTGGTCCAGGGCCACGACCTGGGCGCCGCGCCGGTAGCACTCGAAGGCGTGCCGGCCGGCCCCGCAGCCGAGATCCAGGACACGGTCGCCCGGGGCGAGCGGGAACCGGGAGAAGTCGACGGTCAGCACGTGGCCCTGCTTTCGGTGTAGACGCCTGTTGCTGCGGCCGCGGGGCGGCCCTCGGGGAGCGGCTGGTGGTGCTGCGGGCCGCCTGCGTCGGCGATGGCCTCGCGGTAGCGGGTGACGGTGCCCTCGGCGGCCCTGGCCCAGGTGAAGCGGGCGAGCACCCGCTCCCGGCCGGCCCGGCCGAGCCGGGCGCGCAGCTCCGGGTCGCCGAGCAGCCGTGCGAGCCCGGCGGCGAGCGCACCCGCGTCGCCGGTCGGCACGGCCAGACAGGTCTCGCCGTCGCGGCCGGCGACCTCGGGGATCGCGCCGCCGGTCGTGGCGAGGAGCGGGGTGCCGGTGGCCATCGCCTCGGCGGCCGGCAGCGAGAAGCCCTCGTACAGCGAGGGCACGCAGGCGACCTCGGCGGAGCGGATCAGGTCGACGAGTTCGGCGTCGGAGATGCCCTTGACGAACTCGACGGCGCCGGCGAGGCCGTAGCGCTCGACGGCCGCCGCCACCGGCCCCTCCTCGGGGCGCTTGCCGACGACGACGAGGTGCGCGGCCGGGTGCTCGGTGCGCACCTTGGCGAGCGCCTCCACGAGGAAGACCAGGCCCTTGAGCGGCACGTCGGCGCTGGAGGTGGTGACGATCCGGCCCGGCACCTCGGGCACGGCCGGATTCGGCGAGAACAGGTCGGTGTCGGCACCGATGTGGACCACGTGGATGCGGTCGTCGCGCACGCCGAGGTGGTCCACGATCTCCTGGCGGGAGGTACCGGAGACGGTGAGGACGGAGGGCAGCCGACGGGCGACGCGCTTCTGCATCCGGGTGAAGGCGTACCAGCGCCGGACCGAGTAGCGGCGCTGCCAGCCCTCGGCCGCGTCCAGCTCCAACTGCCGGTCGACGGTGATGGGGTGGTGGATCGTGGTGACGAGGGGCGCGCCGATGTCGCCCAACAGTCCGTAGCCCAGGGTCTGGTTGTCGTGGACGACGTCGAACGCGCCGCGTCGGGCCAGCAGATGGCGCCGGGCGCGCAGGGAGAACGTCAGCGGCTCGGGGAACCCGCCGGTCCACATGGTCGCGACTTCGAGGCCGTCGATCCAGTCCCGGTACTCGTCCCTGCCGGGGGTGCGGAAGGGGTCGGGCTGGCGGTACAGGTCCAGGCTCGGCAGCTCGGTGAGGGTGAGCCCGGGACACCCCTCGTCGAGGACCGGGTACGGCTGTGAGCCGATCACCTCGACACGGTGCCCGAGGCGGGCCAGCTCGCGCGAGAGATGCCGTACGTAGACACCCTGGCCGCCGCAGAACGGGTTCCCTTTATAGGTGAGGAGCGCGATGTCGAGCGGTCGCCCGCCGTCGGCCGCAGGATCCTCCTGGACACCCGCGGCACGGGCCTCAGCGGTCACTCCGTGCCCCCTTCTGCCTGCGCTGTCCCGCGAGACTACGCCGGGACGCTAATCTAGAACAAGTTTCAGACTTGATCGTTCAAGAGGCTCTGAATCTACCGGCAGGTAAGGGGGCTGTGAGCGGTGGATCAGGTGATTCACGCCACGGCGGACCGCTCTGCCATGCTGTTTGATCACGTGCCCTACAGACGCCCTCACCGACTGTCACGGAGCGGGACCCATGCCTGCGGAATCCAAGCCGGAAGCCAGTACGGTCCGGCCCTCGTCGTCGGCCTTGTCGGCCTTGTCGCCCTCGGCTCCGCTCACCGAGCGGCAGGAGGCCCGCCGCCGCAGGATCCTGCACGCCAGCGCCCAGCTGGCCAGCCGGGGCGGTTTCGACGCCGTCCAGATGCGCGAGGTCGCCGAGTCCTCCCAGGTCGCCCTCGGCACCTTGTACCGCTACTTCCCCTCCAAGGTGCATCTGCTGGTCGCGACCATGCAGGACCAGCTGGAGCACATGCACGGCACGCTGCGCAAGAAGCCCCCGGCGGGCGACACGGCCGCCGAGCGCGTCGCGGAGACCCTGATGCGCGCCTTCCGCGCCCTGCAGCGCGAGCCGCACCTGGCCGACGCGATGGTGCGCGCCCTCACCTTCGCCGACCGCAGCGTCTCCCCCGAGGTCGACCAGGTCTCCCGCCAGACGACGGTGATCATCCTGGACGCGATGGGCCTGGAGCACCCCACCCCCGAGCAGCTCTCGGCGGTGCGCGTCATCGAGCACACCTGGCACTCGGCCCTCATCACCTGGCTCTCGGGCCGCGCCTCCATCGCCCAGGTGAAGATCGACATCGAGACGGTGTGCCGCCTGATCGACCTGACGGAGCCGGGCGCGCACCGGTGACCGCGGTCACCCCTGACCGTCGTCGCCGGTGACCGTCGTCGCCGGTGCGCGCCGCTCCTCACTCCTCCGGCGGAAACACCGCCTCCCCGCCCTCCGCCAGCGTGATCAGGATCGCCTCCACCGGGCAGCTCTCGGCCGCCTCCAGGATCTGTTCGGTGGCGTCGGTGTCCGGGGTCACCGGGTGGGACTGGCGGGCCGAGTCGAGGCGGAAGACGTCGGGGGCGTGGTGGAGGCACTGGGCCGAGCCGATGCACAGCGAGCGGTCGACCTCGACGTGCCAGCGGTCGCCCATGCTCACGCCCCCGCCGGCAGGTGGATCATCTTGTGTTCGAGGTACTCGCCGTAGCCCTCCGGGCCGAACTCCCGCCCCAGACCGGAGTTCTTGTAGCCGCCGAACGGGCCGAGCATGTCCAGGCTGAAGGTGTTGACCGAGTAGGTGCCGGTGCGGACCTGCCGGGCGACCTCGATGCCGTGCTCGACGTCGGCCGTCCACACGCTGCCGGACAGGCCGTAGTCGGAGTCGTTGGCGATCTCCACCGCTTCGCGCTCGTCGCCGTACGGGAGGAGGCAGATGACCGGGCCGAAGATCTCCTCGCGGGCGATCCGCATGCCGTTGTGGACGTCGCCGAAGAGGGTCGGTTCGACGTACCAGCCGCGCTCCAGGCCCGCCGGGCGGCCGCCGCCGGTGAGGACCTTGGCGCCCTCCTCCTGGCCGATCCGGATGTAGTCGAGGTTGCGCTGCTGCTGGCGGCGGGCGACCAGCGGGCCGACCTGGGTCGCCGGGTCCAGCGGGTCGCCGACCGCGAGCGCGCTCGCCGCGGCCGCGAAGGCGTCGGCGTACTCGTCGTAGCGGGTGCGCGGGACGAGGATGCGGGTCTGGGCGACGCACGCCTGCCCGTTGTTCATCCAGGCGGCCGGGACGATGCCGGCGACCGCCGTCGCCACGTCCGCGTCGGGCAGCACGACCGCCGCCGACTTTCCGCCCAACTCCAGCGTGACGCGGGTGAGATGGCGGGCGGCGACCTCCATCACGCGCTTGCCGGCCGCGACCGAGCCGGTGAAGGAGACCTTGTCGACGCCGGGGTGACCGACCAGGTACTCGCTGACCTCCCGGTCGGCGGGGAGGATCGAGAGCACCCCCTCGGGGAGGCCGGCGTCCCGGGCGATCTCGGCCAGTACGTACGCGTCCAGCGGCGACTCCGGGGACGGCTTCAGTACGACGGTGCAGCCGGCCAGCAGCGCGGGCGCGAGCTTGGCGGCGGCCACGAACTGCGGGACGTTCCACGGGACCACGGCCGCGACCACCCCGACCGGCTCCCGCCGGACGAGGATCGGCCCGAGGACGCCGTCGCGCCGCTCCTCGTACGCGTACCCCTGCGCGACCCTGATCGCCGCGTCCCACACCATCATCGCGCCGAGCGCCTGGGCGAGGACGCTCCAGGAGTACGGCGAGCCGTTCTCCGAGGAGATCACCCGGGCGATCTCCTCGTGCCGGGCGGCGATGCCGTCCTTGATGCGGGTGACGACGTCGATCCGCTCCTCCTGCGTCGCCCGCGGCCAGGGCCCCTCGTCGAAGGCGCGGCGCGCCACGGCCACCGCCCGGTCGACGTCCGCCCGCGAGGCGTGCGGAACCCGGCCTATGACCTCCTCGGTGTGCGGCGAGATCACCTCGATGACGTCCTTGCCCACGGGGTCGGTCAACTCCCCGCCGATGAACAGCTGTCCGTGTTCGATGAGCTCGGTCATGGCCGCCGCCACCTTTCTGACACTGTTTCAGAACTGATATCAGTTCTAGTCAAACTAGGCCAGACCTAGGGTCGGATAGGCCCCCACCAGCAGGTTCACCGCTGGCGGGAGGTCCCTTCACGCGGCCTGGGCCGTCTGTGGGGCGTCGTTGCCTTCACCGGCCGCCCGCAGTCGCCCCGGTCCTCTCCACGGCGGGCCGCTCGCTCTTCCAACTCCTGAGCGGTCTGGAGGAGGGCAGGAAGAGCAGCGATGACGCTACCGAGCCGGCCGCCCTGGTAGTCGTTCCATGCCTGCTCCACACGGACGGCCACAGGGGCAGGAGTGGGAAGCTGAGCCTCAGCGTCCGGACCGAAAAGCAGCCGCGACAGCCGTCGAGGGCTCATGAGAGCGTCACGGACAGCCGGGACGTCATCCTGTTGCCGCTCGTCCTCAACAAGTACGGTCTGACCGAGCAGGTCGCCAAGCGGGACACGCAGGATGCGCGACAGCTCGGCAAGCATGTCGATGCGGGGGCGGCTTCCTGCGACCAGTCTCGATCTTCGCCAGCCAGTCAGTGCTGCGGCCGACCAGGCCCGCCAGAACCTCTTGCGTGTAGCCGCGACGCTTGCGGTAGAACGCGATCCGCTCTCCGATGCTGAGGTGATCTCCGAGACCACGCATGCGCTACTGCCTCCCGCTGTCGAGTAGGGGCGCCCTTCACCGTACCGATCAGGCGACAGGGCAGGGAGGGCCCTGCGCTCGTCGCCGAAGCTAGCTTCTGATGTCCAACTGGTGGGAGCCCAGACAAAGTGTCCGGGCTCCCACCGAGCACGCCCCCTGGGCCGAGCCCCACTCTGGTTCCGCGTGGCCCCGTAGGGCGATTCAAGTTTCCCTGCTGCATCAAGCCCCGGCTGCGCTCCGCTCCGCCGGGCGCGCTCCCGGCTCCGCTGCGGGCGCCGCTCCTGCCTCCGGCCCGCTCCGCCCGCGCTGCGCCGACGCGCGCCCACTGGTGGATAGGCCGGTGGCCATCAGTCGATCACCGCACTTCGCGGCCACGGTCAGAACAGTGCCTCTGGCGGGGGATCGGCCAGCACCGGGGTGGAGGAAGCGCCGTTCGCGGCCGCGGGTCCGTAGTGGCGTGCGCGGGGCGCTCCCATCCCGTACGCCGTCGACCCAGGCAGAGCCGAGCAGACGCGGCCCATGGCGTCCAGGTCGTTCGTACAGTGGTGCGCTCCACCTGGACGCCATGAACCACGCCGGCTCCACGGTGTGTGGGTCGACGGCGTACGGGATGGGAGCCGGGGAAAGTGGTGGGTAGAGGTACGGGAGGGCGCAGCAGACGCACACTGATGCAATCCCGTTAGATGGGGCTGCCGATCGACCTGTCCTCGGGGGGATTACCTTGCTAAACACCATCGTTGCCGTTTTGGGAACCTTGCTGGGGTCAATCGCGACCGGCATGTTCCAGCACCTTGCCTCCGGCCGTACCGAGCGAGCGGCGATGGCTGCGCAGTTGCGCCGTGACCAGCTCGACGCGATCACCCAACTCGCCGCCGCCGGAGCCGACTACCGTCGCATCATGCGGAAGCGCGGGCAAGCACGGCTCAGCCAGGCAGGCGCAGCCCAGCAAGAGCAATTACGGAACGAGTCCCATGTCATTCGCTCCGCGCTCACCCAACCCATGACGGTGCTGCAAGTACTCATACCCAGCCCCCATGTCTACTCTGCCGCGCGGGCAATGGTGACTACGGCCCTTGCCCTACGGGACGCCACCGATTCCGATGCCCTCGACGCCGCACAGGAGGCAGCGCGGGCCGCCCACGACGACTTCGTAGGCGTTGCCGCTCGGCACATCGCAAGCAGTACAGGCGGCGCGAGGGCGGCGGCGGTTGACACCAACGGCTGACACCAACACGCACGAACAGCGGCGGTCGGCGCCGGACCTCAGTGGACGATCGACCGAGGCGCAGGCCCAGTCGACCGACGTCGACGGTCCCCTGTAGTCGACCTGATAAGGATGAGGGCAGACCTCAAAGCCTGTGCGCCGGGACGGCTCAGAGCACTGGTGAGAGCCGAGCAGGGCCCGGGACAGGCTTGAGCAGGAGGGCTGAGAGCCACACGTCCCCCCGCGTGCCCGATGAGGGGGGGTACCCCACGGGGAGTCACGGCAACTGGCAGCGCCCTACATCGACCTTCCTGTACTTACCGGCAGCCTGTATGACCTCTCATGACCGATCTCTGCAGAGCTACGGATCAGATGGCGCTCGCGCCCTGCCCCGCCCGTTGCATCGCCCCCGGTCTTCGACCATCCGAGGAATTCGGCTCATCGGTTCGGGTGACTATCTGCGACTCCTTCACCTCTCAGGCATATGCCGCGCGTGAACTGAGCCCTGTAACACGATGAGGCGGTCAGCCGGTCACCGGAGCCGACCGACCGCCCCCACGCGGCGCCTGTTGGCGCCGGAAGAGAAAGGGAGACCGGATGCGCGTACTGCGCGCTTTCGTGGGGAGCGTCCTCGCTTCGCTCCTCCTGCTGGTCGGCATCTCACCGGCCACGGCCCACGCAGACCACCTCCGGGCGGGGAACGAATCCCACTGCCCGACGACGCACCGTAGCCGCGGGAACAACTCCGCGCCGACGACTGCGTACCAGCGCTACTACCTCAACGACTGGCGGCTGGGGCCGACTTACCTTCCCCGGACAGGCGCCCTCGGCAAGATGCTGAGGGGCTATCACCGCACGGACGACACCTCCGCCTCCCGGTTCCTCGGATGCTACTGGCAGACGGATCCCCAGACAGGGAAGCCCGGCTGGTGGTATCCCGACAACAACGGCTTCGTGCTGAAGAACGGCCAGCCGGTGAAGCACTCCGTGACGCTGCGCAAGGGCCAGCTGGTCGACCTCTTCGGCAGCGGCTTCGGCAACTTTCTCGCCCCCGCAGGCACGCCGTACGCCAAGCGCGCGATCCCACCGAGCAATCTCGACACCTACGTCAAAACGTACCCGTTCAGCTACCACCTCTACAGGGTCCTCCAGCCGTTCACCGTCGACGCCGGCCCGATCAGGCCCTGGTTCGGCCAGCCCGGCCTGGGCCTCCAGTACGTGACAAAACCGACGATCCCCATGCTCATCAACGCGTACAAACTGGAGGAACTGCACGTGAGCTGACGAAACCAGGCCCGGGGTGGCCGCGGATCTACCCGGTCGGTGGCCACCTCTGAGGCAGACGATGGGACGGACCTGATGGACAGCGCAGAACTCGTTGAAAGGCTCCGCGAGGCGGACGTTCCAGAGGCGTTCTACGACATCCCTGGTATCCACGACGTGCCCATCCAACTGGATGCCTACTACTTCCTGTGTCGTGAGGGCGACGGCTGGACCGTAGGGCTGCGCCAACGCTCACAGGACAGCGTCATGCAGAGTTTCGCCACCGAGACCGAAGCATGCGCGTACCTCTACGAAACGCTCATCCAGTCGCACCCTTCCCCCTCCCCGCCGACGCAGCCCCTGGAGGAACTCCTTGCGAATACCGAGGAGATCCAGCGGCAGGCGTGGGAAGACTTCGATCGTCACCGTGAGGCAGCTGACGACGGTTGAATCCTGAGCCGTCGAGAAGCGGCTCAGCACGAGCAACGGCCCGGCTAGCGGGCCTCCATGATGAACCTGTCGGAGAGCTTCGGCCCGGAGGAAGAGGACGAGACCTCTTGAGGCCACATCTGGTGCCGACGCTGGACGTGCCAGATCCGTGCCAGGTCGGGCGGGGAACAGCGGGGAATACCGGGGACCGAGCCAGCGGTCGGCCGGACACCGACACCGCTCCGCCCCAGGTCAGCAGAGCGATCGACCCCGGATCACCTGAGCTTCCCAAGCTGATGGCGCCAGCACCATGGGTACCCGCCGGCCAAGCGACTACTAGACGCGTATCCGGCTGTCGCCGAGGACGTCCGCAGCCGCTGCGCGGAGGCCTTTCACGGCCTGGTACAGCAGGTGCTCGCGCTCAGCGGCGAGCGCGGTGTCCTCAGCCTTGCGGGATGTGTCACCCGCATGGGCATCACGCGCCATCCGCCGCATGAGCTCGGCCAGGTCCTCGGACGCATGCACCGCACAGTAGAGCGCCTCCACCACGGACTGCGGACCTTCGAGGATGACAAACTCGGCAGCCCGGTGAACGCTGCGGACCTGGGCGTCGAAACGCTCCATCTTCTCGTCAACCTCGCGCAGGTCCGGTCGGTCTCCCCGCAGCGTGTCTCGCACCGCGTCCAAGGCGACATCGCGGTCGTACACCGCAGCCAGGTAGTTCGCATAGGCATCCCGGCGGTGCTGCCGACGCCACTGAGCGAACTGCGAGCGTGCCGCCACGCGCCCGGTGACCATCGCAGAGCCGAGGGTGGCGAGTGAGCCCACGGCGGCGCCGAGCAGTGCAGCCAATCCAGCGTCCATGGCCCCATTCTGTCGATAGCCAGGCTCTAGCAGGCCACCGGCCTGGGCAGCCGTCGTATCAGACTGACATCCACCGATGACATCAACACTGCCGGACACCAGCACATTCGCATGCCCCCGGTGCCCACCGCAGGACTCTACGGCCAGACAGAACACGGATCGAACTCCTAAAGCGGGTATCACAAGGTGCGAGCCGTGCCAGGGCGCCAGCCCACGCACCCCGGCGTCGACCCCTTGACCGTGATCACCCGCGGGAGGAGGATCCTCCTCCTGATAAAGGAGTTGTGATGCTGCGGTTCATGGACTGGTCCGTAGTTGCGATGGGGTGCGCACTGGTCCTCATGAGTCTCGGCGGCCAGTGGTGGGAGCGGGCCAGAGTTCGGAAGGGAATGAGTCCCGATCAGGGCATGCGCTTCTATCGGGCATGGTTCCCTCTCCTCGTTGGCCTGGGGTTGATCAGCGCCAAGGTGCCGGGCCTGCTGCTCGCGCCCCACCCCATCGTCATGGTCATGGACACTCTCGACGGTGCGCTCTGGGTCGCGGTGCTGATCCTGGTCCTCCGGGCGGGGCATCGAGCCTCCCGGGCGCAGAGACCCCGCACCTGATTGACGGCAGCGCTGACGACAACGAGCGCGAAGCGTGAGTGTTTAACTGCGTGACAACGCCGACGCACACCGGCTTACGAGCACGGACGCGTACGAACTATCAGCGCAGATGAAGAGCACACCAATCCAAGGCAGAGCGCCAGCCTAAGTTGCTTCGGGACGAAGAGGTCGCCGTGCCACAGCCGTGCCAGATGCCGGGGTCAGCAGCGGTCAACAAGGGTGGCCGGCGGGCACATCTGTGCCCGCCATCTCGGCCGCCGAAGCAGCAGGTCACCGGCCCGACGCCTCACCCTCTCTCCTAAAGCGGTGATTGTTCGTCTGGCCGCCGTACACCGAAGCAGGCCACCAGTGCGCTGCCGTCATCGGCGAGGAAGAACGTGAAGGTCCAGGACCGATCGGCAGGTCTGATCTGCCCGAAGCGCAGGGGCTGGTCATGCTGGCGAAGGCGCTGCACCGCTCGTTCCACCCCTAGAGTCGTGATGCCCTTTCGCCGCCAGTACCGAAGTCGGGTCGCATAGCCGACGGCAGGTCTCTCTGCGGGAACGGTCCAATCTGACACATCATGAGTAGCGCCGCCGCGGAGGGCAGCAAGGGCTGCCGCGGACACGTCGTCGTTGTCACCGGCCAGCAGCTGCATCAACAGATGCCGTTCCATAGTCACCCCCGCCGAGTTGCTGCGGTACAGCAGTGAAGTACCGCAACCACAGCAACCCCTCACGCTCAGCAACAGCCAGTCTGCTCCCCTGCGGCTGCTCCGTCTCAGTTTCCGTCTCATTCAGCTACGTTCACCGTCGTACAGACGAGTCCATCGCCAGCGGCCAGCCCGGCCCCCGCTCGCCCATGAACGCAGGTGAACGGCCACAGCCGCGCCCCTTGCCCCCACCAACAGACTTGGAAAGCGCGATGGGGGCTGATCGTGTCTGTCATCAGCGAGGCCAGGCACAAACCAAGCGAACGTCATGGCCACTGGCCATCCGGGCAACCGGTCATGACTCAGAGCCGGGCCGCCTGTGGGCCGTCCGAGCTTGGCCGACGACGACGGACAACGACCGGTAACCACTGCCCGATGGCAGGTCAGTTCGCGGTCACGTGGCAGACATCCATGGCTATCTGACGTGTAATCAGTTCTAGTTACAGTGAGCAATGGCGGTGGGGCGGAGGACAGATGGCGACGACGTTCGATCACGGCGGGGGCGTACGGTCCGTTGCGGTGCCGATCCCGGACAACCCCCTCGGCCACACTCTCGTCCACGTGGTGGAGACCGACCGGGGGCCCGTGCTCGTCGACACCGGCTGGGACGATCCCGGCTCCTGGGACACCCTCGTCGCGGGGCTCGCGGCGTGCCGTACGGCGGTGGACGAGGTCTACGGCGTCGTCGTCACCCACCATCACCCGGACCACCACGGGCTGTCCGCGCGGGTGCGCGAGGCCTCCGGCGCCTGGGTGGCGCTGCATCCGGCCGACGCGGCGATCGTGCGCAGGACGCGGGAGACACCGCCCGAGCGGTGGTACACGTACATGGCGGCCAAGCTGACGGCGGCCGGGGCGCCCGAGGAGCATGTGGCTCCCCTGCGCACCCCGCGCCCGCGGACCCTGCCCGGCCTCTCCCCCGCCCTCCCGGACCGGGAGATCGCCCCGGGGGAACTCCTCGACCTGCCCGGCCGCCGGCTGCGCGCCATCTGGACACCGGGGCACACACCCGGGCACGTGTGCCTGCACCTGGAGGAGGAACATCCGGCCCGACTCGCCGGTCACGGGCGGCTGTTCAGCGGCGATCACCTGCTCCCGGGGATCACCCCGCACATCGGCCTGTACGAGGACCCCGACGACACGACCGTCACCGACCCCCTCGGTGACTACCTCGACTCCCTGGAGCGGATCGGCCGGCTCGCCCCCGCCGAGGTCCTCCCCGCACACCAGCACACCTTCACCGACGCGCCGGGCCGGGTACGGGAGTTGCTCGCCCACCACGAGGAACGGCTGGCCGGCCTGCTCGCCCTGCTCTCCGAGCCGCTCACCCCCTGGCAGGTGGCCGAGCGGATGGAGTGGAACCGCCCGTGGGAGCAGATCCCGTACGGATCGAGAAACATCGCCGTCTCGGAAGCGGAGGCCCATCTGCGCCGGCTCGTGAAGCAGGGGCGGGCGGAGGCGGTGCCGGGGAGCGAGCCGGTGGCGTTCGTGGCGGTGTGATCGGCAATCGGCTCGCCCCGGGCGCGGCTCCCCTGTAGGACAGCCTCATGGATACCTTGGAGCTGCTGCTCGCCGAGCGCGCCTGCGAGCGCCTGATCACCGACTTCGTCCACCGCCTCGACCTCGGCGAACCGGCCGGCGTGGCCGGGCTGTTCACCGAGGACGGCGTCTGGGAATGGCCCCCGCCGGGAGACGGACGGCGGGTGGCCGGGCGGGCGGCGCTGCGGGAGTACTTCGGCTCCCGGCCCGCCGACCGGCTCTCGCGCCGGTTCATGTCCAACGTCCTCGTCACCGTGACCGGACCGGACACCGCCACCGCCGTCTCGTACTTCGCGACCTACCGCGTCGACGGGTACGCCGGCGGCATGGTGCCCGCCGGACCACCCGTCCAGATCGGAACGTACGAGGACTCGTTCCGCCGGGTCGACGACGGCCGGTGGCTGCTGGACCGCAGGGCGCTGCGACTGCCCTTCAAAGGGCCGACTCCCCCGGCCGGGAAGGCTGGTTGAGGTCGGTCAGGGGTGGGCCGGGGAGGGGGCGCTTGCGGGGGCCGAGGGCGAGGTTCAAGGCGTTGTCCACCGGGCGAGCGACCGCGCGCGGGACGCGGCGGGCGGTGCGTATACCAGCGGCTGCGTCAGGCATGCGCGACGGGACCTTCCGTGCCGGCCGGCTGCCGACGGAACCTGTCGATGACCGGCGCGTGGAGCCGCAGGGCGTGCAGGAAGGCCTCGGCGCCGGTCGGCGCGGTGAAGGTACGGGCCGTGTCACGCATCAGCCGGTCGAGGAACCGCTTCGGTGACCTGGAGGGCCTCACCGACTCGCGTCCCCCGCCGGTTCCGAGGAGATGATCATCTCGGCGAGGTCGGCGAGCGTGGCGAGCTGGCGGGCGTTCATCTGCGGGGCTCGTGCGGCGAGCCGGACCAGGCCGCTCTCGCGCAGCCGCAGCAGCGGGTCCGCCTCGGCCTCCAGCCCCTGGAGCACCGGCTGCAACGCCTCGTGCAGCGCCTCCGGTTCGTCGGCCGTGAAGAAGCCGGCCGGCAGTCCGAAGAACCGGCGCAGCCGGTCGGTGTGCTCCAGGCTCGGCAGCCCGCTCCTGCGCCACTCGCTCAGCCACTGCCTGCTGGTGCCGGCGATCCTGGCCAGCTCGTCCAGCGAGTACCGCTTGCCGTCGGGGCGGCGCCGGGTCTCGCGGATGAAGTCCAGCCGCTGGCGCACGCGTTGGGCCAGTCCGGCCTCGGGCGCCCGGCCGCCGCCGAGCAGCTCCACGACGGTGCCGACGGGGATGCCGGTGCGATGGGAGAGGTCGGCCACGTCGACGGCCTCCGGAAGCCGGCCGGGCCGGCCGGTCAACTCCCCGATTCTGGCCAGCACTTCGGCCAGCGCGGTGTAGGCGTCACGCACCGAGGCCCCCTGAGCTGTGTCGTACGTCCCTCGACCGCTCGACCGGGCGACGGGACGAGACGCGAGGCTACCCGGTCGTCCGTCCGCCGACCAGAGATGACAAGACTTCCTGCCCAATGAGGCAGGAATAGTTGACAGTTGAGCGTGCGGTGGGTGAGGATCACGCCACAGAGAGCAAGATTTCGACCCGCCCCGGGTGCCGCACACGGGGGAAGCGGCACCCGGGGCGTTCCACCGCCCGCCCGACCGCCCCGTCCGACCGTCCCGCTCTGCCGCTGTCCTGCCTCTCCCGCAAAGGTGATGCGCCGATGCCGCAGCCCGTCCTCCTGCTCGGGGCCGGCCCCGTCGCGTACGGGATCCCGCTGGAGCGGATCGCCGAGACCCGCCCCGTGATCCTGGTCGACAGCGCCGCACCCGGCTGGGCGCGGCCCTTCCTGTCCGGCCATCTCCCGGCCGACCCCACGCACGAGGCGCGGACGGCCGAGGCGATCGCGCGGTACGCGGACGGGCAGCCGGTCGCGGGCGTGCTGACCTGGACCAGGGCGCATCTGCGCACCGCCGCGCGGATCACCGGGTATCTGGGGCTGCCGGGCCTGTCGTACGAGACGGCCGGGGCCTGCACCGACCCCGCGACGTCGAAGGCGCTGCTCGCCCGGCACCGCCTGACCGCGGACGGGCCCGGTGACCTCGACGGCGCGCTGGTGTCCGCGGAGACGGTCGTCCTGGACGACGAGGTCCGCATCGCCGCGCTCACCCGTACGACACCGGGGGCGCCGGGGGGCCTGCCGCTGCGCCACTCGGTCCACGCGCACGACGGCCTGCTGCACAACCGCTTCCTGCGGCAGACGGTCGAGCGGGCGGTCCGGGCGCTGGGGCTCGCGCACACCGTCGCGCACGTGGGACTGCGACTGACCGGCCGGGGCCCGCGGGTGACCGGGGTCGCGCCGTTCCTCCCGGGCGACCTGATTCCCTGGCTGGTGGAGCGGGCGACGGGGGTCGATCTGGCACGGGTGGCGCTGGCGCTGGCGTGCGGCACGTCGGTGGACGCCACGCCGAGCCGGCAGCGGGCCGCCGCGATCCGCTTCGCGGAGTCGGCGGACGGGCGGTCGTACTGGGTGGTGGAGGGTGAGGACACGGAGGAGTGCGATCGGGCGCTGGGGGCGGCGTAGGCGCGTCGTGGCCGTCCGGGCCCACACGGCGGAGCCGCATATCGATACGGCCCTCGGCGAGCGCGGTCAGCAGGGTCGGGCCCGAGAGGCGTTCCATGACGAGGTCCCGGCTCAGCACCCACGCCGCGTCGATCTCGTACACGTCCGCCGGGCGGCCCGCGCCGAGCGGTTTCCCCGTCGTCATGGCCGTCACCCTGGTCACCGCCGCCCTGTGCCCACGGCCACCCCCCGGCGCGCGCAGGCCTGCCGGTAAGGTGGCGGGGTCGTCATCACACCCGTACAGGGGGAAGCCGGTGCAATTCCGGCGCTGAACCCGCAACCGTGAGCCGTTCGTCACCGGACGGTGAGCCGGACTGCCCCGGACGGGACGTTGACCGGCTCACGTGCGTCGGCGACCCGCCGCGCACGGCACCGTCGAGGTCTACGGAGCCGAGCCGCCCGGGGTGTCCCCGCGCGCTGCCCGGCTCCCCGCAGGAGAGGCAGTCGCCGACCATGAACGTCCGCCGCAGCGCAGCGGCTCTCGCCGCCGTAGGCGTGCTGGCCGCCGCCGCGCCCGCCACGGCCGCCGGAGCGTCCCCGGCCCCGTCGCCCTCTGCGAAGCTCACCCTCCCGGCCGGGCTGTACGGCACGGCCGACCCGGCCTACGACGGCGTGTGGCGCCAGTCGCTGACGCTGGTCGCGCAGCGCACGCTCGGCTACCGGCCCGCCGCGCAGGCCGTCGACTGGCTCACCGGCCAGCAGTGCGCGAACGGCGCGTTCGCCGCGTTCCGCGCCGCCCCGGACAAGGCGTGCGACAGCAAGGTCGTGGTGGACACCAACAACACGGCCGCCGCCGTCCAGGCCCTGAAGGCGACCGGCGGGCACGACGACGTGGTCGGCAAGGCGGTCGCCTGGCTGAAGTCCGTGCAGAACACGGACGGCGGCTGGGGCTACAACCCGGGCGGCGCCAGCGACACCAACTCCACGTCCGTCGTCATCGGCGCCCTGGCCGCGACCGGCACGGACCCGGCGAAGACCACCAGGGCGGGCAAGTCCCCCTACGACCTCCTCGCCGCCATGTCCGTGCCCTGCAAGCGGCCCGGCGGTGGCGGCCTCGCCTTCCAGCCGGACAAGAAGGGCGCCCTCGCGGCCAACGCGGACGCGACGGCGGCGGGCGTACTCGGCGCGCTCGGCAAGGGGTTCGTCACGACGGCCGGCAAGGCGCCCGGCAGCAGCGCGTGCGTCACCGGCGAGCACCTCACCCCGGCGCAGATCGCGGACAACGCGGGCGCGAACCTCGCGTCGGCCGTCGCGAAGACCGGCCACCTGACCTCCGCGCTGCCCGGCGCCACGGACCAGCCGGACTACGGCAACACGGCGGACACGGTCGTCGCGCTCGCCGCCGACGGGCACGTCGAGCAGGCCTCGCGGTCGTACGCCTGGCTGGAGCACAACGCCACGCACTGGGCCGAGCAGAGCGGCCCGGCGGCGTACGCCCAGCTGATCCTCGCCGCGCACGCGGTGGGCGCGCAGCCGGGCGACTTCGGCGGCACCAGCCTGGTCCGCTCGCTCAACGCGCAGGGCCCGGCGCCCAGCATGGAATCCGCCGGGCACGCGTCCAACAGCCCCGAGAAGTCCACGAAGTCCGACGGCGGATCGTCGTTCGGGCTCTGGTGGTTCGTCGGTGTCTGCCTCGTCGCGGGCATCGGCATCGGCTTCCTGCTCAGCGGCCGCAAGAAGCAGCAGCTGTGACCGGGGTCCGCCGTGCGGCGACCCTGGCGCTGGCCGCGTTCGTCGTCCTCGCCGCCGCGGTGACCCAGGCGCAGGCCGCCGGTTACCGCTACTGGTCCTTCTGGGAGCGCACCGGCGACCAGTGGACGTACGCCACGCAGGGCCCGGCGATCGCCCGTCCCGACGACGGCGCGGTGGCGGGTTTCCGCTTCGCGGTCAGCGCGGACTCGGCCGACGCGAGCCGGCCGCGCGGCACGGCGGACTTCCGGACGATCTGCGCGGCCACGCCGGCCAAGGCCGGCATGAAGCGGGTGGCGCTGGTCCTCGACTTCGGCACCCCTGCGGACGCGCCGTCCGGCGAGACCCCGCCGGCCGGCCGTACGGCCTGCGCCCGGGTGTCCGACGACGCGACGACCGCCGACGCCCTGGCCGCCGTCGCGCCACCGCTGCGCTACGACACCAACGCCCTGCTGTGCGCCATCGCCGGGTATCCGCACCGGGGGTGCGGCGAGCAGGTGTCGGACACGCAGAAACCGCGCCGCGTCACCGGGCACGGCGCCGAGCACAGCCCCTCGGACGGGCCCGCGCTGGGCCTGCCGATCGGCGTGGGCGTGGTCGTCGTGCTGGCGGGCGCGGCGGTGTGGCAGGCGCGACGGCGACGGAATGACTAGCGCAGGCGCCGGGCACCGGGGCACCGTTCACGCCGGTGCCTGGTGGCTGTGGGCCCTGAGCCTCGGGACCGCCGCCACCCGCACCACCAATCCCCTCCTCCTCGCGCTCCTCATATCCGCGTCCGCGTACGTCGTCGCGACGCACCGCGCCCCCACCCCGCTCGCCCGCTCCTACGCCGCCTTCGCCAGGCTCGCCCTCGTCGTCCTCCTCGTCCGCCTCCTGTTCGCGGTGGCGCTCGGCTCCCCGATCCCCGGCACCCACACCCTGTTCACGCTCCCCGAAGTCCCGCTCCCCCACTGGGCGCAGGGCATCCGGCTGGGCGGGAAGGTGACCGCCGAGGCGCTGGTCTTCGCTGCGTACGACGGCCTGAAGCTGGCGACGCTGCTGATCTGCGTCGGTGCGGCGAACGCCCTCGCCGCTCCGGGCCGTCTCCTCAAGTCCCTGCCCGGCGCGCTGTACGAGACCGGCGTGGCCGTCGTCGTCGCGCTCACCTTCGCGCCGCACCTCGTCGCCGACGTCCAGCGGCTGCGCGCCGCCCGCCGGCTGCGCGGCCGCCCGGACCGGGGCCTGCGCGGGCTGCTCCAGGTCGGACTGCCGGTCCTGGAAGGCGCGTTGGAACGCTCGGTCGCGCTCGCCGCCGCGATGGAGGCCCGGGGGTACGGACGCAGTGCCGAGGTCCCCGCCCGGGTCCGCCGTACGACGGCCGCGCTCACCCTCGGCGGCCTGCTCGGCGTGTGCGCGGGGACGTACGGGCTGCTCACCGCGGAGGGCGGCAGCTACGGGCTGCCGGTGCTGCTCGCCGGGGTCGCCGCCGCGCTCGCGGGGCTGAAGCTGGGCGGCCGGCGCTCGCTGCGCACCCGGTACCGCCCGGACCCGTGGGACGCGCGCGCCTGGCTGGTGGCCGGCTCGGGCGCCGCCGTCGCCGCGCTCCTCACCCTCGCCGCCGACCGCGCCCCGGAGGCGCTGCACCCGGGGGTCGTCCCCCTGGTCGCCCCGGCCCTGCCCCTGTGGCCCGCCGCCGCGGTCCTCCTCTCCCTCCTGCCCGCCTTCGCCGTGCCCAAGGCCCCCAAGGACCCCAAGGAGCCGTCGTGATCCGCTTCGAGGACGTCGCCGTGGTGTACGAGGGCGCGGCCGAACCCTGCGTCCGGGGCATCGACTTCGAGGTGCCGGAGGGCGAACTGGTGCTGCTCGTCGGCCCGTCCGGGGTCGGCAAGTCCACCGTGCTCGGCGCGGTGAGCGGGCTGGTGCCGCACTTCACCGGCGGCACCCTGCGCGGCCGCGTCACCGTCGCCGGCCGCGACACCCGCACCCACAAGCCGCGCGAACTCGCCGACGTGGTCGGCACCGTGGGCCAGGACCCGCTCGCCCACTTCGTCACGGACACCGTGGAGGACGAACTCGCCTACGGGATGGAGTCGTTGGGCCTCGCCCCCGAGGTGATGCGGCGCCGGGTCGAGGAGACCCTCGACCTGCTGGGCCTCGCCGGGCTCCGCGACCGACCGATCGCCACCCTCTCGGGCGGCCAGCGCCAGCGCGTCGCGATCGGCTCGGTCCTCACCCCGCACCCCCGGGTCCTGGTCCTGGACGAGCCGACCTCCGCCCTGGACCCCGCCGCGGCGGAGGAGGTGCTGGCGGTGCTCCAGCGCCTGGTGCACGACCTCGGCACGACGATCCTGATGGCCGAACACCGCCTGGAACGCGTCGTCCACTACGCGGACCGGGTCGTCCTGCTCCCGGCCCCCGGCGAGGCCGCGGTCGTCGGCACCCCGGCCGAGGTCATGACAGTCTCCCCGGTGTACCCGCCGGTCGTCGCCCTGGGCCGGCTGGCCGACTGGACCCCCCTTCCCCTGACGGTCCGTGACGCCCGCCGCAGAGCGGGTGACCTGCGGGAACGTCTGGCGGCCAGGGCCGCGAACGGCGATCCCGCCCCAGCCGCGGTGCCTCCGCCGCGGCAGTCGCACCCCGGCCGCGGCCCCGCGCCCCGCCGCTCCCTCCTGCGCCGCCGGACCCCGGACACCCCCCAGTCCCTCCCTCGGACCGCCGCCGAGATCCGCGCCCTCTCCGTCCGCCGCGACCGCATCACCGCCCTGCGCCGCGTCGACCTCACCGTCGCCCCCGGCGAGACCGTCGCCCTCATGGGCCGCAACGGCGCCGGGAAGTCCACCCTGCTCGGCTCCCTCGTCGGCCTGCTGACCCCCACCACCGGCAGCGTGACCGTCGGCGGGGTCACCCCCCATCGCACCGCACCGCCCGACCTCGTACGCCGCGTCGGCCTGGTCCCGCAGGAGCCGCGTGACCTGCTGTACGCCGACACGGTCGGCGACGAGTGCGCGGCGGCGGACCGGGACGCCCGGGCCGAGCCGGGGACCTGCCGGGCGCTGGTGTCGGAGCTGCTGCCGGGCATCACCGACGACACGCACCCGCGCGACCTGTCCGAGGGCCAGTGCCTGGCGCTCGCGCTGGCCGTCGTGCTGACCGGCCGGCCGCCCCTGCTGCTGCTCGACGAGCCGACACGCGGTCTGGACTACGCGGCCAAGGCGCGGCTGGTGACCGTGCTGCGCGGGCTCGCCGCCGAGGGGCACGCGATCGTGCTGGCCACGCACGACGTGGAGCTGGCGGCCGAGATCGCGCACCGGGTGGTGCTGCTCGCCGAGGGGGAGGTGATCGCCGACGGGCCGACCGCCCAGATCGTCGTCTCGTCGCCGTCCTTCGCCCCGCAGGTGACGAAGATCCTCGCCCCGCAGCGGTGGCTCACGGTGGCCGAGGTGCGCGAGGCGCTGGCATGAGCGCCCCGCGCCCGGGGACCCGGCCGCACGCCGTCCGCGTCCGGCCCCGCTCCCTCGCCGCGCTGGTGCTGGTCGGCGCGGTGGGCGTCGTCGCCTTCGGCTGGCCCTTCCTCGCCCCGCCGACCTCGCAGCTGAGCGCCCACGCCCAGGACGCCCCCTGGCTCTTCGCGGGCCTCCTCGTCCTGCTGGTCGCGGTCGTGGCGGCGACGATCTCGGAGTCGGACCTCGGCCCGAAGGCCGTGGCCATGCTCGGCGTGCTGGCCGCGACCGGGGCGGCGCTGCGCCCGATCGGCGCGGGGACGGCCGGGATCGAGCCGATGTTCTTCCTGATGGTGCTCAGCGGGCGGGTCCTCGGCCCCGGTTTCGGGTTCACCCTGGGTTCGGTGACGATGTTCGCGTCGGCCCTGCTCACCGGCGGGGTCGGGCCGTGGCTGCCGTTCCAGATGCTGTCGATGGGCTGGTTCACGATGGGGGCCGGGCTGCTGCCGGGGGCGGTGCGCCTGCGCGGCAGGGGCGAGCTGCTCCTCCTCGCCTGCTACGGCTTCCTCGCCTCCCTCGCCTACGGCACCGTCATGAATCTCGCCGGCTGGCCCTTCCTCTCCACCGCGGCCTCGAACATCTCCTTCGACGCGCACGCCTCCGTCCCCGCCAACCTGGCCCGTTTCGTGGCGTACTGCCTGGCCACCTCGCTCGGCTGGGACCTGGGCCGGGCCGTGTGCACGGTGGTGCTGACCCTGTTCCTCGGCCCGGCGGTGCTGCGCGCGCTGCGCCGGGCCACCCGGCGGGCCGCCTTCGAGACCGCGGTCACATTCGACGCCCGGGATCCCTCACCGGACGCGTACGGCACCTCACCCAGCGGCACCCCGGCGGTGAAGCACCCCACATGACCCGGATCACCTACGATCCGCGACCGTAGCACCGAATGTCCGATACGTACCGTTGGACACCCTCGCTGACCTGCACATGGAGAGCCACGCCACAGAGCGGATGTTTCCCCTCGATCCGGCCACCACTAGTAAAAGGGGTCATTGCGGGCGGGGTCGGGGGCTGTTTCTCTGGATGACGTCGCAAGGCGCCACGAGCCCCCACGGGCCGCGGCGCCGACGTATGCAGACGGACGCGGCCGACGCGCGAGCGGCGCCGCACGGCATACCGGCGACCCCCTGTCCCCGACGCAAGAGGTTCTCCGTGACCGTCTCCTTCATCCGCCGCATCGCCTCCCCGAAGAAGGCCCTCACGACCGCCGCCGTGGCCGCCGCCACCGCCGGCCTGGCTCTGACCGCGGCGCCCGCCCAGGCCGCCACGGCCTCCTCCGCTCAGGCGATCGCGCACAAGATGATCCCGGACGCCGCGCAGTTCAACGCGTTCAGCAAGATCGTCTCGCACGAGAGCGGCTGGAACCCGACCGCGACCAACTCCTCGTCCGGCGCCTACGGCCTGGTCCAGGCCCTGCCCGGTTCGAAGATGGCCTCCGCGGGCGGCGACTGGAAGACCAACCCGGCCACGCAGATCAAGTGGGGTCTGGACTACATGAACTCCCGCTACGGCAGCCCGGTCAAGGCCTGGAGCTTCTGGCAGGCGAACGGCTGGTACTGAGCCACCAGCAGCACGCGCTCAAACCCTGAAGGCGGCGGCCCCGATCACCGGGCCGCCGCCTTCGGCGTGGTCAACTGGGGCGGTGAGCGCAGCTGAGAACTACGACCCCGAGATGCGCGGGCTGCGGCTGGTGATCGTGCTGCTGGCCCTGACGGTGGTGAGCGGGCTGATCGACGCCGTCAGCTACCTGGGCCTGGGCCGGGTCTTCACGGCCAACATGACCGGCAATGTCGTCGTCCTGGGCTTCGCAGCAGCCGGTGCCCCCGGCTTCTCGGTGCCGCACACGGCCACCTCGCTGGGCTGTTTCCTGCTCGGTGCGGTGACCGGCGGACGCCTGGCGACCCGCTACAGCAAGGGCTCGCGCCGCACCTGGGCCCGCCGCACCCTGGCGGCGGAGGCGGTCCTGGTCGCCGTATCGGCCGCCGTCGCCTTCGCCTGGCCGCACGCCGGGGGCACGGTCTACGCCCTGATCGCCCTGACCGGGTACGCGATGGGCCTGCGCAACGCCACGGTCCGCAAACTGCGCATCCCCGACCTGACGACCACCGTCCTGACCATGACCCTGACCGGCCTGGCCTCGGAATCGCGCTTCGGCGACGCCACCGGCCACCGCGAGCCGCGCCGTGCGGCCGCGGTGCTCGCGATGCTCGCCGGTGCCTGCCTGGGCGCGTGGCTGGTCCTCCACCACGGCCTCGGCATCCCGCTCGCGCTCGCGGCGGCGGCCTCGGCCGTGCTGGCGGTGGTGGCGTCGGGGAAGGAGTGACCGGCCCGGTCAGCCGGTGGTGACCCGGAGTTCCTTGACCCCGTTGATCCAGGCCGAGCGCAGCCGCCGGGGCTCGTCGGCCAGCCGCAGGCCGGGCATGGCGTCGGCGATGGCGTTGAAGATCAGGTCGATCTCCAGGACGGCGAGGGACTTGCCGAGGCAGAAGTGGGGACCGCCGCCGCCGAAGCCCAGATGCGGGTTGGGGTCGCGGGTGATGTCGAAGGCGTCGGGGTCGGTGAAGACCTCGGGGTCGTGGTTGGCGGAGGCGTAGAAGAGCCCCACCCGGTCTCCCTCCCTGATCAGCACCCCGCCCAGTTCGGTGTCCTGGGTGGCGGTCCGCTGGAAGGCGTTGACGGGGGTCGCCCAGCGCACGACCTCCTCGGCCGTCGTCGCGGGCCGCTCCCGCCGGAACAGGTCCCACTGCCCGGGATGGGTCAGGAACGCGTGCATCCCATGAGTGATCGCGTTCCGCGTCGTCTCATTTCCCGCCACCGCCAGCATCAGCACGAAGAAGCCGAACTCGTCGGAGTTCAGGTTGCCTTCGTCCTCCGCCGCCACCAGGGTCGTCACGATGTCGCGGGCCGGGCACTGCTTGCGTTCGGCGGCCATGTTCATGGCGTAGGCGATGATCTCGGCGGCCGACTGGGCGCCGACCTCCTCCGTGATGGCGTACTCGGGGTCGTCGTAGGCGATCATCTTGTTGGACCAGTCGAAGATCTTGGACCGGTCCTCCTGGGGTACGCCGATCAGCTCGGCGATGGCCTGGAGCGGGAGTTCGCAGGCGACCTCGGTGACGAAGTCGAAGGGCCCGGAGCGGGCGCGGGCGGCCGAGACGATGGACTCGGCGCGGGCCCGGAGCCGCTCCTCCAGGGCGCGGATGGAACGTGGCGTGAAGCCCCGCTGCACGATCTGCCGGACGCGCGTATGTTCCGGAGGATCCATGTTGAGCAGGATGAGGCGCTGTGCGTCGATCGCGTCGCGCTGGATGTGCTCGTTGAAGCGGATGATCGCGGTGTTGAGGGTGGAGGAGAAGAGCTCGGGGTGCGTGGAGACGTACCTGACGTCCGCGTGCCGGGTCACGGCCCAGTAGCCGGCGTCGGCGAAGCCCGCGACCCCGTGCGGCTGCGGGATCCAGCGGACCGGCTCGGTACGGCGCAGCTCGGCGAACTCCGGGAGGGGCACGCGGTGGTGGAGCAGATCGGGGTCGGTGAGGTCCAACCCGTCGGGCAGCGCGGGACAGGGCATCGGTGGCTCCCGTCGTCAAGTTCTCAAGTTCTGACGGTCCATCAGTGAACGTCGTGAACGTAGTAACGGGTTCTACAACTCGCAAGAGGCACGGCATCGCCAATCCAGCCCCAATCCACTGCAAGACCCTTGCGGCAATGGACATCACGTCAGCAAACTGCCCTGAGAACTAGAACGCGTACTAGTTCTGGAGGAGAGCCCTCGGAGAGGACCCGCACCCATGGCCGCCGAACCCGTGATCGTCGAAGCCGTCCGCACCCCGATCGGCAAGCGCGGCGGCGCGCTCGCCAACCTGCACCCCGCCTATCTCCTGGGCGAGACCTACCGTGAACTCCTCGGCCGGACCGGCATCCCCGCCGACGCGGTCGAGCAGATCGTCGGCGGCACGGTCACCCACGCCGGCGAACAGTCCATGAACCCCGCGCGCACGGCCTGGCTGACCATGGGCCTGCCCTACGAGACGGCCGCGACGACCGTCGACTGCCAGTGCGGCTCCTCGCAGCAGGCCTCGCACATGGTGGCCAACATGGTCGCCGGCGGCGTGATCGACGTCGGCATCAGCTGCGGCGTGGAGGCCATGTCCCGGGTCCCGCTGGGGTCGGGTTCGAAACACGGCCCGGGAAAGCCGTTCCCGGACGAATGGAACGTCGACCTGCCGAACCAGTTCGAGGCGGCGGAACGGATCGCCCGGCACCGGGGGTTGACGCGGGAGGACGTGGACGCGCTGGGCCTGCGGTCGCAGGAGCGCGCGGCGCTGGCCTGGGCGGAGGAGCGCTTCAAGCGCGAGACGTTCGCCGTCCAGGTGCCGACGACCGAGGAGGAGCAGTACGCCGGTCAGGGCATGTGGCGCCTGGTCGACAAGGACGAGGGCCTGCGGGACACGTCGATGGAGGCACTGGCGAGGTTGAAGCCGGTGATGCCGACGGCCGTCCATACGGCGGGCAACTCGTCGCAGATCTCGGACGGGGCTGCGGCGATCATGTGGGCGTCGAAACGGATGGCCCGCGCCCTGAAACTGAGGCCGAGGGCACGGATCGTCGCCCAGGCACTGGTCGGCGCCGACCCACACTTCCACCTCGACGGCCCGATCGACGCGACGCGCGCGGTGCTGGGCAAGGCGGGGATGACGTTGAAGGACATCGACCTGGTCGAGATCAACGAGGCCTTCGCGTCTGTGGTGTTGAGCTGGGCCCAGGTCTTCGAACAGGATCTGGACAAGGTCAACGTGAACGGCGGTGGGATTGCGCTGGGTCACCCGGTCGGGTCGACGGGCGCCCGCCTGATCACCACCGCCCTGCACGAACTGGAGCGCACGGACAAGGAGTTCGCGCTGATCACGATGTGCGCGGGCGGCGGCTTGGCGACCGGGACGATCATCCAGCGGCTGTAGCCGACACTGACGCCCAGGTGACGAAGGTGGCGAAGGCAGCGGGGTCGAGGGTGAGGATCGGCCCCGCGGGGGTTTTGGAGTCGCGGATGGCGAGGGTGGCACAGGGGGCGAGGGCGATCTCTACGCATTCGCCGCCCTGGTCACCGCTGTACGACGACTTTCGCCAGGTGAGCGGGCCGAGGGGGGCGCACTCGACGCAGTTGCCACCCTGGTCGCCGCTGTAGCTGGACTTACGCCACTTGCTCTCCATAGCGGTCCTCCATCACACGCCGGATCAACCCCGCCGAGTCCCGGAGGGACAGTGCGGCAGCTTGGAGATGATCGTAACGGAGCGAGCAGTCCTTGACGGTGTCCGGGTTGGCGCTCGGATGCCCGCTGCCGTAGCCCTCCGTATAGACGATGGCTGGGTCACCGGCGAAGCGGTAGACGTCGAACGAGCCTTGTGATCCGACGTGCGCTCCAGCAGAGAACGGCAGGATCTGGACGTTGATCAAGGGGTTGCCCTCGAAGCTCAACAGGTGGGCGAGTTGCTCGCGCATGACCTTCTTGCCCCCGATCTCCTGAAGCAGTGCGGCCTCACCGAGGATCGCCCAGAAGACCGGCGGCTCCTCCTTCTCGAAGATGCGCTGGCGAGCCAACCTCACGACGGTGCGGTCATCGATGTCGGTGCTGTCGAGGACGCCGAGCACCGCCCGCGCATACGCCTCGGCCTGAAGTAGGCCGTGCACCATGTGCGTCTCGAAGGAGTAGATCCCCACAGCCCGTGACTGCAACTCCGCCACCTGCTGGAACCACGCCGGAAGCTGACTCCGCATCACCAGCGGGTGGAGGCGGGTCAGCAACCCGCCCGTGCACAGCGCCGCGTCCGCTCGCTGGCTGAAGTCCAGCGTCGGCAGCTTTCTGGCCGTCTCCACCTGGCCGACCATCGACCCCGTGTAGTTGATGATGTCCCCGAACTGCCGCTGCGTCAGCCCCGCCGCTTCCCGGTACCGGCGCAGCTCGAAGCCGTAGTAGTCGAGCGGTGAGGCGCTGGGGTCGAGGGTGTTGATGTTGACCATGCCAAGTCCCCTCCCGGACCTGTTGTGTTCGTCCGGTTGCCCAGCGTAGTGACACCAGGTCAGCCTCGCCCTGTGAACCTCAATATTCCCCACACTCCCCAGTACCGCTTGCAGCTCACCGTCGGCGACCACTCGGTACGCCACATCCGCCGTATCGCCCGCTCACTGCTCCGCGAATGGGGGCTGCCGGAGCTGACGTTCGCCGTGGAGCTGGGCCTGAGTGAGCTGGTCACCAACGTCGTACGGCACGTTCCCGACCGGCGCTGCACCGTCCTGCTCGTACGGCAGACCGCCGGTGTCCGGGTCGAGGTGGCCGACGGGTTCCCCCAACTGCCGGAACCGCTGCTCCAGTTGGTCCTCGATTCGGAGGGCGGCCGGGGTCTCGCACTGCTGGACGCCGTGGTCGGCAAGTGGGGCGTGACCCCGTGGGTGCTGGGCCATAAGACGGTGTGGTTCGAGTGCGGAACCGAGAAGTGACCGTTGGGCCGCCCGGAGAGGGGACGGCTGGGTGGGTTGATGGCGCGGTGCGTGACGGGGAAGGTCACATGGGCCCCATCTGTCACTGGGAGGGGGTGACTGGAAGGAATGGGCGCACCTGGTCCAGCACGAGCCACCCCCTCCTCCCCCTGCCCAGTGCCTTCCTGCGAAGCCTGGCCCAACCCTTCCGATCACCGCCCACATCTTCCAATGACCGGCGAACCCTGGCACCCGCAGCCCGCCCTTGACGCGGACCGTGGAGGCGCGACGCCGGCCGAGAAACGAGCGGCCCCGCGGTCACGTGCTGCCGACGCTCACCTTCTCTGCCTCCTGGGCGCCTGCCACCGCCGTGACCATTCGTGCCCTCGGCCCCTGGAGCACGTACGACAGCCCGAAGCCGGCGGTGACGACCGCCGCGCCGCCGATCGCGTCCAGCACCCAGTGGTTGCCGGTCGCGACGATGGCCGAGACGGTGAAGAGGGGGTGCAGCAGGCCGAGGGCCTTCATCCACCGCTTCGGGGCGATGACCGCGATGACCACGCCGCACCACAGGGCCCAGCCGAAGTGCAGTGAGGGCATCGCCGCGTACTGGTTGGTGAGCGCGGTCAGCGCGCCGTAGTCCGGCTTGGAGAAGTCCTGCGCGCCGTGGACGGTGTCGATGATGCCGAGGTGCGGCATCAGGCGCGGCGGGGCCAGCGGGAAGAACCAGAAGCCGATCAGGGCGAGGAAGGTGGCGAAGCCGAGGGAGGCGCGGGCCCAGCGGTAGTCGACCGGGCGGCGCCAGTAGAGGACGGCGAGGACGGCCAGCGGGAGGACGAAGTGGAAGGACTCGTAGTAGAAGCTGAAGAAGTCCCGCAGCCACTCGATCTTCGCCACGGTGTGGTTGACCCAGTGCTCGATGTCGATGTGCAGGAAGCGCTCGATGCCGAGCACGATGTGCCCGTGGTGCTCGGCGCGTGCCCGGCCGCCGGAGATGGAGCCGCCGGTCGCGGCGAGGCGGACCTGGGAGTAGGCGGCGTAGACGACCCGGATGAGGAGCAGCTCCAGCAGGAGGTTCGGGCGGGTCAGGACGCGGCGCAGGAAGGGGAGGAGCGGGACGCGTCGAAAGCGGGCCGCGACCGGTGGGGCGTACTCCGTGCGGATCGGGGTCCGGTAGTAGGGGGAGGTGCGGGAGAGGAAGGGGACGGCCGTCGCGGCGGCGAGGGCCGCGAGCAGCACCAGGTTGTCGCGCAGCGGGTACAGCACCGGCATGTTCGGCAGCATCATCGTCGCCGGAAGCGTCGTGACGAGGACGACGGCCACCGGCCAGACGTAGCGGTCGGAGGCCTTCCTGCCGACCCGGCCGACGACCGCGAGGAGCACCCACAGCAGCTGGTACTGCCAGGCGGTGGGCGAGACGGTGACGACGGCGCAGCCGGTGATGCCGACGGAGAGCAGCAGCTGCCCGTCGGCCGCGTAGTGCACCGCGCGGCGCATGGCGACGGCCGCGACGGCGGAGGCCAGCACCAGGAAGACGGCGATCTCCGGCCACCCGGACACACCGAGCCGCAGCAGCGCGCCGTGCAGCGACTGGTTGCCGAGGGCGTCGGCCTTGCCGCCGAGGCCCGCGCCGGCCATGTGGTGCACCCAGTACGCGTACGAGTCGTGGGGCAGCGCGGCCCAGGCGAGCGCGGTCAGGGCGGCGAAGGTGCCGGCCGTGCTGAGCGCGGCCCGGCGGCGGCCGGTGAACCACACCAGCGGGGCGAACAGCAGCAGGGTCGGCTGGAACGCGGCGGCGAGGCCTATGCACAGGCCGCAGGCCCGCTCTCCGCGGACCGCGAACAGGCCGAGCAGGACGAGCAGCACCGGCAGGATGCTGGCCTGGCCGAGCCACAGGGCGTTGCGGACGGGCAGCGACAGCATCAGCAGGCTGATGGCGACCGGCGCGGCCAGCAGCGAGGTGCGGCGGCTGACGGGATGGGGCAGTGCGCGGGCGACGACCAGGCCGAGGACGACGACGAGCAACAGCGTGCCGAAGGTCCAGCCCCAGCCGAGCGCGGCCTCGGCGGAGCGGGTCAGCGGTTTGAGGACGAGCCCGCCGAAGGGGGTGCCGGTGAAGCGGGTCGAGTCGTAGATCGAGCCGTCCACGTGCAGGACGCCGTGCGGGCCGGCCCAGGTCTCCAGGTCGGTCAGCCGCTCACCGCTCGGGGTGCTGAGCACGGCGGCCACCTGCCGTACGGCGAGGATCGCCGCCACCGCCCACAGTCCCAGCCGGGCCGCGCGCAGCCGCGCTCCGGGGGATGCCTGCCCGAAGGTGTCCGTCGGTCGTCCGCTGTGCTCCACGTTCGCCACGCCTCGTCGGCCTCCCGCCCCGTATTTCTCAGAACCCTATGAGGTTCCCACCGCCTCTGGACAGAGACGCGGGCAACCCCCTCTTCACCTGACGTCCGCCCGACCTTCTTCCGCCTTTTGTCCGGAAGACGATGGTGCGCACCCTGTGCGGTTGCGGGGCCGGGGCGCGAGAAGGGTCACAACGGGGGGCTCCGCGGAGTCCGGCCGAAGCGCGGCGACCTGCCTGGGCGCGCCCCCTTCGGCCGGGAAGCGCCGACGATCTCCCGCTCGGTGCCTCTGTGCTGAGACGATGACCCCGCAGGAAGCGCAGACACTCGGGAAAGGCGGCAGAGCATGACCGGCTCGCAGCTCTGGGACGACGTCGACGACTACTTCATCAGCCAGCTCGCGCCCGACGACGAGGCGCTACAGGCGGCCCTGCGGGAGAACGAGGCGGCCGGGCTGCCGGACATCGCCGTCACGGCCGCGCAGGCCAAGTTCCTCCAGCTCCTCGCGCAGTTGCAGGGCGCGCGCACGGTGCTGGAGATCGGCACGCTGGGCGGGTACAGCACGATCTGGCTGGCCCGGGCGCTGCCCGAGGACGGCCGGCTGGTCTCCCTGGAGTACAGCGCCAGGCACGCCGAGGTCGCCGTGCGGAACATCGCGCGGGCGGGCCTGGACCGGGTCGCGGAGGTGCGGGTCGGCCCGGCCCTGGAGTCGCTGCCCAAGCTGGCCGACGAGAACCCGCCCCCGTTCGACCTGGTCTTCATCGACGCCGACAAGGCCAACAACGCGCACTACGTGGAGTGGGCGCTGAAGCTCACCCGTGCGGGCAGCGTGATCGTGATCGACAACGTGGTGCGCGGCGGCCGGGTCGCCGACCCGGACAGCACCGATCCGGACGTGCTCGGCACCCGCGCCGCGATCGACCTGATCGCCACCCACCCGAGGCTGAGCGGTACGGCGGTCCAGACGGTCGGCCGCAAGGGCTACGACGGGTTCGCGCTGGCCCGGGTGCTCGCCTGACCGCACCCGGCGTCCGGCTCAAGCCTCGTGGTAGAAGCCGACGTTGACGCTGCGTGGCGCGGTGCGGTCCTGGACGACGATCTCGCCGGACCCGCCGTGCGGCAGCCGTACGGTCGCGCCGTAGCCGAGAGGCTGGCTGAACTCCCCTGAGATCAGGCGTACTTCGGCGGACGGCTCGGCCTGTGAGCCGCGCAGCCAGGTCAGTTGCCAGCCGCCGTCCGGGGCGCACACGAATTCCAGGTGCACGCGGGAGACGAACAGCCAGTCCTCGGGCGTGACCAGCTTGCACGCCGCCGCGTCCCGGCCGACCCGGAGCGCGGCACCCGGCTCGCTCGGCGCCTCGGCCATCGTCATCCCGGCCGTGGCGCCGGAGTCGGCCTCGGAGACGGTGGCCATGGTGAGTTCGAGCACGTGCGTTCCCCCTGTGATGTCCGTGCACGTCCGTGCACCATCCGTGCACGTCCTCGCGACGAGGCCGGATCGGCCTGCCGCCGCATGATAGAACGCCCGGCCGGGGCGCGTCCGGCACAATGGAGTCATGACCGAGCGAAAGCCACCGGGTGTGCCGTTCGACTCGTTTGTCGACAAGCAGATCCGTGACGCGCAGGGGCGCGGTGAATTCGAGCGACTGCCGGGGGCGGGCGAGCCGCTGCCGAGCGAGGTCGACTCCACGTACGACGAACTGTGGTGGATCAAGCGGAAGTTGGCGCGCGAGGGCCTGTCCGTCCTGCCGCCCGCGCTCGCCCTCCGCAAGGAGGCCGAGGACGCCCTCGACGCGGCTTACGCGGCCCCTTCTGAGCGGATCGCCCGGAAGATCGTCGAGGACGTCAACGTCAAGATCAAGGACATGATGTTCAAGCCCCCGCCCGGCCCCCCGCTGGGCAAGAAGCCGTACGACGTCGAGGAGGTCGTACGGGAGTGGCACCGGCGGAGAGCGGGCCGCTGAGCGCTCCGCTGGAAGTGCCGCAATGTGCCGTCGGCCATCTGCGGGTCCGTCGTGGCTGGTCGCGCCCACGCGGCGGAGCCGCATGTCGATGGAGCCCCGCGCCCCTTCGGGGCGCCGCCGAACCCCATCGGACTTCGCCGGACCCGCCTAGTCCGCGAAGCGGCGCAGGCCGGTGACCGACCAGACGGTCGCGATCCGTCCGTCCGTCACCTCCAGCAGGTCGATCCCGCTCTTGCGGAGACCGTCCGCCCCGGTCACGTGCCAGCAGCAGGCGACCCGGCCCAGCCCGGTGTCCACCAGCGGCGTGCCGTCCACGGCGTACACCAGGTCGGGCCGCTGCGCACGGAAGCCGGAGACCAGACCGACGATCCCGGCCGGGCCGTGGACCGCGTCGGTCGCCCCGCCCCGCTCGGGTTCGTTGGCGAAACGGATCCGGAAGCCGGGCGCGAGGAAGGCCTCCGGGTCGCTGAAGTCTCCGTTCCACAGGGCGGTCCAGCGGTCGAAGAGGGCGATGCCGGTGGCGGTGGTGAGGGGGGTGGGGGCGGCGGTGTGCCGAGTCGTTGTCGTCATGGGCATCAGCCTCCGCCCCGTCCGCGACACCCCTGTGTCGGTGATTGCCGTCACATCCGTCAGAGTGCGGCGGCCGCGGTGAGGGGGACGACGTCCGAGCCGAGGGTGTCGAGGGCGGTGAGGTCGACGGCGCGGTGCGGGACCCGCTCGTCCAGCGCCGTCGCGGCGCGCACCCGGTCCAGCCGGAAGCCGCGCGGCGCGTTCCGCAGCCGGCACCAGCCGGCCAGGTACCAGTGCTCCGTGCCGCCGAGGAACCCGAGCGGTTCGACGTCCCGCGCGGTGCGCCGGCCCGCCGCGTCGGCGTAGTCCAGCCGCAGCACCCGGCCCGCCGTCAGCGCCTCCCGCAGGGCGCGGGGCACCACCGGCCCGGCGGGGCGCGCCGGCCGGGACACGGGCACCAACAGCCGTACCCGCTCGGCCAGTTCACCCGTCGCCCGGCGCTCCCGCTCCGGCATGACGGCCAGCACCTTGTGCAGCGCGCTGCGCGCGTCCACCGCGAACGGCGTGCCGTCCAGGGCGTGCAGCGCGACGGCCAGGGCGGTCGCCTCGGCCGGGGTGACGGTCAGCGGGGGCAGCGTGCGCTCCCGGTCCAGGACGTAGCCGCCGGTGCGGCCCGGTTCGGCGTGGATCGGCAGCCCGGACTGCTGCAGCGCGGCCAGGTCCCGTTCGATCGTACGGACACTGACCTCGAAGTGCCGGGCGAGCGCGCGGGCGCTGCGGGGGCGCGGGGCGGCGGCCCGCAGTTCCTCGACGAGGGCGTAGAGACGGTCGGTGCGGTTCACGGCAGACAGTGTGCGGTCCCGTGCGGAAAAACCGGGCGGCGGGTGCGGCCGGCACCGCCCACAATGACCGGCATGACGTGGACCATCGCCCCGGAACCGTACGACTCCCCCGTCGCCGCCGCCCTGTGGCGGGCGTACTACACCGAGGTCAGCGACCGCTGGTACCTGCTGCACGAGGGGCACCGCACCGACCCCGGCGAGCTGGAGCGGGAGATCGCGGCCGAGGACGGGGCCGAACTGGCGCCGCCCGCCGGGCAGTTGCTGGTCGGCCGGTACGCGGGTGAGGCGGGCGGTTCGGCGGGGGTACGGCTGCTCGACGCGGACACGGCCGAACTCACCCGGGTGTTCGTGCGCGAGCCGCTGCGCGGCCGGGGCGGCGCCCCGCTGCTCGTGGCCGCCGCCGAGGACGCCGCCCGCGCCCTCGGGGCCCGGCGGATGGTCCTCGACACCCGCGGCGACCTGGTCGAGGCCCGCGCCCTGTACACCCGCCTCGGCTACGCCGAGACCGCCCCGCACAACGACGACGTGTACGCCGAGCACTGGTTCCGCAAGGAGCTGGCCGTCAGCTGAGCCCGGCCACCGGCCGGCTCTGCGGTTGTTCGCGGGGCTGTTCGCGCGCGGAGCCGCACAGCTCGGCGGTGAGTTCCTTCACCAGCTCCGTCAGGTCGGTCGAGCGGTCCGGCTGCCACCAGTCGCCGAGGAGTTCGGCCAGGGACTCCTCACGGGCCGCGGCCAGCCGGTCGGCGACCTGGCGGCCGGTGTCGGTCAGGTACAGGTCCAGCCCCTCGCGCCCCGCCAGGCGCCGTTCCTCGACCTGGCGGGCGGCGGCGAGGACGACCTCCAGCGGGACGGGGCCGTGCTCGGCGAGCACGCAGGGTTCGACCGAGCCGTACCTGCGGATGCGCAGCAGCAGCCAGCTCGCGGCGGGCAGCAGGTCGTACCCGGCCCGTGCGGTGATCTTCTCGTAGATCTCCCGGCGGCCCTCGCGGGTGCCGAGCACGGACAGGGCGCGGCAGCACTCGTCGTAGGAGGAACGCTCGACCGGGTTGGCCGCGAGGGTCTCGGAGACGTCGGGTGCGGTGACCGAGCCGCGCAGCGGGTCCTCCTTCAGGAGCCACGCCAGCAGGAAGCCGAGCAGGGCGACCGGGGCGGCGTAGAGGAAGACGTCCGTGATGGCGGAGGCGTACGCGTGCAGCGCGGCGGGGCGCAGCGTGGGCGGCAGTGCGGCGATGCCCCGGGGGTCGGACTTCAGGGTGTTCGCGGTGGTGCCGGGCGGCAGCGGGACTCCCCGGAAGGCGGCGGTGAGTTTGTCGCCGAGGCGGCTCGCGAAGATGGTGCCGAAGATGGCCACGCCGAAGGAGGCGCCGATGGAGCGGAAGAAGGTCGCGCCGGAGGTGGCCACGCCCAGGTCCTCGTACGAGACCGCGTTCTGCACGATGAGGATCAGCACCTGCATGACCAGGCCGAGGCCGAGACCGAAGACGAAGAAGTAGACGCTCATCACGGCGGTCGAGCTCTGCTCGGTGAGCCGGTGCAGCAGGAGCAGGCCGATGGCGGTGACGGCGGTGCCGGTGACCGGGAACACCTTCCAGCGCCCGGTGCGGCTGACGATCTGACCGGAGGCGGTCGAGGACAGCAGCAGGCCGAACACCATCGGCAGCATGTACACCCCGGACACGGTCGGCGAGACGCCGTGCACGACCTGGAGGAAGGTCGGCAGATAGGTCATCGCGCCGAACATGGCGAAGCCGACGATGAAGCTGATCACGGCGGCGAGCGTGAAGGTGCGGATGCCGAACAGCTTGAGCGGCAGCACCGGTTCGGCGGCCCGGCGTTCGACGGCCACGAAGACCACGGCCAGCAGCACGCCCAGTACGGCGAGCCCGATGATCTGCGCCGAGGCCCAGGGCCAGGTCGTACCGCCGAGGGAGGCGACGAGGACCAGGCAGGTGGCGACGGCGGCGATCAGGCAGGTGCCGAGGTAGTCGATGACGTGGCGCTCGCTGCGGCGCGGCAGGCGCAGCGCGGTGGCGATCGCGGCGAGCGCGACGACGCCCACGGGGAGGTTGACGTAGAACACCCAGCGCCAGCTCAGATGCTCGGTGAGCAGCCCGCCGAGCAGCGGCCCGAGCACGCTGGTCGCGCCGAAGACGGCCCCGAACAGCCCCTGGTAGCGGCCGCGTTCACGGGGCGGCACGAGGTCGCCGACGATCGCCATCGACAGCACCATCAGCCCGCCGCCGCCGAGGCCCTGGAGCGCGCGGAACCCGATCAGCTCGCCCATGTTCTGCGCCATGCCGCACAGCGCCGAGCCGATGAGAAAGATCACGATTGCCGTCTGGAACAACCGTTTCCGGCCGTACTGGTCGCCGAGCTTGCCCCACAGCGGGGTCGCCGCGGTGGAGGCCAGCAGATAGGCGGTGACCACCCAGGACAGGTGCTCCAGGCCGCCGAGATCGCTCACGATCGTCGGCAGCGCGGTGGAGACGATGGTCTGGTCGAGCGCGGCGAGCAGCAGTCCGAGCAGCAGGGCGCCGATCGGGACGAACACATTGCCGGGGACGTGTTCGCCGCCCTTCACGTCCTTCGTCGTGCCATGCGTGTCGAGGGTCATGGAGACCTCCCGGGAGGCTCGGAATGCACCTTCTCCATCGTCGTCGGTGTGACCGGTTATGGCCTGTCGAGTCCCGCGTTTCCGACGGCGGATGCGGACAAGGTCCGCATAGTCTCGGAAGCTCGCAAGGGGAGGACGAACACATGAGTGATTCCGCGAGTCCCGGGGGTCCGGAGAGTCCCGAGCGTCCCGAGGGCCGTACGTGCCCGCGGTGCGGGGCGCCGAGGGGCGTGGACCGGAGTCCGTCGTGCGACTGCACCGAGCGGGCGGCCGAGGCCCTGCGGGAGACGCGGACGGCCGAGGCGGCAGCGGCGGAGGACTTCGACCCGTTGCGCATCCGCCCGTACGTCGAGGTGGACGAGCCCGCGCAGACCGGCGCGGTGCCTGCGGTCGGGGCCACGCTGCCGCTGCGCGCGTTACCGGGGCCGAGCACGACGGATCTGCGGATGTTCGAGGAGGGCGGGGCGGACGGCCCGGCCGCGGCGCAGCTCGCGCCGGGCGGGACGCCGCGGCGGCGGCCCCGGCGCGCCGTCCTGCTGTCGGCCGCCGCCGCGGGCGTGGCGGTCGTGGCGGCGGCCGGGTTCGCGAGCGGGCTGTTCTCGTACGACACCCCGTCGTCCCGGGACCGTGCCGCCGCCCAGGAGGTCAGGGAGAGCGTCCCGGACGTGAGCACGCCGGTGTCGTCGCCCCCGCCGACGGCGGATTCCCCGCCCGTGTCCCGCTCGCTGGTACGTCCGTCCTCGGCGCCACCGCCCCCGCCCCGCCCGGCCACACCGTCCGCGTCGCCGTCCTCCAGGCCCCCGTCCCGCACGCCGTCCCGGCCGCCCTCTCCCTCCCCGACGGCCTCCGTCAGCACGCACACCACGCCCGCCGTCGCACCGGTGCTGCGCCTGGGCGACACGGGCCCACAGGTCGCGGAACTCCAGGAGCGGCTGGGCCAGTTGAACCTGTACGACGACGACGTCGACGGCGTCTTCACCCGCCCCGTGCAGGACGCGGTGCACACCTACCAGTTGGCCCGTGGCATCACGGGCGACCCCTCCGGTGAGTACGGCCCGGCGACCCGGCAACGCCTGGAGTCGGAAACGTCACAGCCGCAGCAGCCGTCGCAGCAGTGAGGGCGGGCCGGCGGGTGCCGTCCGGATCCGGATCAGACAGGGGGCGCCCCCTCCGAGGCAGTGCGTACCAGACCCCGCGAGCCGGAGTGTTCCAGACAGCGCCCCCCAGGGGGTTTCGTTCGGATCAGGCCGGCCGGGGCGAACGGCGCCCGCCGGCCGGCCCGAGCGCGCAAGACCCCGTTGCGCCGGCCTGATCCCGGCGGCACCCCCTGGGGCCCGTCGGATCCGGTTCGCCCGTGTCAGCCGATGTGCAGTCGGACGGTCCCGTCGGCGCCCGCTTCGACCCGTACGCGCGTGAGGTCGGGCACCGCCACGTCGGGCTCGTGCAGACCGGCGCGGGGGCCGATGCCCACCACGGTCATCCCCGCGGCCCGCCCCGCCGCGATCCCGGCCCCGGAGTCCTCGAAGACGACGCAGTCGGCCGGGGCCACGCCCAGTTCGGCGGCGCCCTTCAGGAAGCCCTCGGGGTCGGGCTTGCTCGCGCCCACCGACTCGGCGGTGATCCGGACCCGCGGCAGCGGCAGCCCGGCGGCGTTCATGCGCGCGGTGGACAGTGCGACGTCCGCGGAGGTCACCAGGGCGTGCGGGAGACCGCGCAGTGCGGCCAGGAAGACGCTCGCGCCGGGGATCTCGACCACGCCGTCCGTGTCGGCGGTCTCCTCGGCGAGCATGCGCGCGTTGTCGGCGAGGTTCTGCTCGACGGGCCGGTCGGGCAGCAGGACGGCCATGGAGGCGTGCCCCTGGCGGCCGTGGACGACCTTCATCACCTCGTCACCGGCCAGCCCGTGCCGCTCGGCCCAGCGCCGCCAGATGCGCTCGACCACTGCGTCCGAGTTGACGAGGGTGCCGTCCATGTCGAGCAGGAGGGCGCGGGCGGTGAGGACGGTGGGCGCGGCGGTGGCCGTCATCGGCAGCTCCAGGAACGAAGAGGACCCCTGTGAGGGAAGGGACCGGGAGGGGCAAGCCTCCCGAAGGGACAAAGGAGCCCCGCCCGCCGGTCAGGGAAAACGGACGGGAGCTACTTTGTTCCTCCACGGTACAAAACAGCTCCCGATCCCGCCAGCGGCCCCGTCGAGGGTTCACCCGCCGTTCAGCTCAGCCGGCGATCGCCTCGTACAGGCTCCACACGCCCAGCCCCAGCATCAGCAGGGCCGCGATCTGCGTGATCAGCCGCAGCGGCACCTTCTTCATCAGGGCCTTTCCGCCGACGATGCCGAGTCCGGCGACGGCCCACAGGCCGAGCGTCGCACCGAGGCCGACGGAGATCGGGTCGTTGTAACGGGCGGCGAGGTTGGCGGTCATGATCTGGGTCAGATCACCGAACTCGGCGACGAGGATGAGCATGAAGCCCGTGCCCGCGACCTTCCAGAAGGACTGGTCGGCCGGCTTCTTGATCTCCTCTTCGTCCTCGTGCTTCTGGAGCAGCAGCATGGCCGCGCCGCCGAGGAAGAGGACGCCGGTGATCGCGTGCACGATCTGCTGCGGCAGCAGGGTCAGCACGCTGCCGGCCGCGACGGCCAGCACGACGTGCAGCAGGAAGGCGGCGGCCACGCCCGCGAAGACGTAGCTCGCCCGGTAGCGGGTACCGAGGACCAGACCGGCGAGCGCGGTCTTGTCCGGCAGTTCGGCGAGGAAGATGACGCCGAAGACGAGCGCCGTCACGGTGATGCTGATCAAGGTCCCTCAATCGGTCGGGCCGCCCCGCCGAGAGTGTGCTACGTCACGCGATGACACCTCGGCACGGCAGCACACTCGGCACCCGTGACACGGGATCACGGGCGTGCACTGCTTGCCGAAGGTCTCGCTGGCGGACCTCGACACGACTCGGCGGTCCGCCTCCGGGCGCCGGCTCAGGCTCGCTGAGCAGTATGTCGACGGTCCGGCGAAGAGCTACTCCCCTTCTGCGCGACCCATCGTACGGGATGTGAAAGTTCGGCCGTGAACCAGTCGAAGCCCTGTCATGTCATGGACGCGTCATTAGCTTCTTACCAAACACTCACCTCCCGGCAACGCCACCTCGCGAGCATTTCCCGGCTCGCACCCCAACACCCCCACCGCACAAGGGAGTTCGCATGGCCCGCCCCGCGAAGATCTACGCGCGTCGACGACTGAGCATACTCGCGGCTCTTACCGTCCTCATGGCCTCCGCCGCCCTGTTCAACTCGCCCGCCGCCTCCGCCGCCCTCCCCACCCCGGTCAGCGGCGCCACCGCCCGCGGCTACCTCTCCCAGCTCACCGTCGCCACCGAGAACCGCACCGGCTACAGCCGCGACCTGTTCCCGACCTGGATCACCATCTCCGGCACCTGCAACACCCGTGAGTGGATCCTCAAGCGGGACGGCACGAACGTCGTCACCAACTCCGCCTGCACCGCGACCAGCGGCAGCTGGTACTCCCCGTACGACGGAGCGACCTGGACCGCCGCCTCCGACCTCGACATCGACCACCTCGTCCCGCTGGCCGAGGCCTGGGACTCCGGCGCGAGCAAGTGGACCACCGCCCAGCGGCAGGCTTTCGCCAACGACGTCACCCGCCCGCAGCTCCTCGCCGTCACCGACAACGTGAACCAGTCCAAGGGCGACCAGGACCCGTCGACCTGGGTCCCGACCCGGTCCGCCTACCTCTGCACCTACGTCCGCGCCTGGGTGCAGGTGAAGTACTACTACGACCTCTCGGTCGACACCGCCGAGAAGAACGCCCTGACCAAGGACCTGGCGAACTGCTGACGTCCGCACGCCCGTCACGGAGACGGCCGGAGCGGGTCTCGCACCCACCGCCGAGCGGCCGATGCACACCGCGAACGCCTGCCGTCGCGGTGCGGGCCCCGGCCCTCGTACGGAACGGACCCACGCGGGCCGGAGCCCGGCGCCACGAGCGGGCGCACCTCCCCGCCGGAGACCGCAGGGAGTCCGGCGACAGGGCCCGTCCGGGTCAGGAGGCCGGGCGGCGGCGCATCAGGTAGCCCGCGGCCGCGCCCGCGCCGAACAGGGCCGCCAGGGAGACGCCCGTGGCGAGCCAGGTCGCACCGAGCCACTGGGCGCCGTAGTAGCCGAGGGCGACGCTGTACGCCGCCCAGGACAGACCCGCCAGCGCGGACCACGGGACGAAGTCGCGGGCGCGGCGATGCGCGGCGCCCGCACAGAAGGAGACGACCGAGCGGCCGGCGGGGGCGAAGCGGGCCAGCACGACGAGGGCGCCGCCGCCCCGGGCCAGCGCGTCGCCGAGTCGTTCCTGCGCGCTGGTCAGCCGGCGGGAGCGGGCTATGGCCCGGTCCAGCCGCTCCCCGCCCCGCCAGGCCAGGCGGTAGGCGACGAGATCGCCGAGGACCGAGGCGGTCGCCGCGCAGATGATCAGGACGAGCAGGTCCGGCACGCCGTGCGGGACCCGGCCGGTGGCCGCGCCGGAGCCCGCCGCCGCGGCCGTGCCCGACGCGATGACGAGCACACCGCTCGGCAGCACCGGCACGAACACGTCGAGCAGTACGGACAGGGCCACCACCGCGTAGATCCACGGCCCGTCGGCCAGTGACCCCACACTCTCGAACACCACGACTCCCGTTGCTCCCCCGTTGACAGCCATACAGCGTACGCCGGGGGTGTGACAGTCGGGGCCAGGGGGGCCGATGGGGCGATTCCGGACGTCGGTTCACTCTTCTGGCGCCCCCCGTGCGGCGGAGCGGTCCTGGGTCCCGTAGCAACGTAGAGAGGCCTGTCCTCCGACAGAAGGCATATGCAGTATCGAAACGGCGCATTAGCGCAGGAAAAGGTGCACTCATGGTGGCAGCCGTATACACGGGCGCCCTCGCCGCAGCCCTGTTCGCGACCGGAACCGCAAGCACGCCCGGCTTCACGCTGGACGCCTCCGGCGTGTTCAGCCCGCCGAACGCGACCGTCGCGTCGAAGGCCGTGACGTACGACCAGAAGCTCGTCCCGGCGGGCGCCCTGATCAACATCCGGCAGCAGACCAAGCCGGGCGGCGCGACGACGGTCGAGCTGCGGGTGGCGGGCCTCAAGGCCGGCCACCAGTACGGGGCCCACATCCACCAGAAGGCCTGCGGGGCCAAGGCCGACGCCGCCGGCAAGCACTACCAGGACAAGTCCGGCACGGACGCCGCCCACGTCAACGACAAGAACGAGGCCTGGCTGGACTTCAAGGCCGACGCGAACGGCATCGGCCACGCGACCGCGCGGCACGACTGGGCCTTCCGCAAGGGGCAGGCCGGCTCGGTGGTGATCCACAGCGAGCCCGGCACGAAGGGAGCCCGGGCGGCCTGCTTCACCGTGCCGTTCGGCGGCACGTCGTGAGCGACGGCCGGCGGACGTCGCCGACGACGGTGACGTGACGGCGACAGCCTGACGGTACAGAGCGGCGCCCTCCCCCCTCGTGGCGGCGAAGGGCGCCGTCCCGCGCCGGGCGCGCGGGGTGCGCGGGGTGCGCGGGGTGCGCGTCAGGCGGCGATCGGGGCCCGCTCGGCGACGGACTCGCCGTCCGCGGCCGCGCCCTTGCCGAAGAGCCGGTCGAGGCCGAAGGCGCCCGAGCCGGTGAAGACCAGCAGGAAGAACGCCCAGCAGAACAGGACGGACAGCTCGCCGCCGTTCTGGATGGGCCACAGCGCGGCCCGCTGGTGCACGTCGAAGTAGGCGTACGCCATCGAGCCCGAGGCGATCAGCGCGGCGCCACGGGTACCGAGACCGAGGAACACCAGGGCACCGGCGGCCAGTTGGATCACGGCCGCGTACCAGCCGGGCCAGGTACCGGACGGGATCGTGCCGCCCTGGGTGCCCGCGGCGCCGCCGAGCACGCCGAAGAGGGAGGCGGCGCCGTGCGCGGCGAAGAGCAGGCCGACGACGGCACGGAAGAGCCCGATGACGTACGGCTGGGCGGAGTTGAGGCGTGCGGACATATGGGGGTTCTCCTCTTCGGTGCCGGCCGGGGACGTGGCCGGTCGTGGGGGTGTACCGAACGAGAGACCCAGGTTAGGCGAACCTAATCAGTGCTTGCAAGTTCAAACATTAGGTGTCCGCCCCCTCACCTCCAGCCCGTCGAGCAGTTCCGCCGTCGCCTCCGCCACCGCGGCCACCGCCCGCTCGAAGACCTCACGGTTGTGGGCGGCGGGGGCGCGGAAGCCGGAGACCTTGCGTACGTACTGCAGCGCGGCGGCGTGGATGTCGTCGTCCGTGGCCTCGCCGGGCAAGGCGGGCGGGCGCAGCGTCTTGATGCTTCGGCACATGCCCCAAGTCTCCCGCTCGCCGCCTGCCTCTGCGATGATCATGACGGAGGCGGCCACCGATCCCCGGGGCCGACCATCGAAAGGAACAGCCTCATGGCTACCGAGCACACCGAGCAGCGTGGGCCCGCCGAGCGCAGCGGACCCACCGGGAAGAGCGGGAGCGGCAGCGGCGGCCGGCGGAGCACCGTGGCCGTTCTCGGCCCCGGCGGCACGGGCGGGCTTCTCGCCGCCCTGCTCTCTCGTGCCGGCCACCGCGTCGTCTGCCTCGCGCAGGACGGCACGGCCGACACCCTGCGCCGCGCCGGAATCGCCGTCCGCAGCGCGCAGTTCGGCACGTTCACCGCGTCCGTCGAGGCGGACACCGAGCTGCGCGTACCGGTGGACGCCTGCCTGATCGCCGTCAAGCACACCGCGCTCGACGCCGCCTTGACCCGCATCCCGCCGGCCGCGCTCGGCGACGCCCTGGTCGTCCCGCTGCTGAACGGCGTCGAGCACCCCGCCGCGCTGCGCGCCCGGTACCGCCCCGACCGGGTCGCACCGGCGGTGATCCGCGTGGAGTCCACCCGCGTCTCCCCCGGCGTGATCGAGCACGGCAGCCCGTTCACGGAGATCGACCTCGCCGGAGACGGAGTGCCGCGCGCCCGGCTGGACGCCCTCGCCACCGTGCTCGCCGACGCCGGTACGACCGCCCGCGTGGTCGAGGACGAGACGGCGGCGCTGTGGGCCAAGATGGCGTTCCTGGCCCCGTTCGCCCTCCTCACCACGCGATACGGCCTCCCGCTCGGCGAGGTCCGCACCCGGCACCGCGAGGAGTTGGAGTCCCTCGTCGCCGAGACGGCCGCGGTCAGCCGCGCCTGCGGCGCCCCCGCCGACCCGGCGAGCGCCCTCGCCCGCTACGACGCCTTCCCGCCCGCGGCCAAGTCGTCCATGCAACGTGACGCCGAGGCGGGCCGCCCGCTGGAACTGGACGCCATCGGCGGAGCACTACTGCGCGCAGCCGACCGCCACGGCGTACCGGCACCGGTGACATCCCGCCTGGTCGACGAACTGCGGGCCACCGGCCACTGACCCGGTGCGGGAGGACGGCCAACGACCCGGTGCGGGGCAACGGCCACTCACCCGGTGCGAGCCGGCCCGTCGCCGTCATCCATGCAGCGTGACGCCGAGGCGGGCCGCCCGCTGGAACTGGACGCCATCGGCGGAGCGCTACTGCGCGCAGCCGACCGCCACGGCGTACCGGCACCGGTGACATCCCGCCTGGTGAACGAACTGCGGGCCACCGGCCACTGACCCGGTGCGGGAAGACGGCCAACGACCCGGTGCGGGGCAACGGCCACTCACCCGGTGCGAGCCGGCCCGTCGCCGTCATCCATGCAACGTGACGCCGAGGCGGGCCGCCCGCTGGAACTGGACGCCATCGGCGGAGCGCTACTGCGCGCAGCCGACCGCCACGGCGTACCGGCACCGGTGACATCCCGCCTGGTCGACGAACTGCGGGCCACCGGCCACTGACCCAGTGCGGGAGGACGGCCAACGACCCGGTGCGGGGCGGCGGGCCGGCTCGTCGCCCCGCATCCCCCGCGGCCACCCGTTCGGCTGAACCTCCCCCGGACCCCATGAAGGAGCTCGCACCTCAAAATCGAACAGGCGTAGCATTGCCGCGTGGCTACGCCCTATGAATTCCCCAGTGACCTCCTGGCCGGTCAGGAGGAGCTGCATCAGGTCAGGGCCGAGCTGTCGGCCCTGCTCAAGCGGTTGCCCTGGTCGGTGGCGCCGATGGACGGATTCAGTGACGACACCGGCTGGCGCAAGGTGGAGCGGCCCGCGTCCCCCGGCTGGACCGAGGACGAGCAGGCCGAGGTGGAGAAGCTGCGCCGGCGCGAGCACGAGCTGGCGGTGTTCGTCAGCACGCACCGCTTCTGGGCCGAGGTCGCGGCGCCGGACCGGGTGGCGATACGCACCCGGCTGAAGCACGCCCCCGAGCCGACAGAGGAGTAGACGAGAAGGAGCCCCCGGCCATTGCGGCCGGGGGCTCCTCGTCGGTGGGCGCGGACGGTTTCGAACCGCCGACATCCTGCTTGTAAGGCAGGCGCTCTACCCCTGAGCTACGCACCCCGAACACCCGGACGAGTGCCCAGGTCGAGTCGACAGCCTACCTTGCCGGGCCCCGTGTACCGCAAACCCGTTCCGGCGGGCGATCAGGGTGTCGGCCGGTGATTCGGTCAGGGTTTTCCGGGGGTTATCCCCCGCCCGGGTCCGGGAGGTTCCCTGATTCCCGGTCCCGGCGTGACCACTTACGGTCGTGACAGAGACCGACACGTCCGGCCGCCGTACCCGGCGGGCCGGTTCAGGGGGAGATGTCGCATGGCCCGTTCCGTTGCCGTCCGCACCGCCGTCATGGCCGTGGTCACCGGGGTGCTCGTCGCGGGGGTGAGCGCCTGCGGCGCCTCCGCCGAGGACGACAAGCACCCCGACCACAGGTCCTTCGCGCTGCACGGCCGCGCCCTCACCGTCGACTCGGACGACGCGGCACTGGAGGTCGTCGCCGCGCAGGACGCCAAGGCGGGCACGGTCCAGGTCACCCGCTGGTTCCAGGGGAAGGTCATCGTCGGCGGCAGCCCCAAGGTGAGCTGGTCCTTCCAGGACGACCGGCTGAAGCTGCGCATGCACTGCACCGGATTCATCGCGGACTGCTCGGCCAAGTACCGCATCGAGGTGCCGCGCGGGATCGCCCTGACGGTGACCGACAGCAACGGAGGCGTGCACGCGCAGGGCTTCGCGAACCCGGTCAGCATCCGCAGCAGCAACGGCGGGGTGCGTGTCACCGACTCCAGCGGACCGCTCGAACTGCACTCCAGCAACGGCACGGTCAGCGCCGAGACCTCCTCCCGGCAGGTCCGGGCGCAGACGAGCAACGGCGCGGTGCACCTCGACCTGCGCGCCGTACCGGACAGCGTGGACGCCCGCAGCAGCAACGGCGCCGTGACGATCACCGTGCCCCACGCCGACTACCGCGTCCGGACCAGCTCCAGCAACGGCAAGGTCACGGTCTCCGTGCCACGCTCCGACAGCAGCGCGCACACGGTGACGGCCGACACCTCCAACGGCGGGATAACGGTCCGTACGGCGAACTGACGGCCCGCCGTACGGCAACTGACCGGCCCGTGTGTTCGTCTTCCACGGGTGGGAGAATGACTCCACCCAGGGCGGACCACAGCACGGGAGAGGGATGTGACGGCGAGGAGAGGGCCCACGGCTCTCAGATCCACGGCTCTGCGCGACACCCTCACTCTCATCGGCCTGCCGGTGCTGGCCGCGCTCGCGCTGCCCGCCGCGTTCGCCGGCGGCGGCACCCGGCGCTGGTTCGGCGGCCGGTCGGAGGGCCAGCGGGCCGAGGCGCAGGCGGCGAAGGACGCGGCGGCTACGGCGTTCTACGAACTCGACACCGCCCAGCGGGATCTGCGGATCTCCGTCGAGACCATCACGGCGGTGGACGACACCCCGGCCGCCCGGCGCGCCGCGAGCGACTTCGCGGCGCTCGGCAGCCGGATCGACGAGGTCAGCCAGCGCTACATCCAGGCGGTCGACGCCCACGACCTCGACCGGGACGACCTGGAGGCCTCCGCCGCGTCCCGCGCGCGCTCGGAGCTGACCGCCGCCAAGGACGAGCTGCTGCGCGTCAAGCAGGAGCTGGACCGGTTCGGCAGCTCGCTCGCGCCGCTGCTGGGCAAGGCCGAGACCCAGCTGGCCCGGGTGGCACCCGCCGTGGAGCGGGCCCGGCAGGCGCTGCTGGGCGCGAGCAACGCGCTGGACGCCGTGCGGGCGCGGGCCCTGCGGGCCGACGACCTCGCGGGCCGGCTCGCCGCGCTCTCCCCGGAGCTGACGAAGCTGAACCAGGGCGCCGGGCAGCACGGCGTGCAGCAGACGCTGGAGCGGGCCGAGCGGGTGCAGCGGGAGGCCGGGGCGATCCGGGCCGAGGCCGAGCGGCTGCCGGAGCTGGCGGCCGAGATCGACCACCGGCTGGTCTCGCTGCGCACGCGCGCGCAGGCGCTGACCACGCGGGCCGGGCAGGTGGACCCGGTCCTCAGCGAGCTGCGGCGGCGGTTCGCGGCGGCCTGCTGGCAGGACCTCCAGCGCGTGCCCGAGCAGGCCGCGGAGAACGTACGGCAGGCCGAGCTGAAACTGCGCGAGGCGCAGTCCGCCCGGGAGGCCCAGCGCTGGCCGGACGCCACGTCGCTGCTGTCGACGGTCCGGGCGCTGCTGAACTCGACCGACGAGGCCGTCTCCGCCGCCGGTGACCGGCTGACCAGGCTGAACGCCGTACAGAAGGATCCGCAGGCCGAGATCGAGCGCACCCGGTTCGCGATCCGGGACGCGCAGCGGCTGGCGATGAGCGGGAGGTCGACGCCGGATCCGCGTCATGCGCGGCCGCTGGACGAGGCGGTGGGGCGGCTGGACCGGGCCGCGGCGTCGCTGGAGGGCCGGCACCCGGACTACTGGCACTTCCTGACCGAGACGGATGCGGTGCGGCAGGCCGCGGCCGGGGTGGTCGCACGGATCCGTGAGGAGCGCGGCGGGCACTGAGCGGCGGCACTGCTGTTGCCCCATCCCGTGCGGTGGGCGGATATTGGGTGGACGGATGGCCTCCGCTACACGCCCGAGGGAGGCGGACATGGCCACACACGCAGCGCACCCACAACAGCGGCAGCGGATCCGGTTCGATCAGCATCTGCCCGTCGACCACCGGCTGAACACGGTCTACCGGATCGGCGCGGGCCTGATCGGCGCGTTCCTCGTCGCCTTCGGCATCCTGGGTCTGCTCCACAACATCGGCTTCTTCAGCACCGGTGGCGCCTCGGTCGTCGGGTTGAACACCAACGACACGCTGAGCGTGCTGTCGATCGTCGTCGGGGCGATCCTGCTGGCCGGCATGGTGATCGGCGGAAACGTGGCGTCCACGCTGAACATGGTGTTCGGGGTGCTGTTCCTGCTGGCCGGCTTCCTCTTCCTCGGCCTGCTGGACACACCGCAGAACTTCCTGGCGTTCAAGATCCAGAACGTGTTCTTCAGCTTCGTCGTGGGCCTGCTGCTGATGACCTTCGGCATGTACGGCAGGGTCGGCTCGACGCTGCCGCACGACAACCCGTACTGGCGGGCCCGCCATCCCTCGGAGGGCGGGCCCGGGCAGCGTGCGGACGATCAGGTGCGGTAGGCGTAGAAGTACGCGCCGGGGTACGACGCGACGAGGCTCGCCACCGACCGGTTGTAGGTGTTCGTCGAGTGGTACGTCACGTACGGCACGCCGGAGCGGTCGCGGTAGGTGACGATCATCGAGTGGTCCTTGGACCCGTCCCGGTTGAAGTCCATCTGGATCACGTCGCCGAGGTCCGCCTGGTAGACGTCGGCGAGCGGCGTGACACGCTTGGAGGACAGCGCGAACCAGGAGAACTCGTTGACGCCGACGAACGAGTCGGACTGGATGTCGGCGGTGCCGAACCACTTGTGGAAGTCGTTCGTGTAGCCGGGGACGTGCTTCCAGCCGCCGGCCTTCAGGGACTGGCTGACGAAGTTGGTGCAGTCGCCGCCGTCGGCCTCGCCGTTGAAGTCCGGGTAGTCCGGGTTGTAGTGGCTCCAGTACTTCTGCGCGTACGCCACCATGGCCTGGTAGTCGTAGGTGCCGCCGGTGAGCTTCTTCGGGTTGGCCGGTGCGGGCCAGGTGGTGGCGGCGCGGGGCGCGTCCGGCGGGCCGTCGTCGGCGGGCGTGGTCTTCGCCTTGGCGACCGACGGCGTGACGACCTGGTTCACGGCGAGGTAGCCGTCGTCGGTGTCCTTGATGCCGCTCAGCTGCCAGTCGCCGTGGCGGTCGGCCTTGAAGGTCAGCTCGTGGTGGGCCTGGAAGCCGGTGGTCTTCGGCCCGTTGGCCGACGGCTTCTCGTAGGTCAGGGTCGTGGTCTCGGTGACGGCGACCTTGGCGCTGCGGCCGTGCACCTCGGTCGCGTCGAGCGTGACCTGCGTGCTGCCGGCGCGGTACTTCTCGCCGAGCTTGGCGAGCAGGCTCTTGCGGGCCGTCAGCGTCTTCACGGCGGACGACTCCTGGTGGCTCTGCCCGCCGGACATGCGCACGGAGCCGGAGAAGCCCGCCGTGTGCCGGGTGCCCTTGCTGCCGGCGCCGTCCACGAGGGCCTGGGTGCGGTCGGTGAAGACCGCGTCGGCGAGCTTCTGGAAGGTCGCCTTGGTGGCCGCGTTCACCGTCGGGTCGTCGACGACGGCGGCGCCCGCGGTCCAGTTGGGCAGCAGGGCCACGCCGGCGACCAGCGAGGCGGCCGCGGCGCCCACTATGGTGGCGCGGCGGCGCTTACGGCTCAGTTTTCTCGATCTCAATGATGTTCCCCTCTATGCCGGTAGGCCTACCGAGCGATACGCATAGTGGCACGGATCGTGTCACTGGTGTGAAGAGAGCTGCACAAGCGGAACTACTGTTACTCGCTTGTCACTTGAGGACGTTCAACGTACGACCGTGGACCAGTCCGGCGACTGGGCCGGGTCGAGGGCGCGCAGCGCGGCGAGGGTCTGCGGCTTCTGGACGTCGAGCCAGTCGGCCAGCTCCTTGAAGGACACGCACTTGACGCCCTTCTTGGTGCAGATCTTCGGGACGATCTGGTCGATGGCCTTCATGTAGATGCCGCCGTTCCAGTTCTCGAAGTGGTTGCCGATGAACAGCGGTGCGCGGCTGCCGTAGTAGACGCGGTTGAAGCCGTCCATGTAGGACTGGACGGTCTGTTGCTCCCACTGCGGGTACTTGGCCGGGTCGCCGTGCACCTCGCCGTTGGACTGGTTGTAGAGGAAGTTGAAGTCCATCGACAGACCCTGGAAGTCCTTGCCCGCGTACGGGAGCATTTCGAGCGGGAAGTCCCAGACGCCGTTCTTCTTCGTCGGCCAGATCTGGAAGTCGCCCGGCGAGCTGGCGTCGTAGCGCCAGCCGTAGCCGTACTTCTGCAGGGCCTTCAGCAGGTTGGGCTGGCCCTCCAGGCAGGGCGCGCGGCCGCCGACGACCTCCTGCCTGAAGTCGAAGGGGAGGGCGGGGATGTCCTTGAAGCCGGTGTTGGTCTTCCAGTTCTCCACGAACGAGTAGAACTGGTCGATCTCGCTCTTCCACTGCTCGACGCTCCAGTCGCCGCCGCCCTTGGCGCCGCAGAAGTGGCCGTTGAAGTGCGTGCCGATCTCGTTGCCTTCCCCGTAGGCAAGGCGCAGCTGCTCCAGCGTGGTGCGGATGTGCTCGTCGGTGGCGTAGTCGATCGCGGCGTCGCCGGGGCTGTGCATCGGGCCCTGGTACTTCGACTTCTTGCTCTTGGGCAGCAGGTAGATGCCGGTGAGGAAGAAGGTCATGTGGGCGTTGTACTCCCTGGCCATCTCCCGGTAGTGCGAGAAGAGATGGTCGTCGCCCTCCAGCGCGCCGTCCCAGGAGAAGACCACGAACTGCGGCGGCTTCTCGCCGGGTTTGAGCGGAACCGGCTTGAGCGTGCCCTTCTGCGGGCCGGTGTAGGAGGTGGAGCCGTCTCCGAGGATCTTGGTCTTGCCGTCCCAGGAGGGGGTCGGGCTGGGCTTGGCGCCGGTCTTCGGCTGGGGCCCGGAGGCGGCCGCCGGGGCGGTGCGGTCCGTGCGGGTCAGGGCCAGGTACCCGGCGACGAGCGAGGCGACGACGAGAAAGGCGGCCAGCGTCAGGACCTGCGGCCGGCGTATGAGGGCCGGTGCGGGTGCCTGCTTGCGGCGCGGCGACTTCTTGCGGGGCATGCGCGGCTCAATCTGCGAGGAGGGCGGCGGGTGCGGGTGCGGGCCCGGGGGTCAGTCCAGGCCCATGGCTGCCGACCAGAGTCGGTAGGGCACGCTGTCGGCGGACGTTCCGGCCAGCCCCTGGAGTGGCAGCGGCTCCAGGGACTTGGCCAGGTCCATCCGGTAGACGACCACCGCCGTGGAAACGGAGTCGTCGCTGCCGGCGTACCAGGCTGCGGTGTCGTTGGCGGTGGTGCCGGCCTTCCCCGCCAGGTGCGGCTGCAGCGCGGCTGTGGACGGGTGGGCGGCGCGGAAGGAGTCGGTGAGCGCGTCGGTGACGTCCTGGGCCACCTCGGTGCCGACCGCGCGCTGCGGACGCGGCGTGTTCAGGGGGAGCGGCGCGCCGTTGCGGGTGATCCGGTGCACCGAGTACGGCTCGGTGTGGGTGCCGTCGGCGGCGAACGTGGCGTACCCGCTCGCCATCCGGATCGCGCTCGGCGTGGAGCTGCCGAGCGACAGCGTGGGCACCTGCGGGCCGATGGTGTCGGAGAGCAGCCCGGCGGCCTCGGCGGTCCGGCGGACCTCGTCCAGGCCGGTGTCCATGCCGAGTTGCATGAACGGGGTGTTCACGGACCGGGCGAGCGCCTGGCGCAGGGTGATCTTCCCGTACGACGTGTTGCCGTCGTTGTGCGCGGCGACCTTCTTGCCGCTGCGGTCCCAGTACGGCCCCTCGGGGGTCATGACGGGGATGTTGTCGTCGCCGTCGTAGACGCTGTCCGGGGTGACGGGGGTGGCGGGTCCGCCGCGCGTCTTGTGGACGCCGTGCTCCAGTCCGGCGGCGTAGACGAACGGCAGGAAGGAGGTGCCGGCCGGGACGGTGGCCGCGTTGGACTCGTTGTAGCCCTGCGTACGGTGGTCCGGGCCGCCGTAGACCGCGAGGATCCGCCCGTCGGCGTCGACGGAGGCGGCGCCGTAGTGGGCGTCCTTCGCCGGGCCCGGGTCCTTCTGCTTCGCCTGCTTGCGGGCCTTGGTGACGGCGTCGGTGAGCGCCTGCTCCCGTTTGCGGTCGAAGGTCGTGTAGATCTGGTAGCCGCCCAGGTCGAACTGCTGGTCGGTCAGATGGGCGGCCTTCTTGGCGTACTGCGAGGCCAGTTCGACCAGGTAGTCGCTCTGCGCACCGGTGTTGTAGAGCGGGTTGGTCTTCAGCGGCTCGGGAAACGTCGTGTACGTGGCGCGCTGCTGCGGGGTCAGCTTGTGGATCTTGACCATGCGGTCCAGGATCCACTTCCAGCGCTCCACGGCCCGGTGGTGGTTGGCCGCGCCGAGCGTCGGGTCGTACAGACCGGCACCCTTGAGCAGTCCGGCGAGCATGGCCGCCTCGGAGACGTTGAGCTTGCTGACGTCCTTGCCGTAGTACGCCTGGGCGGCGCGCTGGATGCCGTAGCTGCCGCGGCCGAACCAGCTGGTGTTGAGGTAGCCCTCCAGGATCTGGTCCTTGCTCATCTTGTTGTCGAGCTTGAGGGCGATCATGGCCTCGGTGAACTTGCGGCTGATCGTCCGGTTCTGGTTGAGATAGACGTTTTTGACGTACTGCTGGGTGATGGTGGACCCGCCCGCGGTGTCCCCCTCGCCCACTGTCTGCCACAGGCCGCGGGTGATGCCCCGCACGGATATGCCGGGGTCCGTGTAGAAGGTCTCGTTCTCCGCCGCCAGCACCGCCCAGCGGACGTCCTGGGGGATGTCCTTGAGCGGCATCGCTTGCCGCTGCACCCAGCCCGTTCGGGCCATGGGGGTGCCGTCGGACCAGAAGAAGACGTTGTCCTGCTGGGTGGCGTACGAGTTCAGGTTGCTCGGGATGTCCGTCATCGCGTACGCCGTGACGAGGAAGGCGCCGAGCAGGCCGAACGACGTGAGGACACCGCCGATCCACTGCCGCCACGAGGGCATCCAGCGGCGCCAGCCGGTCCGGCCGGGGCGCGGGTAGACGGGCTTGAGCCGGCGGGCGTAGGGCGCGAGTCTGCGGGCGTACGGCGCCAGGGGTGCGAGCAGCGCGAGCAGCCGCCGGGCGGCCGCCTCGGCGCGCTGGCGCACCGAGAGGCGGGCGCTGCGCCGGCGCTCGGCCCGGCCACCACCAGTCGGCTCGGGCGGCTCCGGCGGTGCGGGCACCCGCAACTGCATGGTCTCGTCCGCCGGGGCGGCATTGACCCTTATGTGCAGGGTTGCCTCACTGTCAGGCAACTCCACACCTTCGTCCCCCCCTTGGGGACGATCCTGTCCCCGCGACGCGTCAGTCACGACGGCGTCTCCCCTCCGCACTCGCTCTTGCTCGCGCGGTGAGCTGAGCGTTCTCGCAACGGCGCAAACAAGCTATCAGCGTATTTTCGAAACCCTCACACATGTGTCTGTGAAGAAGCCGGTTCGATATGGATCACACCTGGATCACAAGGGCCCAAACCGGGCCCCGGCGGCTACCCTGAGCCCATGCCTCGCTATGAGTACCGCTGCCGGACCTGCGGCGACACGTTCGAACTGAGCCGGCCGATGGCACAGTCGGCCGCACCCGCCTCGTGCCCCAACGGCCATGACGACACGGTGAAGTTGCTGTCCACCGTGGCGGTCGGGGGTACGGCGGCACCTGCCCCCGCGGCCGGTGGCGGCGGGGGCGGATGCTGCGGCGGAGGGTGCTGCGGCTAGCCCTGCCGGGCGGACTTCAAGAATTCCCTGAGAATTCGCTCCCCCGCGAGGACCCCCCGCTCCGGCAGCGCGGTGATCCCCGATGCCGTCCACCCTGTGTCGGCCAGCTCTCCGTGGCCGGGGCGCCAGCCCCGGTCGGCGGCGAGCAGGAGGTCGGCGTCCAGCAGGGAGTCACCGGCGGCCAGGGTGAGGTCCGCGCCCGTGCGACGGGCCACCTCGCGGACCGCGGCGCTCTTGGTGAGCGGCTGCGGGACGGCGTAGAGCTTGCGGCCCTGGAGCGAGACCGTCCAGCCCCGGCCCTCCGCCCAGGCCGCCAGCTCCTTCACCCACTCCTCGGGCAGCAGCTCGCGCTCCACCACCAGGTAGGTGAACAGCTCCTCGGCGACCCGGTGCTTGCGCAGCCACGCCGGGTCGGCCGTCCGCGCCAGATGGTCGTGCACCTCCGCCAGCGGCGCGCACTCGTCCGCGAGGCGCGCCTGCACCCGCGCGTGCCAGTCGGCGTCGGTGACCCCGTCGACCAGCAGATGGCCGCCGTTGGCGCAGATCGCGTACGTGGGGGGCGGTCCCGGCAGATTGATCCGCTGGTACTGCTTGCGCGTCCGGGTCGTCGTCGGCACGAACACGGCCGTGTCCCCGAGCTCGGTCAGCAACTGCGCGGCCGTCTCCGTCAGATACGACAGCGGCCGCGCCTCGTGCACCTCCACGCACAGCAGCCGGGGCGCCCGGGCGTCCGGCATGGTCAGTGCGAGGGCCGCCGAGGAGTAGATCAGCGTACGGTCGAGGTCGCTCGCCACCAGCACCGGCATCAGAGGTTCACCGCCCTGCCGTCGGCGCCCGTGGCCCCGCGGGTGTACTTGGGGTGGATCAGCCCGACGCAGGTGTACGGCAGCCCGTCGGCCTCCTCGACGGGTACGCCCCGCTGCTGCGCGAGCAGGCGTACGTGGTCGAGGTCGGCGCCCGCACCCTTACGGGCCAGGATCTTCCAGGGCACCCGGCGCAGCAGCACCCGGGTGGTCTCGCCGACGCCGGGCTTGACGAGGTTCACGTCGTGGATGCCGTACTCCTCGCTGATCCGCTCCACGGCCCGCCAGCCCGCCCAGGTCGGGGTGCGGTCCTCGGCCATCAGTTCCTTGGCGGCGGTCCCGGCCGCGTCGGCGACCTCCGGGAAGCGGGCGGCGACGGCGTCGAGGAAGGCCACGGAGACGTCGGAGCCGGCGAGTTCGCGGTAGAACTTGGCGCCGTGGAAGTCGTCCGGACCCACCAGGTCGGCGCGCAGCACCGTACGGGATATCAGGCCGGAGACCGTGGAGTTGAGGCAGGCGGAGGGGATGAGGAAGTCCTCCCGGGTGCCGTAGGTGCGCACGCAGGAGCCCGGGTCGGCGAGGACGGCGATCTCCGGGTCGAAGCCGCCGATGCCCTCCGCCTTCTCGAACTCCCCGACGGCCTGGGCGAGTTCCCTGGTGATGGCGCCCTTGCCGGTCCAGCCGTCCACGAAGACGACGTCCCGCGGGTCGTGGTGCGCGGCCAGCCAGCGCAGCGCGGTGGCGTCGATGCCCCGGCCGCGCACGATCGAGACGGCGTAGTGCGGCAGGTCGAGCCCGTGCCGGACCTGCGCCCAGCGGCGCATGAGGACGCCGACCGGGGTACCGGCCCGGGCCAGCGACACCAGCACCGGCCTTGGCGACCGCTCGGCGAGCACCGTCTCCGTCACCACACCGACGGCCTGCGCGATCCGGGCGGCGGAGGTGTCGAGGGCGGCCTGGAACAGCTCCTGGTACCGCTCGCTGGGCTGGTACTCCACCGGCAGCGACTCGGCGTAGTGCGCCCCGCCGCTCTGGATGGCCTCCTCCCGCTCCTCGGTCGGCGCCTCCAGGGTCACGTCGGAGAGGTCCTGGAGGAGCCAGCCGACGTCGTCGGGCGCGTACGAGGAGAATGCGGGGCCGCGGAGGGGCTCGGGCAGCATGGCCGGCCTTTCGGGAGCGTGCTGGGGCTCGGGGACGTAGGAGGGGACGACCGCGAGCAGGACGTGCGGGACGTGCGCCGCGAGCCGGGCCGCCAGCCCGTCGGGCGCGTGCAGGGCCGGGGTGTCGGCGACGGAGTCGACCACGGCGACGACGGCGTCGAACCCGGCGCCGGCGACGTTGTAGGCGTACCGCTCGCCGGGCCCGTCGGCCGGGTCGTCGTGGGCGGGGAAGACCAGGCGGGTGCGGATGGCGTAGCCGGGGTCGTCCAGCGCGAGCACGGGCGACCGGGTGGTGGTGGAGAACCGCACCTCGGCCTCCGTGATCCGCTCCAGTTCCCGGGCGAGCCGCAGCGGGGCGTACATCAGCTCCTCGAAGCCGAGGACGAGGACGCGGCGGGCGGAGGCGGGCAGGGCGTCGGCGAGCCGGGCGGCCATGCCGGGCAGGGCGGCTTCGAGACGGGCACGATGGGCGGGGGTGAACCCGTGCCGCCCGCCGTCGGGGAGGTGGCGCGGCCAGTGGAGTTCTATTCGTGCTGTGCGTTCTGTTCGGCTGTACGGGGTCGTCCGGCCGGCCACGGCGGGCCCGCGTCCGGCGTCCTCGTGGCGGGCCACCAGCTGCCGCCCCTTCTCCAGGACGTCCGGCGGCAGCCGCACCGTTCCGGACGCCGCGGCGAGCAGGTCCACCCGCGCCCCGATCTCCGTGGCGAACCGTTTCATCCGGTCGACGTCCTGCGCCGACCGCATGTCGACCAGCGCGACCACCACATACCGCTCCCGCGGATACCGCGCGTGCAGATCACGCACCGTGTTCAGCACGGTGTTGCCGGTCGAGAACTCGTCGTCGACCAGCACCAGCGGACCGTCACCGGCCAGCAGCGCGGGATCCTCCGGCAGCAGCAGATGCGAGGTTGCGTGCGAGTGCGACTCCTCGAAGCCGCCCGCACGTGCGACCCCGGCGACCGGCCGCCGCGTGGAGTGCAGATACGGCGCCGTACCGAGCCCGTCGGCGACGGCGTGGCCCAGCCCGGTCGCCGTCTCCGCGTACCCGAGGACGACCGCGCGGGCCGCCTCCGTCCCGCCGAGCAGACCGGCCACCCGGCGGCCCAGCCGGACCCCGTGCCCGTAGACCACGGAGGGCGACTGCGGCACGTGCTTGCCGAGGACGTTCGACACCAGCAGATGGGCCCGCTTGGGGTTGCGCCGCAGGGCGAGCCCCAGCAGGGAGCGCAGCCCGGCGTCCCCCACGAGTTCGACCCCGAGCCGCTGCGCGACCCAACTGCCGGACCAGACCCCGTCGTTCACTGCGTTCCTCATGCGTCCCTTATCCCGGCGGCGAGCAGCTCCACGAAGCCGACGTCCTCGTGGGCCACACCGAACGCCTCGGCGCGCAGCAGGGTCCGCTCGGCCCAGGCGCGATGCGGCTTCACTTCGTTCATCTTGTTCGTGTAGGCCGATCTGAGCACACCCCCGCCGCCGCGTTCCGGCCGCAGGATGTCCTGGGCGTCGCTGTACTCCTCGTGGCTGACCACGGACAGCGCGTGCACGGGCAGCACATGGGAGGGGTGGATGCAGGTCTTGCCGAGCAGGCCGTTGGCGTGGTCGAGGGAGATCTCCCGCAGCAGTCCGTCCATGGCGTGCTCGATCAGCTTCTCGCGCAGCTCGACGGCCTGCACCTCCAGGAAGGGGCTCTGCCGCAGCTGGGGCTTGAACATGCGCTCGGAGAGGCGGAAGTACTCCCACACGGGCCCGGTCACGGTGAATCCGGTGCCGTCGGCCCGGCCCAGCATGTTCACGACGTCGGCGATCACCGAGGCGACGATCTGGACGTCGTAGGCGGTCATGTCGGGGGCGCGGCGCAGCCCGTAGGACGAGCAGAAGTCGGTGACGCCGAGGCGCAGCGCGAGCACCCGGTCGCGGAACTTGTCGACCGCGCGGAAGATGCCCTCCAGGGTGTCCACCCGGGACTCGCGGTAGAGCAGCTCGGGGGATTCCAGGACGGGCATGGCGAACAGCCGGCGGCCGCTCTCGGCCTCGGCGGCCGTCAGTGCCTCCAGGAACGGGATGCCGCGCTCCTCGGTGAACTTGGGCAGCACGAAGCCGGACAGCAGCCGCACGGACGCGCCGAGCCGTCGTACGAGGTCGGGTATCTGCTCGGGGGCGCGCACCCGGATGAAGAGCAGCGGCGGCTCGCAGCCGGGCCGGGCGGCGAGGTCGGCGAACTGGCGGACGAGGTTCTCCTCGCCGGCCACGACGTCCGCGTCGTCGATGGAGTCCTCCAGGCACAGCACCATCGAGATCACGCCGTTCCCGGCCTGTTTGACGATGTCGTCGGCGAGCCGCGGCCGGGTGGCCGGGCTGTACAGGGTGGCTCCGAGGGCGGCGGCGAGCAGCCGGGCCGGGGAGTCGGCGGTGAACGCGGCCGGCTCCCGGTGGAACAGGCGCCGCCGCACCTCGGGGGCGATGTGCCCGAAATGACGCATAGGACTCCCCATGGGCGCGGGCCCGATTCTGTGGGTTCGGTAAAAGGTGGCCGGTAATAGTACGTAGGGAGCCGTGTCCGAGGTTCCCTGCGGGCATGAATTTCCGGTAACCCACTTGTGTCGGCGACCGTCGGCGGCCCTACCCCCGCATTGTCGTGACCAGGACCGAGAGGGCAGGATGACCGCATGACGCACGCCATGCTGAAGGGGTCGAACGTCCCGCTGGAGGCCACCACGGTCCGCGCCGTGCTGCGCTGGACGCCCGGGCAGGGGGTCCCGGACGTGGACGCCTCGGCCCTGCTGCTGGGCCCCGACGGCCGTGTGCGCTCGGACGAGGACTTCGTCTTCTACAACCAGCCCCGGCACCCGTCCGGAAAGGTGTGGCGGCTCGGCAAGAAGCGGGTCACCGAGGGGCTGACGGACACGATCCAGTCAGACCTTCCCGGTGTCGAGCCGGGCGTCGGGCGGATCGTGCTCGTCGCCTCCGCGGACGGCGTCACGTTCGACCAGGTGCCGGCGCTGTGCATCCTGCTGTACGACGCTTCGGACACAGCCGCCGACGGGGAGCCGCTGGCCACCTTCGAGATCAAGCCGGAGACCGGCGCGGAGACCGCGATGATCTGCGGCGAACTGTACCGGCGCGGGGAGGGCTGGAAGTTCCGCGCGGTGGGCGAGGGGTACCAGGACGGGCTGAAGGGCCTCGCGACGGACTTCGGCATCTCGGTGGACGAGTCGGAGGGGGCCGGGCCGGAGCCGGAGCTCACGGCCTCCCAGCCGCTGCCGCCCGAGCAGGCGACGTCGGTCGTGCCGCAGCAGCCGCCCGCGTACGGCTATCCCCAGCCGACGTCTGGCGCGCCGGCGTACGGCTACCCCCAGCCGCAGCCCGTGCCGGTGCCCGCCGGGCCGCTGGACCCGAACTTCCGGCTGCCGCCGCAGGGGCCCCAGTTCATCGGGCGGTGAGGGGGCCCGCCCTCACCGGTCCGCCGTCTTGTAGCCCCTGCCCCACTGCAGGCCCCACCCGTACAGCCGGTCCAGCTCGCCCTGGAAGCCGTACACGAACTTCACCTCGCGGCGCACGAGCAGTTCGTCCTTCACGTTCTCGATCATCACCACGGCACACGAGCGCGCCTGCGGATGGCGCTCGTCGAGGCCGATCTCTATGCGCGGGCCGTTGCCGGGGTAGAGCGTGACGATGGCGTGGGTACGGTCGAAGGCCGGGGTCTGGTCGTAGATGTAGACGAAGACCAGCAGGCGTTTGATCTGGTCGCGGTGGTCGAGGTTGACGTACATCGTCTCGCCCGACGCCGAGCCGAACCGGTCGTCGCCGCTGAGTTTGATGTACGGCGGGGCGTTGACGTCGCCGAGGAGGTTGCCGAGCGGCTGGACGACGCCCTTCGTGCCGTCGGCCAGCTCGTACAGGCAGCCGAGGTCGAGGTCGACGTTGACCATGCTCTGGCCGTGCCCGAGCACCTCCGGCGGCTTGAGCGCCTTGAAAGGGTGCCGGAAGAGGCTGGTGCGTGCGGTGCTGTCGAAGTCGTCGGACGTGCGCATCCGCCAGGTCAGGTTGACCCGCAGATTGCCCGTGGCCGCGCCCTGTTTGGTGAGGGACACCGTGTGGTGCCGTGCCGACATCTGGATGGAGCCGGTCGCGGCCTCGCCCGAGTCGAAGTTGGCGGCGCTGGCGCCCCGCAGTCCGTCGAAGAAACCCATTCCCGCCCCCAGGTCACATGGCTGTACGCCGGTACGTCGCCGCCCCTGCACGCCGACGGGGCGGCCGGCCTGCGCCGGCCGCCCCGTTCAGAGCGTTCCTCACCCGCGGGGGCGTCACACCCCTGAGGACACCTCGGCCGGGGCGTCGCTGCCCTCGCCGGCCGCCTCAAGGGCACGGTTGCGGCGGACGGAGGACCAGAAGGACAGGGCGATCAGGACGACACCGACGAGACCGGTGATGACCTCGTTGATCTCGTGCTGGATGGTGACCATGAGGATCACGGCCAGGGCGCCGATGGCGTAGTGGGCGCCGTGCTCCAGGTAGACGTAGTCGTCGAGGGTGCCCTGGCGGACCAGGTAGACCGTGAGCGAGCGGACGTACATCGCGCCGATGCCGAGACCGAGGGCCATCATCACGATGTCGTTGGTGATGGCGAAGGCGCCGATCACCCCGTCGAAGGAGAAGGACGCGTCCAGGACCTCCAGGTAGAGGAACATGAAGAACGCGGCCTGGCCGGCCAGCAGCACCGCCGACTTCTTCTTGCCGGTGCGGACGGCCTCTTCCTCCTCCTCGTGCTCGCGCTCCTCCTCTTCCTCCAGCCGGTCCTCGAAGTAGCCGGACAGACCGCCGACGATCATGTACGTGATCAGGCCGGCGATGCCGGAGATCAGGACCGTCTGGGCCTTGTCGACATGGGCGCCGCCGTGCTGGTGGGCGTGGGTGGCGAAGGTGAAGGAGGTGATCAGCAGGACGATCAGGGCGATGCAGACCGACAGCATGTCGACCTTGCCGAGCTTGGCCAGGGGCCGCTCGATCCAGCGCAGCCACTGGATGTCCCGGTCCTCGAAGATGAAGTCGAGGAAGATCATCAGCAGGAACATCCCGCCGAAGGCGGCGATCGCCGGGTGGGCGTCGGTGACCAGCTGCTGGTACTGGTCCTTGTCCGTGAGCGCCAGGTGGACGGCGTCGTAGGGGTTGAGCTTCGCCGTGATGGCCACGATGACGACGGGGAAGACCAGCCGCATGCCGAACACGGCGATCAGGACGCCGACCGTGAGGAAGATCTTCTGCCAGAAGGCATTCATCTTCTTCAGGATTCCGGCGTTGACCACGGCGTTGTCGAAGGACAGGGAGATCTCGAGGACAGCGAGGATCGCCACGACCCCGAAGGCCTCCCAGCCTCCGTAGAAGACTGCGGCGACGAGGCCGAGCGCGGTGACCGCGAACGACCAGCCGAAGGTTTTCAGAAGCACTGGCTACCCAATCATCTTTGGGGGCACCTCCCAGAACGAAGTCTGGGGGGAGGGTCTCCCCCGCGCCGTACTCGGCTTTGCTAAACGTTGACCCCGAGTCTAGAGGTGCACCCTACCGGCGGTACCAATGGCTACGAAACGTTCACCCCGAAGTCGAGGGCGATGCCGCGCAGCCCGGAGGCGTAGCCCTGGCCGACGGCGCGGAACTTCCATTCGCCCTGGTATCGGTAGAGCTCGCCGAAGATCATGGCGGTCTCGGTGGAGGCGTCCTCGCTCAGGTCGTAGCGCGCCAGCTCCTGGCCGTCGGCCTGGTTGACCACGCGGATGAACGCGTTGGAGACCTGGCCGAAGGTCTGACCGCGCTCGTCCGCCATGTGGATCGAGACGGGGAAGGCGATCTTCTCGCACTGCGGCGGGACCTTGGCGAGGTCGACCAGAATCGATTCGTCGTCGCCCTCGCCCTCACCGGTGAGGTTGTCACCGGTGTGCTCGACGGAGCCGTCGGGGCTCTTGAGCTGGTTGTAGAAGACGAACCACTCGTCGCCCAGCACCCGGTTGCCGGCGCCGCACAGCAGCGCGCTGGCGTCCAGGTCGAAGGGGGCGCCGGTGGTGGACCGCGCGTCCCAGCCGAGCCCGATCATGACGTTCGTGAGGTTGGGTGCGGCTTTGGAGAGGGAGACGTTGCCTCCCTTGGCGAGCGTGACGCCCATGATGGTGGTCCTCCCCTAGTGGTACTTCTCTGGTTGTCCTGCGCGTCCGGCGCCGCCCCTAAACGGTGCGGCGCCGGACGGTTGCGGGGTCGGACGCCGGTCGTCAGACGTTGACGCCGAAGTCCTGGGCGATGCCGCGCAGCCCGGAGGCGTAGCCCTGGCCGATGGCGCGGAACTTCCACTCCGCGCCGTTGCGGTACAGCTCACCGAAGACCATCGCGGTCTCGGTGGAGGCGTCCTCGCTCAGGTCGTAGCGGGCGATCTCCTGGCCGCCGGCCTGGTTCAGCACCCGGATGTAGGCGTTGCGGACCTGGCCGAAGGACTGCTGGCGGTTCTCGGCGTCGTAGATCGACACCGGGAAGACGATCTTCTCGATGTCGGCCGGGACGCCGGCCAGGTTGACCTTGATGGCCTCGTCGTCGCCCTCGCCCTCACCGGTGAGGTTGTCACCGGTGTGCTCGACGGAGCCGTCGGGGCTCTTGAGGTTGTTGAAGAAGACGAAGTGCTGGTCGCTCGCGACCTTGCCGGCGTTGTTCAGCAGCAGCGCGCTGGCGTCGAGGTCGAAGTCGCTGCCGGTCGTGGTGCGGGCGTCCCAGCCCAGACCGACGAGGACCGCGGTCAGGCCCGGGGCCTCCTTCGTCAGCGATACGTTGCCGCCCTTGCTGAGGCTGACTCCCACGAGTCCTCCATGTGGTGTCCGGGGGCGGGGAGCCCCGTCGTGCTTCGGATACGGGATCAACGTGCCGATCCTAGTGACGGGTTCCCGCCCCCCCGCAGACCCTGGGCCCGACGACGCACAGGTGTCGGCCCACGGTCGGCCTAGAGGGTGTCGAGCGCCTTCACGTACTCGTCCAGGTCACGGGCGTCGGGCAGGCCGTTGATCACGGTCCAGCGCACGACACCCTCCTTGTCGATGATGAAGGTGCCCCGCACGGCGCAACCCTTGTCCTCGTCGAAGACGCCGTACGCGCGCGAGACGTTGCCGTGCGGCCAGAAGTCGCTCAGCAGCGGGTACTCCAGGCCTTCCTGCTCGGCGAAGACGCGCAGGGTGTGGATGGAGTCGTTGGAGACGGCGAGCACCTGGGTGTCGCGGTCGGCGAACTTCGGCAGGTTGTCGCGCACCTCGCACAGCTCGCCGGTGCACACACCGGTGAAGGCGAAGGGGTAGAAGAGCAGGACGACCTTCTTCTCGCCCCGGAAGTCCGAGAGCTTCACGGTGGCGCCGTGGTTGTCCTTGAGCTCGAAGTCGGGGGCCTTGTCGCCGACCTGGATCGCCATCGGGATGTTTCCCTTTCGGTGGGCTGTTCGGAGGGTGTTCCGGAGGAGAACAGCCTACGGCGACGGGGGCGGCGGTCACCCTGAGGGACCGCCGCCCCCGCCACGCTCACCTGCGGGAGACCGTCAGCGCTTGGCGCTCTTCGGGGTCGACAGCTTGCTGCCGTTCCAGTCCTTGCCCGCGCTGATGCTCTTGGTCTGCGACAGGCCGGCCGTCTGCGTCGCGTCGTTGATGTCGCTGGGCTCGACGTACCCGTCCCGGCCGGTCTTCGGCGTCAGCAGGACGATGTGGCCGTCCTCTTCGAGGAACCCGATGGCATCGACCAGCGCGTCCGTCAGGTCGCCGTCCTCGTCGCGGAACCACAGCAACACGGCATCGGCCACGTCGTCGTAGTCCTCGTCCACCAGCTCGGTGCCGGTGACCTGTTCGATGGACTCACGGAGTTCCTGGTCGACGTCGTCGTCGTAGCCGATCTCCTGGACCACCTGGTCGGGCTGGAAACCCAGCCTGACGGCCAGGCTCGTCTCCGCGTGGTCCGCGGTCGCGCTCACGGTCTGCCTCCTGATCATGTTTTCGGGAACAACTCAGCCACGCGCGTGCGCGTGATGCTTGGCCGTAGTCCACACGTGCGGGGCGGATCGCGCAAGTACCCGGCCCTCCGGACCGCCGAAACGGTGACGATCCCGACCTTGTCACCGCAACTTCTGGCACCACACCTCGATCCAGAGTGACCCAAATCACACGCATTTGCCTGTTTTGCGGGTCGCTCTTCTCTCGGCCTCCCTCGACTTCCCTCGACGGAAATCACTGGTGGAGATGACGTAGGCGGCCCCGAGGTAGACGATGGGGAACGGTGTAGGCAGGTGCGGACAAGCAGAAAACAGCAGAAAACAGCAGAAAAACGGCCCTCTGACAGGTAAGGAACAGCGTGGCTTCCGGATCCGATCGCAACCCGATCATCATTGGCGGCCTTCCGAGTCAGGTTCCTGACTTCGATCCCGAAGAGACCCAGGAGTGGCTCGACTCCCTCGACGCCGCCGTGGACGAGCGCGGGCGGGAGCGGGCCCGCTACCTCATGCTCCGCCTGATCGAGCGGGCCCGCGAGAAGCGCGTGGCCGTACCCGAGATGCGCAGCACGGACTACGTCAACACGATCCCGACCAAGAGCGAGCCGTTCTTCCCGGGCAACGAGGAGATCGAGCGCAAGATCCTCAACGCGACCCGCTGGAACGCGGCCGTGATGGTCTCGCGCGCCCAGCGCCCGGGCATCGGCGTCGGCGGCCACATCGCCACCTTCGCCTCCTCCGCCTCGCTGTACGACGTCGGCTTCAACCACTTCTTCCGCGGCAAGGACGACGGCAAGGGCGGCGACCAGGTCTTCTTCCAGGGCCACGCCTCCCCCGGCATCTACGCGCGCGCGTACCTGCTCGACCGGCTCACCGAGGACCAGCTCGACGGCTTCCGCCAGGAGAAGTCGAAGTACCCGAACGGCCTGTCCAGCTACCCGCACCCGCGCTCGATGCCGGACTTCTGGGAGTTCCCGACGGTCTCCATGGGCCTCGGCCCGCTCGGCGCGATCTTCCAGGCCCGGATGAACCGCTACATGGAGGCGCGCGGCATCGCCGACACCTCCGCCTCCCATGTGTGGGCGTTCCTCGGCGACGGCGAGATGGACGAGCCGGAGTCGCTCGGCCAGCTGTCCATCGCGGCCCGCGAGGGCCTGGACAACCTGACCTTCGTGGTCAACTGCAACCTGCAGCGGCTGGACGGACCGGTGCGCGGCAACGGCAAGATCATCCAGGAGCTGGAGTCGATCTTCCGGGGCGCCGGCTGGAACGTGATCAAGCTGATCTGGGACCGCACCTGGGACCCGCTGCTCGCGCAGGACCGGGACGGCATCCTCGTCAACAAGATGAACAACACCCCGGACGGCCAGTTCCAGACGTACGCCACGGAGTCGGGCGCCTACATCCGGGACCACTTCTTCGGCGACGACCACCGGCTGCGCGCCATGGTCGAGAACATGACCGACGACCAGATCCTGCACCTGGGCCGCGGCGGCCACGACCACCGCAAGATCTACGCGGCGTTCACGGCGGCCAAGGAGCACAAGGGCCAGCCGACGGTCATCCTGGCCAAGACGATCAAGGGCTGGACGCTGGGCCCCAACTTCGAGGGCCGCAACGCCACGCACCAGATGAAGAAGCTGACGGTCGACGACCTCAAGCGCTTCCGCGACCGCCTGCACCTGCCGATCACCGACCAGCAGCTGGAGTCCGGCCCGCCGCCGTACTACCACCCGGGCCGGGACACCGACGAGATCCAGTACATGCACGACATGCGCAAGCAGTGCGGCGGGTACGTCCCGACGCGCGTCGTGCGCTCCGCGCCACTGCCGCTCCCGGACGACAAGACGTACGCGACGGTGAAGAAGGGCACGGGCCAGCAGTCCATCGCGACGACGATGGCGTTCGTCCGGCTCCTCAAGGACCTCATGCGGGACAAGGAGATCGGCCGGCGCTTCGTACTGATCGCACCGGACGAGTACCGCACGTTCGGCATGGACTCCTTCTTCCCGAGCGCGAAGATCTACAACCCGCTTGGCCAGCAGTACGAGTCGGTGGACCGCGAACTGCTGCTCGCCTACAAGGAGTCACCGACCGGCCAGATGCTGCACGACGGCATCTCCGAGGCGGGCTGCACGGCGTCCCTGATCGCGGCGGGCTCGGCCTACGCCACGCACGGCGAGCCGCTGATCCCGGTCTACGTCTTCTACTCGATGTTCGGTTTCCAGCGCACCGGCGACCAGTTCTGGCAGATGGCCGACCAGCTGGCGCGCGGTTTCGTACTGGGTGCGACCGCCGGCCGTACGACTCTGACCGGTGAGGGACTCCAACACGCCGACGGCCACTCGCAGTTGCTCGCCTCGACCAACCCGGCGTGCGTGGCCTACGACCCGGCGTACGCGTACGAGATCGCGCACATCGTGCAGGACGGCCTGCGCCGGATGTACGGCGGCGACGCCGAACACCCGCACGGCGAGGACGTCTTCTACTACCTGACCGTCTACAACGAGCCCATCCGGCACCCGGCCGAGCCGGCGGACGTGGACGTCGAGGGCATCCTCAAGGGCGTCCACCGGATCGCTCCGGGCACGGCGGGCTCGATCCCGGCGCAGATCATGGCGTCGGGCGTGGCGGTGCCGTGGGCGCTGGAGGCGCAGAGGATCCTCGCCGAGGACTGGAACGTACGCGCCGACGTCTGGTCGGCCACCTCCTGGAACGAGCTGCGCCGCGAGGCGGTGGCGTGCGAGGAGCACAACCTCCTCCACCCGGAGGAGGATCAGCGCGTGCCGTACGTGACGCGCAAACTCGGCGGCGCCGAGGGGCCGTTCGTGGCCGTGTCCGACTGGATGCGCTCGGTTCCGGACCAGATCGCGCGGTGGGTGCCGGGCACGTACCAGTCGCTGGGCGCGGACGGCTTCGGCTTCGCCGACACCCGGGGCGCGGCGCGGCGCTTCTTCCACATCGACGCGCAGTCGATCGTGGTGGCGGTCCTGACCGAGCTGGCCCGGGAGGGCAAGGTCGACCGGTCCGTGCTGAAGCAGGCCGTCGACCGGTACCAGTTGCTGGATGTCACCGCCGCGCATCCGGGAGCGGCGGGCGGCGACGCGTAACGCTGCGCTCGGCTTCGGCCGACGGCGACCGGGGAGGGCTCACTTCGCCGTTGCCGGGCGCCGGTGGTTCGTGGCTGGTCGCGCATTTCCCCGCGCCCCTTGGCGGGCTGCAGTCGAGCGCCCTGAAGGGGCGCGGGGAACTGCGCGAGTGACCACCACGGACCCGCGCCCGGCAACGGCGAAGTGACACCACCTCAGTTGCCGTCGGCCGAAGCGCCGCAGGCTGACGCGCGCCGCCCCCTCCGCAGCGCGCGCCGTGGCCCGGTCGTCCTCCCATGCCCTGCGGAGGACTTGACCCACTGTGACCTGCGGCGCGCGCCCGGTGCGAGGGATCTTGAGCGGCGTCACCCTGATAGGTGAACTCCGCCCGGATCGGCATCAGATGTGACCCACGCCCGCGCCCGCCTCGGCGTTCGCACCCCGCTTGGTGAGCAGCGCGACGAGGATGGCGACCGCCGCCACGCCGGCCGCGACCAGGGAGGCGAGGCTCATGCCGGAGATGAACGTGTGGTGCGCGACCTCGGTGATCTTCGTGGCGACCGGCTCCGGCGTGCCCTTGGGCAGCGGCGCCACGCCGACCTGGACCGCCTCGGAGGCCTTGCCCAGCTGATCCGGGGTCAGCTTCGGCAGCCCCGCCCCGGTCCAGTTGCCCGCCAGGTCGCTGTCGACCTTGGAGGCCATCACGGCGCCGAGCACGGCCGTACCGAGGCTGCCGCCGATCTGCATGGCCGCCTGCTGGAGGCCGCCCGCGACACCGGACAGTTCCATGGGGGCGTTGCCGACGATGACCTCGGTGGCGCCGACCATGACCGGCGCGAGGCCGAAGCCGAGCAGCGCGAACCAGATCGACATGACACCGCTGCCGGTGTCGGCCTTGAGCGTCGACATGCCGTACATCGCGACGGCGGTCGCGGCCATGCCGCCGGCCAGCGGGATGCGCGGGCCGAGCTTCGTGATCGCGGCGCCGGCCAGCGGCGAGCCGACGATCATCATGCCGGTGAGCGGCAGCAGGTGCAGACCGGCCTTGATCGGGGTCAGCCCGTGCACGTTCTGGAGGTAGAACGTCACGAAGAACAGGCCGCCCATGAAGGCGATGGCCATCAGGACCATCAGGACCACGCCCGCCGAGAGCGGGACCGAGCGGAACAGGCCGAGGGGGATCAGCGGTTCGGCGACCCTCGTCTCCCAGACCGAGAAGAGCGCGAAGAGCAGGACCGAGGCGGCGATGAACGCCCAGGTCTTCCCGTCGCCCCAGCCCCACGTCGGGGCCTTGATGAGCGCCCAGACCAGGCAGAACATGGCGCCGGAGAGCAGTCCGATGCCGAGGACGTCGAAGGAGCGCGGGGCGTTCTCGGCGCGGTGGTCGAGCAGGATCAGCAGGCCGAGGGCCAGGGCGACGGCGCCGACCGGCACGTTGATGAAGAACACGGACTGCCAGCTGACGCGCTCGACGAGGACGCCGCCGAGGATCGGGCCGCCCGCGGTGGACGCACCGATCACCATGCCCCAGATGCCGATCGCCATGTTGAGCTTCTCGGCCGGGAAGGTGGCCCGCAGCAGGCCGAGCGCGGCCGGCATCAGCAGGGCGCCGAACAGGCCCTGGAAGACGCGGAAGGTGACGACGGCGGCGATGCTGTTCGACAGCCCGATGGCGCCGGAGGCGGCGGCGAAGCCGGTCACGCCTATCAGGAAGGTCTGGCGGTGCCCGAAGCGGTCGCCGAGCTTGCCCGCGGTGATCAGGGAGACCGCGAGGGCGAGGAAGTATCCGTTGGTGATCCACTGGACGTCGGCGAAGCTCGCGTCGAGGTCCTTCTGGATCGCGGGGTTCGCGATGGCCACGATGGTGCCGTCGAGGGCCACCATCATGACCCCTACGGCGACCGTGATGAGGGTGAACCACGGATGGCCGCGCAGCCCTGCGGAAGGGGGCGCCTCGAGCGGGGCCGTCGGCGCCCCGTCCCCCGCCCCCGAGGCGTCGAGAGTGGTCTGACTAGTCATACGTTCGAGGCTAGTGACAGCAGCTGACAGTTGACAAACGATTTCACATGTCAGTAACTGACACGTGTGAAAACTCTGCGCGAACGCAAGAAACAGCGCACCCGGGATTCGCTGCTGCGAGCCGCCCTCGAACTGTTCACCACCCAGGGGTACGAGCACACCACCGTCGACGAGATCGCCGAGGCCGTCGACGTCTCGCAGCGCACCTTCTTCCGGTACTTCGCCGGCAAGGAGGACGCGGCGTTCGCGGTGCAGGACATGACCGAACAGCACTTCCTGGCGTGCGTACGGACGCGGCCCGCACACGAGTCCCCGATGGAGGCGCTGCGCCAGGCGGTGCTGGAGGGCTGGGACGCGATCCGCGAGACGGTCGAGTCGGCCGTGCCGGTCGAGCTGTATCTGCGCATGTACCGCACGATCGAGTCGACGCCGGCGCTGCTCGCCGCGCATCTGCGCCGCTCGGCCGCGACCGAGGAGACGATCGCGAGGCTGCTGGCCGAGCGCGAGGGCGTCGACCCGGACGCCGACCCCCGGCCGAGGCTGGCGGTGGCCGTGTTCGGCGGGGTGATAAGGGTCACCGAGCGGCAGTGGTGCACGGGCGAGGACTTCAGCCTGGAGTCGATCCGTCAACTCACCGCGTCCTACCTCGATCAGGTGGGTCCGGCGCTCACCGGCAACTGGCGTACGAGCGGGGCCGGCAGGCCCGACTGACGGGGCGTTCGATCTTCGGCGAAACGTGATACCTGTCACTCGGTTACCGCGAGACCGTCTCGTTCTCCTAGTGTGTCCTCCCAGTGACTTCCTTCGACACCTCCCCGCAACTGAACGTCTGGCGCGCACTCCTGGCGCTGGCCGTGGTGTTCGTGATGCTCGCGACCACCGGCTGGACCGCCCTGCGCAGCCACCGGGAGTCGACGGCCCTTCAGGCCTCGGTCTCCGCGTGGGAGCACGGCCGGCTGCACGGCCACCGCCTGCCGGACCCCGAGACCGACCCGGCGCGGCTCACCCGTTACTTCGCGTCCCTCTCCCCCGCGGACCAGAGCCGCCTCGCCCACCGCTATCCGCTCGCCGTCGGCAACATGAACGGCGCCCCGGTCACCTTGCGCTACAGCGCCAACCGCATCGCGATGGAGCAGGCCCGCAAGGTCGAGCAGGAGCGCATGCACGACAGCCGGCTCAGCGCGGCCGGGCACCAGGACGCGGGCCGTCGTATGCACCGCTACGAGTCCCTGCTCACGCCCGGCCGGCAGATCCTCGCCTTCGACCCCGAGGGCACGGGCCGGATCGCCGAGGTGTTCGGAAACCTGGACGAGGCCCGGCGGATCTCGGTCGTCGTCCCGGGCGTCGACACCGACCTGCTCACCTTCCAGAAGACCAACCGCCCGTACACCGCCCCGGTCGGCATGGCCGGGGCGCTGTACGCGCAGGAGCGCAAGGCGAGCCCCGGCACCCGTACGGCCGTGATCGCCTGGGCCGACTACACCGCGCCCGACGGGCTCGGCGTGGACGCGGCCACCGGCCTGCGCGCGGCGGAGGGGGCCCTGCGGCTGAACGCCCTGCTGGACGCCCTGCCCGGCACGGCGCCGGTGGCGACGATCTGCCACAGCTACGGCTCGGTGCTCTGCGGCGTCGCCGCGCACGACATGCCCCGCCGGGTGTCCGACATAGCGGTGGCCGCGAGCCCCGGCATGCGGGTCTCCGAGGCCTCCCATCTGCGCACCGGCGCCCGGGTGTGGGCGATGCGGGACGCCACCGACTGGATCCAGGACGTGCCGTACCTGGAGCTGGGCGGGCTCGGCCATGGTGCCGACCCGGTGTCCTCGGCGTTCGGCGCGCGCGTGCTGTCGGCCCGGGACGCCCAGGGCCACGCGGGCTACTTCCAGCCCGGCACGGACAGCCTGCGCAACCTCGCCGACGTCGGCGTCGGCGCGTACGACGCGGTGACCTGCGCCCGGGACAACGACGCGTGCCGGGCCGGTGCGCCCGGCACGGCTGCGGCCGGACGCGCGTAGAAACAGCAGGAAGTGCGGTCTGCGCGGGTGGCGACGGAGGAGGACGTGCCGCATACGATGAGCCGCATGGGTGACGTACTGGCGGGTTTTCATGCCGTCTGGGAGTTCGAGTCCGACTCCGTGCTCATCCGTTACGAACGGGGGATTCGGACACCGAAGCTGTTCCAGGCGCTCGGCGAACGGCGCATCCCGCTGTCCGCGGTCGAGGGCGTGAGCCTCGCCCCGGGCAAGCGCGGCACCGTCGTCCTGCGGCTGCTGCCGCGCGCCGGCGCCGATCCGCTGCTGGAGGCGGCCGACGGGCAGCTCAAGGACGGCTCCGATCCGTACCGGCTGGTGCTGCCGGCCGAGCGGGAGACGCTCGCCGAGTACTACGCGGACGAGCTGAAGGGGCTGCTGACCGAGTCCGGGCCGGCCGACCGTCACCTGGTGGCCGCGCCCGAGGCGCCGCTGCACTTCAAGGCGTACGACGGGAAGGCCTCCTTCGACGGGACGGCCGTGCAGTTCCGCTGGTCCTGGACGGGCGCGTCCTCGGCGAAGTGGAAGGCGGGCGACCAGAGCTTCGCGGTCACCGACCTCAGCGGGGTGCAGTGGCGCTCGCCGGAGGTCTTCGAGGGGCATCTGCGGCTGATCAGGCGCCCGGCCGACTCGTCGGCCCCGGCGCTGCAGGCCGACCAGGACCCGGCGGCCGTGGTCTTCGGGCTGGGGTACGGCCCGGTGCACGAGTCGCTGCCGTTCGCCGCGGCGGTCCTGGCGGCCGTACGCGCGCGAGGGCCGGTGCCCGTGGTACCGGCCCCGGCGCGGCGGGACCCCGCCGACATCGCCGAGCGGATCCGGCATCTCGGGGAGCTGCACCAGGCCGGACTGGTCACCGACGAGGAATTCTCCTCCAAGAAGGCCGAGTTGCTGGCCGAGCTGTAGCGGTTCGGGGGATCCGGGTCAGGGGCGCGGGATCACTTCCCCGCCGCGTAGAAGCTGATCTTGTGGTCCAGGACGGACAGGGTGTCGTGCAGCTCCGCGATGCGGGTCAGGACGTCCCTGCGGGTCGACTCCAGCAGTTCCTGGCGCTCGGCGTACGTGCTCTCGCCCTCCCGCACCAGCTCCGCGTACCGCACCATGTCCGCCACCGGCATGCCCGTCAGCCGCAGCTTCGTCACGAAGTCCAGCCAGTCCAGGTCGCGGTTGCTGTAGCGGCGCTGGCCGGTGTGGGAGCGGTCGACGTGCGGCATCAGCCCGATCCGCTCGTACCAGCGCAGGGTGTGCGCGGTCAGGCCGGTGAACACGACGACCTCGCTGATCGTGTAGCGGTCCTGGCCGTCGGGGCGGGGATGGCGTCGGGGTGGGGCGGAGCAGATGTCTGCGGGGGCCGTGCGTGCGGGGTCCGCCGGCTTGGTCTGCGTCACCGTCATGGCCCCACGCTATGGCCTTCGAGTGCGCTCCAAGCAAGCGGAACCCGGTAAGAAATACGCGGGACGCGCACCGGGGCGGTTGGTTAGCGTGCGCCGCATGAGTCTTGCACGCCGGGCCCTGCCCGAGGACGCCGTGGAAGTGCTGCGGCTGCGCCAGGTCATGATCGACGCGCTGCCGGTCACGGGGCGGAACGGATCGACCGACTGGCACGCCGAGTCCCTGCCGACGCTCACCGCGCGGCTCGCCGGGGAGGCCGGGGACTTCGCGGCCTTCGTCGTGGACCATCCCGAGCGGCCGGGGGCGCTGGCCGCGCTGACGGTCGGGACTCTGGAGTACCGCATCGGGAAGGCCGGCAACCCGCACGGCCGCGTCGGACACGTCTTCAGCGTGGCGACCGACCCGGACGCCCGGCGGCGCGGGTACGCGCGCGCGTGCATGGAGGAGCTGCTGGCCTGGTTCCGCGCACAGGGAGCCGGGCACGTGCTGCTCAACGCCTCCCCGGAGGCCGAGCCGCTGTACGCCTCCCTCGGCTTCACCCGTGACCCGGACCCGTCGATGCGGCTGCTGCTGTGAGCCGCATAGGCTCGCCCCCATGTCGTTCCCCATGTCGCTGAAGAGCCTCGCGTCGATCGAGAACTGGCCCGTGCCCACCGCGGCGGCGGGTGTCGTACGGGCCGACGGGACCGTCCTCGGCACGCACGGCCCCGTCGGGCACCGCTTTCCGCTCGCCTCGGTCACCAAGCCGCTGGCGGCGTACGCGGCGCTCGTGGCGTACGAGGAGGGCGCGATCGAGCTGGACGAGCCGGCCGGTCCGCCCGGTGCGACCGTGCGGCACCTGCTCGCGCACACCTCCGGGCTGGCCTTCGACGAGCACCGGGTGACGGCGCCGGCCGGGGAGCGGCGGCTGTACTCCAACGCCGGTTTCGAGCAGCTCGGCGACCACATCGCCAAGGCCACGGACATCCCGTTCGCCGAGTATCTGCGGCAGGCGGTGCTGGAGCCGCTGGGGATGACGTCGACGTCGCTGGCCGGCTCTCCCGCCAAGGACGGGGTGTCCACGGTCGCGGACCTGCTGCGGTTCGCGGCGGAGGTGCAGGCGCCCCGGCTGCTGGATCCGCGGACGGTGGCACAGGCGATGACGGTGCAGTACCCGGGGACGAAGGGCGTCCTGCCGGGCTACGGCCACCAGAACCCGAACGACTGGGGACTGGGTTTCGAGATCCGCGACGCCAAGTCACCGCACTGGACGGGAAGTTCGTCGTCCCCGCGGACCTTCGGTCACTTCGGTCAGGCGGGTACGTTCCTGTGGATCGACCCGGACGCGGGGGTGGCGGGGGTCGCCCTGGCGGACCGCGCGTTCGGGCCCTGGGCGATCGAGGCGTGGCCGGTGTTCACGGACGCGGTGCTGGCGGAAGTGCGCGGCTGAGCCGGCTCTCACCCCGCCATCTCCCACATCAGCAGCTCGGCCTCCGTCGCCCCCAGCGCCGCCAGGTCCCGCGCCCCGGTGATCCGGGCCGAGTCGCCCGCCGCCAGCTCCTCCTGCGCCAGCCGGACCGTGCCCCGGATCACATGGACGTAGACGTACGCCCCGTCCGGGACCGCCGTCCGCTCCCCCGGGGCCAGGCGGCGGACGTGGAGCATGGCGCCGGCCGCCGGGAGGGCGTAGGGCGTGGCGTCGGCGATGCCCGGGACGATGGCGTACGACGGGTCGCCGCCCGGCTCCCTCGGCGCCAGCCACATCTGGAGGAAGACCAGCGGGACCGCGCCGTCGTTGCGCTCCACGTGGCGGACGCCCGCTGCGGCGCCGAGGTGCTGCACGTCGCCGGGGCGGACCGTCGTCTCGTGGCCCGCGGAGTCGCGGTGGGTCAGCTCGCCCTCGATCACCCAGGTGACGATCTCGGTGTGACTGTGCGGGTGTTCGTCGAAGCCGGCGCCGGGCGCGAGGTGTTCCTCGTTGCAGGCGATCACGGCGCCGAAGCGCAGGTTGCCGGGGTCGTAGTGCGGGCCGAAGGAGAAGGCGTGCCAGGTGTCGATCCCGGCCTCCGGGTCCCCTCCGCGATAGCGCTCGGCGGCGCGCCGTACCTCGATCACGGGCACCACGGTAGCCCCGCCGCGCCTCCCGCCTCTCACCTGCCTCCTACCCTGCGGCGCACGGGGCCGTCCGGATAAGGCAGGCTTGTCCCCGTGCCCGAACCCGAATCCCGCAGCAGCGATCCTCACGCGGATTCCCGCGCCGATCACCGCGCACACGACGTCCACCAGCACTCCGCGACCCTGAAGCGGCTGGAGAAGTCCTCCGGATCACTCGCCGCGCAGGCCATCGCGCGGATGGACGAGACCCTGCCGTGGTACCGGGCGATGCCACCGGAGAACCGTTCCTGGATCGGGCTCGTGGCCCAGGCGGGCATCGCCGCGTTCACCGAGTGGTTCCGGCACCCGGACGCCCCGCAGGCCATCTCCACCGACGTCTTCGGGACCGCGCCGCGCGAGCTGACCCGGGCCATCACGCTGCGCCAGACCGTGGAGATGGTGCGGACCACCATCGAGGTCATGGAGAGCGCCATCGACGAGGTGGCCGCTCCCGGCGACGAACGAGTGCTGCGCGAGGCGCTGCTCGTGTACGCCCGCGAGATCGCCTTCGCCACCGCCCAGGTGTACGCCCAGGCCGCCGAGGCACGCGGTGCCTGGGACGCGCGGCTGGAGTCGCTGGTCGTGAACGCCGTGCTCAGCGGGGAGGCCGACGAGGGGGCCGTCAGCCGGGCGGCCGCGCTCGGCTGGAACTCGCCCGAGCATGTGTGCGTGGTCCTCGGGACCGCGCCCGACGGGGACAGCGAGCTGACCGTGGAGGCCATCCGGCGGGCCGCCCGGCACGCCAAGCTCCAGGTGCTCACCGGGGTGCTCGGGGACCGGCTCGTCGTCATCGCCGGCGGGAGCGACAATCCGCTCGCCGTCGCCAAGTCGCTGATCGGCCCGTTCGCCGCCGGTCCGGTCGTCGCCGGGCCCGTCGTACCGGATCTGCTGGCCGCCACCCGGTCCGCGCAGGCCGCCGCCGCCGGACTGAAGGCCTGTTCCGCCTGGCAGGACGCGCCGCGGCCGGTGCTGGCGGACGATCTCCTGCCGGAGCGCGCCATCGCGGGTGATCCGAGCGCCCGCGAGCAGCTGGTGGAGGAGATCTACAGACCGTTGGAGGAAGCGGGCTCGGCGCTTCTGGAAACCCTGAGTGTCTACCTGGAGCAGGCGAGCAGTCTGGAGGGCGCGGCCCGGATGCTCTTCGTTCACCCGAACACCGTGCGCTACCGGCTTCGACGTGTGACTGACGTCACCGGATGGTCACCCTCGGATGTACGATCCGCCTTCACGCTGCGGATCGCGCTCATCCTGGGGCGTCTGGTCGACGGCGATCCTCAGACATAGGGTTTTGTCGGGGGCCCACAAAACGCCCCCGTGTTCTTCGTCCCTGTCCCCACGGGCGGCCGCGGCCGTCCCCAAGAGAGAGTGTGAGAGTGCTCGTACTCGTCGCTCCCGGCCAGGGCGCCCAGACGCCCGGCTTCCTGACCCCCTGGCTCGAACTGCCCGGCGCCAAGGACCGCGTCGCCGCCTGGTCGGACGCCATCGACCTGGACCTGGTCCACTACGGCACCGCGGCCGACGCCGACGCCATCCGTGACACGGCCGTGGCCCAGCCGCTGCTGGTCGCCGCCGGCCTGCTGTCCGCCGCGGCACTCGGTGACATTGCCGAGGTCGCGCCGGGCGCGGTCGCGGGCCACAGCGTCGGTGAGATCACCGCGGCCGCCTTCGCCGGGGTCCTGGACGACACCGACGCGCTGCGTCTGGTCCGCCGGCGGGGTCTGGCGATGGCCGACGCCGCCGCGATCACCGAGACCGGCATGTCGGCGCTGCTCGGCGGCGACCCCGAGGTGACCGTCCCGCACCTGGAGAAGCTGGGCCTGACCCCGGCGAACATCAACGGCGCGGGTCAGATCGTCGCGGCGGGCACGCTGGCGGAGCTGGCCGCGCTGGCCGAGGACAAGCCCGAGGGCGTCCGCAAGGTCGTCGCGCTGAAGGTCGCCGGCGCCTTCCACACCCGTCACATGGCCCCGGCCGTCGAGACGCTGGAGAAGGCCATCGCGGAGCTGACGCCCGCCGACCCGCAGGTCACCTACGTCTCCAACCGGGACGGCAAGGCCGTCGTGACCGGCGCCGAGGTCCTGGAGCGGCTGGCCGGCCAGGTCGCCAACCCCGTGCGCTGGGACCTGTGCATGCAGACGTTCCAGGAGCTGGGCGTCACCGCGCTGCTGGAGGTGTGCCCGGGCGGCACGCTCACCGGCCTGGCCAAGCGCGCCCTGCCCGGCGTCAAGACGCTCGCTCTGAAGACCCCCGACGACCTCGAAGCGGCCCGCGCGCTCATCGCAGAGCACGCCGGCGCCGGCGCCTAAGGAGCCGTAGATGGCGAAGATCAAGCCCAGCAAGGGCTCCCCCTATGCGCGCATCCTCGGCGTCGGCGGCTACCGCCCGACCCGGGTGGTGCCCAACGAGGTGATCCTGGAGAAGATCGACTCGTCCGACGAGTGGATCCGCTCGCGCTCCGGCATCGAGACGCGGCACTGGGCCGGTCCCGAGGAGACCGTGGCCGCGATGTCGATCGAGGCCGCCGGCAAGGCGATCGCGGACGCCGGCATCTCCGCCGAGCAGATCGGTGCCGTGGTCGTCTCGACCGTCTCGCACTTCAAGCAGACCCCGGCCGTCGCCACCGAGATCGCCGACAAGCTGGGCACGGACAAGGCCGCCGCCTTCGACATCTCGGCCGGCTGCGCGGGCTTCGGCTACGGCCTCACCCTCGCCAAGGGCATGATCGTGGAGGGCTCCGCCGAGTACGTGCTCGTCATCGGCGTGGAGCGGCTCAGCGACCTGACCGACCTGGAGGACCGGGCCACGGCCTTCCTGTTCGGTGACGGCGCCGGAGCGGTCGTCGTCGGCCCCTCGCAGGAGCCGGCGATCGGCCCGACGGTGTGGGGCTCCGAGGGCGACAAGTCGGAGACCATCAAGCAGACCGTCTCGTGGAACGACTTCCGCATCGGCGACGTCTCCCAACTGCCGCTGGACAGCGAGGGCAACGTCAAGTTCCCCGCGATCACCCAGGAGGGCCAGGCGGTGTTCCGCTGGGCCGTGTTCGAGATGGCGAAGGTCGCCCAGCAGGCGCTGGACGCGGCCGGGATCGCCCCGGACGACCTGGACGTCTTCATCCCGCACCAGGCCAACGAGCGGATCATCGACTCGATGGTGAAGACCCTCAAACTGCCGGAGCACGTCACGGTCGCCCGTGACATCCGCACCACCGGCAACACCTCGGCCGCCTCGATCCCGCTCGCGATGGAGCGGCTCCTGGCGACCGGGGAGGCGAAGAGCGGCGACACCGCGCTTCTCATCGGCTTCGGGGCGGGTCTCGTCTTCGCCGCCACGGTCGTTACCCTCCCCTAGGCACTCCGTGCCGGATCTCCCGGTCCGGCAGGGGGACAACTGCCACAAACCGTCTGAACACCGAAGAAGGAGCGCCAACATGGCCGCCACTCAGGAAGAGATCGTCGCCGGTCTCGCCGACATCGTGAACGAGATCGCCGGCATCCCGGTTGAGGACGTCCAGCTGGACAAGTCCTTCACCGACGACCTGGACGTCGACTCGCTGTCCATGGTCGAGGTCGTCGTCGCCGCCGAGGAGCGCTTCGACGTGAAGATCCCCGACGAGGACGTCAAGAACCTCAAGACCGTCGGCGACGCGACCGACTACATCCTCAAGCACCAGGACTGAGCCACCCCTCAGTCCCGCTGCTAGGCCCCGCCACCCGGCGGTGTTTCGCCGTAGAATCCCCATCCGCTTGGAGAAAGAATTCCCGTGAGCCCGACCAATCGCACCGTGGTCGTCACCGGTATCGGCGCAACCACACCGCTGGGTGGCACCGCGGCGTCGTTCTGGGACGCCCTCGTCGCCGGCACGTCCGGCGTCAGCCTGCTGGAGCAGGAGTGGGCGGCCGAGCTGCCGGTCAAGATCGCCGCGCAGATCGCCGTCGAGCCGGGCGAGATCATCCCCCGGCCGCAGGCCCGCAAGCTGGACCGGTCCGCGCAGTTCGCGCTGATCGCGGCACAGGAGGCCTGGAAGGACGCCGGTTTCACCGCCAAGGCCGGTGAGGACGCGTCCGTGAACCCCGACCGTCTGGGTGCGGTCATCGCCTCCGGCATCGGCGGCGTGACGACGCTCCTGGACCAGTACGACATCCTCAAGGAGAAGGGCGTACGCCGCGTCTCCCCGCACACCGTGCCGATGCTGATGCCCAACTCCCCGGCGGCCAACGTCGGTATCGAGCTGGGTGCCCGCGCCGGTGTGCACACCCCGGTCTCGGCCTGCGCCTCGGGCGCGGAGGCCATCGGGTACGCGATCGAGATGATCCGCACCGGGCGTGCGGACGTGGTCGTGGCCGGTGGTACCGAGGCCGCCATCCACCCGCTCCCCATCGCCGCGTTCGGCAACATGATGGCGATGAGCAAGAACAACGACGACCCGCAGGGCGCCTCGCGTCCCTACGACGCCGACCGCAACGGCTTCGTGCTCGGCGAGGGCGCCGGGGCGATCATCCTGGAGTCCGAGGAGCACGCGAAGGCCCGCGGCGCCCGGATCTACGTCGAGGCGGTCGGCCAGGGCATCTCCGCCGACGCCCACCACATCACGCAGCCCGAGCCGTCCGGCGACGGCATCGCGCACGCGCTGCAGAACCTGATGGACAACACCGACCTGAAGCCGGCCGAGATCGTGCACGTGAACGCGCACGCCACCTCGACGCCGCAGGGCGACGTGGCCGAGATCAAGGCGCTGCGCAAGGTGTTCGGCGACGACGTCGACCACATGGCGATCTCCGCGACCAAGTCGATGACCGGTCACCTGCTCGGCGGCGCGGGCGGCATCGAGACCGTCGCGTCGATCCTGGCGCTGGTGAACCGTACGGCGCCGCCGACGATCAACCTCGACAACCTCGACCCCGAGGTCAACGCGGACATCGTGCGCGGCGAGGCCCGCCCGCTGCCCGAGGGCCGTATCGCCGTGCTGAACGACTCGTTCGGCTTCGGCGGCCACAACGTGGTGCTGGCCTTCAGGACCGTCTGAACCAGCTCAGGAAAGGGCCCCTGCCGGTCGGCAGGGGCCCTTTCCCGTGTGTGCCCTCACACCACCTGGTGCAGCCAGCGCACCGGCGCGCCCTCGCCCGCGTACCGGAACGGCTCCAGCTCGTCGTCCCACGGCTTGCCCAGCAGCTTGGACAGTTCGGCCTCCAGGTCGGTCTCGCCGCGCTGGCTGCGCTGGAGGGCGGCGCGCAGCCGGTCCTCGGGGATGAGGATGTCGCCGTGGATGCCGGTGACGGCGTGGAAGATGCCGAGGTCGGGGGTGCAGCTGTAGCGCTCGCCCTCGGCGGTGGGGCAGGGCTCGGCGGTGACCTCGAAGCGGAGCAGGTGCCAGCCGCGCAGGGCCGAGGCGAGCTTGGACGCCGTACCGGCCTCGCCCTGCCAGGAGAACTCCGAGCGCCAGGTGCCGGGGGCCGCGGGCTGCCGGATCCAGTCGAGGTTGACGCGCGTGCCGAGCACCCCGGCGACGGCCCACTCGACGTGCGGGCACAGCGCGCGCGGCGCGGAGTGCACGTACAGAACTCCACGTGTCGTCACCGGAACCTCCGGACAGAGCGGGACATCTTGCGGACTGGCGGGCGGCAGTGGGGCGACGGCCGCGTTGATGGCGAGGCTACCCTGCGGCGGCGCAAGGAGTGTGACGTACCGTCGGTCCCGGCGCCAGGAAACCCCCGCCATTCACCCAGGGGGACGCCTGTACGGGGGTGCTCCGTTCCAGGGCGCCCGGCCCGGGAACCCTCGCACGTTGTGAGGAGAGGAAGCACCTACGACGACCGGAGTGGCGCCGGGCGCCGCCGACGAGGGGATCAGCAGGGGATGGGCAAGCCGAGCAGCCGTACGCGAGCCGCTCTCGCCGTCGTGGCGGTGGCCGCGCTGGGAGTCGCCGGATGCGATGCCGGCGGCGGCAGCGCGCCCGCGCCGGACGGCACCAGGGAGCACGCCGCCAGGTCCGCCCCGGAGTGGAACACCAGCCCGCGCTCGATCGCCGCGGTCGGCGACTCCATCACCCGCGGCTTCGACGCGTGCACGGTGCTGTCGGACTGCCCCGAGGTGTCGTGGGCGACGGGCAGCGACGCGCAGGTGGACAGCCTGGCGGTGCGCCTGCTCGGCGCGCCGGGCGCGGCCCGGAACAGCTGGAACTACGCGGTGACCGGCGCCCGGATGGCGGACCTGCCGGGGCAGATGACCCAGGCGGCGGCGCACAGCCCCGGGTTGGTCACGGTGATGGCGGGCGCGAACGACGCCTGCCGCGACTCGGCGTCGGCGATGACCCCGGTGGCCGCGTTCCGCGCGGACTTCGAGGAGGCGCTGCGCACGCTGCACAAGGAGGCGCCGAAGACGCAGGTGTACGTGGCGAGCGTGCCGAACCTGAAGCGGCTGTGGGCCGAGGGCCGGACCAATCCGCTGGGCAAGGAGGTGTGGAAGCTCGGCATCTGCCCGTCGATGCTGTCCGACGCGGACGACCTGACGAAGGGGGCCGGCCTGCGCCGGGACCAGGTGCAGCAGCGGGTGGTGGAGTACAACAAGGTGCTGAAGGACGTCTGCGCCCAGGACCGCCGCTGCCGCTTCGACGGGGGCGCGGTCTACGCCTACGACTTCGACACCGACCAGCTCAGCCACTGGGACTGGTTCCACCCGAGCAGGAACGGCCAGGCCCGGCTGGCCGAGATCGCCTACCGCGCGGTGACGAAGAAGCAGCCCTGACCTAGGGTTTCCCACATGAGCGAACTTTTCGGCACACTTTCCGACGGCACGGATGTCCATCGCTGGACCCTGGAGCGTGCCGGGACGCGCGTCGAGGTGCTGACCTACGGCGGCATCGTGCGCTCGCTGGAGGTGCCGGACCGTGAGGGCCTGCGGACGAACGTGGTCCTCGGCTTCGGTTCCCTGGACGGCTATCTCGCCCACCCGGAGCCGTACTTCGGCGCCCTGGTGGGCCGGTACGCCAACCGGATCGCGGGTGCCCGCTTCCCGCTGGACGGCGCGCTCTACGCCCTGGAGCAGAACGACGGCACCAACTCCCTGCACGGCGGCGCCCGGGGTTTCGACCGGCGGGTGTGGGACGCCGAGCCGGTCGGGCACGGCCTGCGGCTGAGCCGGGTCAGCCCGCACGGCGAGGAGGGCTTCCCGGGCCGGCTGGCGGTGTCGGTCACGTACACGCTGGACGCGTCCGGCGCCCTGCACCTCGCCTACGAGGCGACGACGGACGCGCCGACGGTCCTCAACCTCACGAGCCACGGCTACGTCAACCTGGCCGGCCGGGACGCCGGCCACGCGGGCGGCCACGAACTGCGCATCGCCGCCTCCCGCTTCACCCCGGTCGACGCGGACCTGATCCCGACGGGTGCCCTGGCAGACGTGACCGGCACCCGTTTCGACTTCCGCGAGGCCCGCAAGAGCGGCTCGGGCTACGACCACAACTTCGTCCTGGACAAGGGGTTGACCGCGACCGCGCAGGAGGTCGCCGAACTGCACGACCCGGCCTCCGGCCGCACCCTGACCCTCTCGACGACCGAACCGGGCCTCCAGCTCTACACCGCCGACCACCTGCCCGAGCCGTTCGCCCCGGGCGCCGGCATCGCCCTGGAGACCCAGCACTTCCCGGACTCCCCGAACCACCCGGAGTTCCCGAGCACGGTGCTGCGGCCGGGCGAGGTGTTCAGGTCGGAGACGGTGTACGCCTTCTCGGTCCGCTAGGACGGGCCCCGGACCCGGTCGCGTCAGACCGGTTCGCCCCGCATCCGCTTCGTCGCCCTGCCCAGCAGGGACATGGCGCCGCCGCAGATGAGCAGGGCCACCGCACCGCCCCCGATCTGCGGCACGTCGTGACCCTTGATGCCCTCGACCGTCACGGTCGTGGCCAGCGCGAAGAGGATCGAGTACAGACTCCGGCCGACCCTGGCACCGGCCGGAATCACCTGGAGCAGCTGCGGGATCGTGCTCGCGGCCGCCAGCGCCATCCCGAAGGGCAGCGCGGCGGCGGTCACCAGCGCGCCGAAGCCGAAGGAATTGCCGTACGCGCCCCAGCCGACGCCCTTGTAGAGCAGATAGCCGCCGGCGGCGAGGGACAGCAGCGCCAGCACGCCGTTGAGATAGGCGGCATGGGTCGCGGCCTTGCGGGCGCCGGGCAGGTGCGCGGCCGGGGAGCGCCAGGCGTCCGCCGTGATGAGCCGCAGCTGTCGCTTGAGGGCCTGCATCTGCAGCAGCGAGTAGACGCCGAAGGCCAGCAGGCCCAGTCCGGCGAGCGCGGCGACGAATCCGAGGGGCTGTCGCGTGATGCCGTAGTGGACGCCGCCGAAGGTGAGCGGCAGGCCGAGGATCATGCCGTAGGCCATCGGCTTGGACTTCGCCTGGATCTTCTCCGCGAGCTCGCGCTGGGCGGGCGTGAGGTTGGGATCCAGCCGCATGCGCCCCTCCCCGACCTCCTGGCCGTGGGCCGGCGCCGGTTGCTGGGGCGGGTACGGCTGCTGCGGGGCGTAGGGCTGCTGGTACTGCGGCTGCTGCGGGTACGGGTACTGCGGCTGCTGATACTGCTGCGGCTGTCCGTACGGCCCGGCGGGCGGCTGTGGCCCGTACGGGCCCGCCGGCGGCTGCTGGCCGTAGGGCCCCGGTTGCTGCTGGCCTGGATACACGTCGTCTCTCCCCCGTACCCGGTGTGTCCGGTGTTTCTCGCGGGCCGGGAGTCTGCCACACCCGCCCGGACGCTACGAGCCCCGGTCCAGGGGTCAGGTCCCGGACCGGGGCTGCATGTGGGGGACTTGTCCCGGATCAGACGTTAATCGGCTCGGCGCGCCGGCGGTCCACGATCGAGCGTCCGGCGGTGATCTCGTACGAACCCTTCACAAACGCCCACGCCTCCGCCTTCTCGTCCCAGGCCTCGAAGGCGCGGCGCGGGAGCGTGAGCGTCACCTCGCTGCTCTCGCCGGGCCCGGCCGCGGACCGGGCGCTCGGGGCCGGGCTCGGCCGGGGCGACGCAGAGCTGGACGACCTCGCGGCCGGGCCGCTCGCCGGTGTTGCGCAGCCGGACGCGGGCCGTGACGGTGCCGTCGGCCTGCGAGAGGACCGCCAGGGACGCGTAGGCCCAGTCGGAGCGGCGGCGGTTCAGCCGCAACGGAGGGAGCGGCGCGCGGGGATCGTCGGGGCGGCGCTGGAGGTGATCGGCGGGCAGGGTGCCGCGGGTGCGCTGATGGGCGCGCATCGCCTGGGCGGTCTGCCGGGCGCGAGCCTGGCCGCCGTGGCGGAGCGGGTGCCCGCCAAGGACGCCCTGCTGGTCGCGGTGCTCCAGGACCGGGAGCGGTGGGACGCGGTGCCAACGCGATGCGCCCGGCGATCATCCAGACCTTCTCGGCGCTGCTCGGCAAGAGCGTGACGGAGGACCATCCGGCGCGGGCGTACTTCACCGAGCGGTACGCGCGCGTGCGCCCGTCGATGGCCGCCGTCCTGCGCACCGAGTACGGCGACCTCCTGCCGAACGGCCTCACCCCGGAGCACACCGCGCCGCTGCTGGACCCGGAGCCGGTGGACATGACGTTCGAGGTGCCCCCGTGAGGAACTCCCGCCGCACGGCGCCGTGTTCGCCAGGGCGGCTTCCTCGGCGATCTGTCCCGACAGGGACAACAGGGCGCTGTCGTCGGCCTGTTCGACGTGGGCGGTCTGCGCGCAGTGGCCGTCGACGGGGCTGGTGAGGGTGACGTTCATCGGCGGCCTTCCCGTGCCCGGGCGACCACCTGGGCCAGGTCGGCGCGCGGGACGGCGCGGGGGTCGTCGGCGATCCGGCCGACATGGTCCGGCGCCGCTTCGGCGACCGGAACCCGGGCCACGCCCGGCCGGCCGCCGGCCGCGGATCAGGAGGTGACGCCCTGCGGGCGCGGGCGCCCGTCGGACGCGGAGCCCCCGGTGTCCTCCGTGCCGTCCTCCTCGGTCTCCTCCCCCAGGAGTTCCCGGGCCAGCAGTGTCGCTCCCGCCACCGCGCCCGGCATCAGGAAGACCGCGGCGAACGGGACCAGGAAGGCCAGGCCGAGCGGGGTGCCGAAGCCCCAGACCAGGGTCTTGCGGGAGCGGAGCAGGGCGAGTCGTGCGCGCAGTTCCACGCCCCGGCGCTGGAGGGCCACGGAGGCCAGTTCCTCGGTGAGGAAGAAGCCGGTGACGAAGAAGCCGAGCACGGGGACCGCGGTCTGGCCGACGAGGGGTACGAAGCCCAGGGCGAAGAGCAGGACGCCCCAGAGCCCGGCCCGCACCAGCACCCGCAGGCTGTCGCGGCCCGCGATCCACAGCTCGCGCCGGAGCGGGAGGTCCGAGCGCGGGGCGGTGCCGTCGGGCGAGACGTCCGCGTCGGCCTTCTCCGACAGGCTCTCGTAGAAGGGCTGGCCGATCAGCAGGGTCACGGCCGTGAAGGTGAGCACGGCCAGCAGCAGGCCGAGGGCGAACAGGACGGCGGTGAGGAAGCCGCGGAACAGGCCCTGCCAGGGGCTGGACCAGTGGTCCGCGAACGGCGTCGCCCAGGTGACCGCGTCCTCGCCCCACACGGCGAGCGCGACCAGCGCCGCCGCGTACAGGACCAGGGTGATCAGCCCGGGCAGCAGCCCGAAGCCGTACTGCCTGCCGTGCCGGGCGACCCAGCGCTGGCCCCCCAGCAGACAGCCGAATCCCACCCCGAGATCTCGCATGGCCGAAACTTTACCCGCGGGATCACGCCCCGGGCATCAGTCGCCCAGCATCCGCCGCAGCAGATCGCGCAGCGAACGGCGCTCGTCCTCGGAGAGGCCGGCGAGGGGTTCGCGGGCGAAGCGCAGGCCCTCGCGCAGGTCCTTGGCCATGCGCAGGCCCTCGTCGGTGGCGGCGGCCAGCTTCACCCGGCGGTCGGCGGGGTCGGGGCGCCGCTCGACCAGCCCCCGGGACTCCAGGCGGTCCACGATCCCGGTCACGTTGGACGGCTCGCACTTCAGCTTCTGCGCGAGTTTGCGCATCGGCAGCGGCTCCAGCGAGAGCAGGCTGAGCAGCCGGGCCTGCGGACCGGTCAGCGTGTGCTCGCCCGCCGCCTTCTCGTAGTCCGCGTAGAAGCGGGCCACGACGTCGCCGATCAGCTCGACGACCTCCAGGGTCAGGGCGTCGGGGCGGCGGGTCCGCGAAGGACCGGACGGGGCAGACGGGGTGGACGACGGAGTGGACATGCGCTCCAGGATACTCCGTTACTTGACATCATGAAATATTCAGGAGCATGGTTGTTTCAGGTACTGAAGTATTTGCAGCAATCAGTAGCCCCGTTCAGCAGCCCGAAGCCCCGAAGAAAGGCCCGTCATGATCAACCGCGAGTGGCACCTGCTCAGCCGTCCCATCGGCTGGCCGAAGCCCGAGGACTTCGCCCTGGTCGAGACCGAGGTCCCGACTCCGCGCGAGGGCCAGGTACTGGTGCGGAACAAGTACCTCTCCGTGGACCCGTACATGCGCGGCCGGATGAGTGCCGCGAAGTCGTACGCCGCCCCGTTCGAGCTGGGCAAGGTCATGCAGGGCGGCGCGGTCGGCGAGGTGATCGAGTCCAACGCCGAGGGCATCGAGGTCGGCGACCACGTCCTGCACTTCTTCGGCTGGCGCGAGTACGCGGCCGTGGACGCGAAGAACGCCGTCAAGGTGGGCCCGGCGGTCATCCCCGCCGTCAAGGTCGATGACCAGGCCCACGAGGTTCCCCTGTCGACGTACCTGGGCGTGCTCGGCATGACCGGTCTGACCGCCTACGCCGGCCTGCTGCGCACCGCCTCCTTCAAGGAGGGCGACGTCGTCTTCGTCTCCGGCGCGGCCGGTGCCGTCGGCAGCCAGGTCGGCCAGCTCGCCAAGCTGCTCGGCGCCTCGCGCGTCATCGGCTCGGCCGGCTCGGACGAGAAGGTGAAGCTGCTGGTCGAGGAGTACGGCTTCGACGCGGCGTTCAACTACAAGAGCGGCCCGGTCGCCGAGCAGCTGCGCGAGGCCGCGCCCGACGGCATCGACGTCTACTTCGACAACGTCGGCGGCGACCACCTGGAGGCGGCCATCGGCTCGCTCCGCGAGGGCGGCCGGATCGCGGTCTGCGGCATGATCTCGGTCTACAACAACACCGAGCCCGCGCCCGGCCCGAGGAACCTCGCCCGGCTGATCCAGACCCGGGGCCGTATCGAGGGCTTCCTGGTCGGCGACCACTACGACCTGCAGCCGGAGTTCGTCCAGAAGGTCGCGCCGTGGGTCGCCTCGGGCGAGCTGAAGTACCGCGAGACGGTCGTCGAGGGCATCGAGAACAACCTGGAGGCGTTCCTCGGGGTGCTGCGCGGCGACAACATCGGGAAGATGATCGTCAAGCTCTGAGGCATCGGCAGCCCTTCCCTGCCGATTTCGGCATGCGGTAACTTCTTTCCGAAATCTGCCGTCGATCGTGGGCGCGAGTCGCGGCGGACCGAGGAGGAAGACAACCGCATGCCCATCACGCAGAACGACGTCCTCTACACCGCCGTCGCCACCGCCGAGAACGGCCGCGACGGCCGGGTCGCGACCGACGACGGCAGGCTCGACATCGTCGTGAACCCGCCCAAGGAGATGGGCGGCAGCGGAGCCGGGACCAACCCGGAGCAGCTGTTCGCCGCCGGGTACAGCGCCTGCTTCCAGGGCGCGCTGGCCGTCGTCGCCCGACAGGAGGGCGCCGACGTCTCCGGCTCGACCGTCACCGCGAAGGTCGGCATCGGCAAGAACGACGACGGGTTCGGGATCATCGTGGAGATCTCCGCGCACATCCCGAACGTGTCCGCCGAGGCCGCCCGGGACCTGGTCGAGAAGGCGCACCAGGTGTGCCCGTACTCGAAGGCGACCCGGGGCGACGTCACCGTGACGCTGGTCTGACCACCGTCGTTCTCACGAGGGCAGCCGCATCCTTGGACGTGGGGTGCGGCTGCCGTGTCTCTCACCGGGCCAGTGCCGCGCCGTGCACCGCTCTCACGAAGCCCTCGTTCTCCGGGGCCGCCCCGGCGGGGAACGCCGTCCGCCGGCGCGTGTAGCCGTACGCCAGGCCGCTGCGGGGGTCGGCGAAGGCCTGGGAGCCGCCCGCGCCGCTGTGCCCGAAGGTGCCCGCGCCCAGGACCGGGTGCCACATGTCGGCCGTCGCCTGGAAGCCGAGCCCGTACGCCTTGTGGGCGCGGGCCACCAGGTCGTACCCGACGGAGTGGATCTGGCCCACCTCGGCGACCGTGTCCGGCTTCAGCAGCGGCGGGCGGTCCGCCAGCTCGCTGATCGCCGCCGCGTACATCGTCGCGAGCCCGCGCGCGGAGGCGACCCCGCCCGCCGACGCCGGTCCCTTGGCCCGTACGAGGCGGGAGTTGACGTAGTCCTCCAGCGTCCCCGGATCCGGCACATGGAGGTTGAACGCGATCGCGGCCAGGGTGTGCGGCCCGGTCGGCCGGGCCGCCATGAGCGTCTGCTGCTCCGGCGTCGGGAGCATCGGCTGCGCGGTGCGGTAGCGGGGTTCCTCGGACTCGGGCAGGCCCAGGTAGAAGTCCGTGCCGTAGGGGGCGCGCACCCGCTCCTCGTACACCTCCTGGAGCGTGCGCCCCGTGGCCCGGCGCACCACCTCACCGGTGAGCGCGCCGATCACCAGCGCGTGGTAGCCGAAGGCCGTGCCGGGGCGCCAGAACGGCTTCTGGTCGGCGAGCCGTTCGGCCATCGCCCGGTCGTCCGCCGTCTCCTCGACCGAGAACCCGGCGTCGATCCCGACCAGGCCCGCACGGTGCGCCAGCAGCTCCCTGAGGGTCACCGCGGCCTTGCCCTCGGCGGCGAACTCCGGCCAGTAGTAGGTCACTTTGCGGTCCAGCTCCAGCGTGCCGTCCTGCACCAGGAGCGCCGCCACCAGGTGGGCCGCGCCCTTGGTGGACGAGAACACGCCGTACAGGGAGTCCGCCTCGCCGCCCGCCCACAGGTCGACGACCCGTCTGCCGTGCACATACGCGCACAACTGACCCTCGTAATCAGGCCGTTCCCCGGCGACGAACGCGGCGAACTCCTCGCGTACCACCTCGAAGCCCTCGGCGACCGTGCCGTGGACGGTGATCTCCTGACTCATCCGCTCTCCTCACCCTGAGCCGCTCTCGCTGCTCCCCCTCGCACAACGCCCGTTCCCGTTCCGGACGTTCCCCAGACCGTTACGGCGAGATGTGCCTGTTCGACTCAACCGCCGCGGGGGCCGGTGGGTGTCCGCGATGCCCCGGATGGCGGAGGGCAGGGGTGGTGCGCGGATGGCGCGGACACGGGCCAGGGCTCAGGTGCACCACCACAGGAACTGCTTGCAGGTGCTGCTCGGCGACGGCTTGGGGGTCGGCCTGGATGTCGTCGGGGGGCTGGTCGGGGTCGCGGTGGGGTGGGCCGTGGGCGCCGGGGCCGTGGGGGTCGGACCGGGACCCGTCGCCCCGGCGGGTTCCGTGGTGCCGGTGTGCTCGGGCCTGGGCGACTTGGACGGCTTGGCCTTGGGGGGCTTGCTCGCGGACGGGTCGGCCGAGGCGTGCGGCGCGGCGCCCGTGCCCGGGGCGGCCCCGGAGGTGTCGCTCGCCGAGGCGTCCGGCGTCGCGGAGCCGCCGCCGTCCGCCGCGGTGTCGGACGTGGCCGGGCTGCCGCCGGAGAACGGCGCGAAGGGCGCGTCCGTGCCCAGTTCGGCGATGCTGAGTCCGCCGGCCGCTATGACGAACCCCGCGGCGATCAGGACCGTACGGCGACGCCGGCGGCGGTGGACGGCGGCCTTGCGGTCACGCCGACTGGCGTCGGAACCGGCCGGGCTCACGGTCGCGGCGCCCCGCCCCTTGCGCCGGTCGGCCCGGCCGCCGACCGGGGACTCGGCGGGCCCGGACGTAGCGTCCTCCTCGGCGTCGGGCTCGGCCTCGGGCTCCGCCTCCGCCCCGGCGGCCGGATACTCCCGGGCCCCGCCCGACACGTACCCCTGCGGCACACCCGCACCACGCGCCCCGGACCCCGGCACCGGCTCCGAACCCGCCCCAGACACCCGCTCAACCCCAGCGGCCGCATGCTCCCGGGCATCGGCGAACGCATACCCCTGCGCCCCGCCCGACACGTACCCCTGCGGCGCACCCGCACCACGCGCCCCGGACCCCGGCACCGGCTCCGAACCCGCCCCGGCGGCCGGGTGCTCCTGCGCCCCCTGCGTGTATTCCTGCGGCGCGCCGTGTCCCTGTGCCGGGATCCGTGCGCCGTACTCCGCGCCCGCCACGTAGCCGCTCCCGGCCGGAGCGTGGCCACCGCCGTATCCCGCTGTCTCCCCCGCGCGCGCGTACGCGTAGGCGGCCGGCGCTTCCGCGGGTGCGGGATGCGCCGGTGCTCCGCACCCGGGGCAGGCCAGGGCGCCGTTGAGGTGCCGTTGGCACGGGATGCAGTAGTCCATGACGCCGGAAGACTAGATTCCCCGCCGGTAACGTTCCTAGGGGCACCTGTGAAGGTTTCGTGGATCAGCGAAAGGATTCTCGAAAGCCTTGCCGAAACCGTTACCTGTTCGACCCATTGACACTCCCGCCGCCCCGTCCTTACTGTCACGCCAACATTTCGAACGCGTGACGAAATCTCGAACAGCTGAGGGGCAACTGCCGTGCGCATCACCGGAATCAGCACACACGTGGTCGGCACGCCGTGGCGCAACCTGACCTACGTCCAGGTGCACACCGACGAGGGGATCACGGGAGTCGGCGAGACCCGGATGCTCGGTCACACCGACGCGCTGCTCGGCTATCTGCGGGAGGCCGAGGCGAATCACATCCTCGGCTCGGATCCGTTCGCGGCCGAGGATCTCGTACGCCGGATGAAGTACGGCGACTTCGGCCGCGCGGGCGAGATCGTCATGTCCGGGATCGCCGTGATCGAGATGGCGTGCTGGGACATCAAGGGCAAGGCGCTCGGTGTCCCCGTGTGGCAGTTGCTCGGCGGCAGGGTGACCGACCGCGTCAAGGCGTACGCCAACGGGTGGTACACGACCGAGCGAACGCCCGAGGCGTACCACAAGGCCGCCCAGGGGGTGATGGAGCGCGGGTACAAGGCGCTGAAGATCGACCCGTTCGGCACCGGGCACTTCGAGCTGGATCACCAGCAGAGCCTGTACGCCGTCTCGCTCATCGAGGCCGTGCGGGACGCGATCGGGCCGGACGCCGAGCTGATGCTGGAGATGCACGGCCGCTTCTCGCCCGCCACCGCCGTCCGGCTGGCCAAGGAGCTCGCGCCCTTCGAGCCGGCCTGGCTGGAGGAGCCGGTGCCGCCGGAGAACCTGAAGGCGCTGGAGAAGGTGGCCGCCAAGGTGGACGTCCCCCTCGCCACCGGTGAGCGGATCCACGACCGCATCGAGTTCCGCGAGCTCTTCGAGAGCCAGGCCGTGGACATCATCCAGCCGGACGTCGGCCACATCGGCGGCATCTGGGAGACGCGCAAGCTCGCCGCCACCGCCGAGACGCACTACATGCTGGTCGCGCCGCACAACGTCGGCGGGCCGGTGCTGACCGCCGCTTCCCTCCAAGTCGGCTTCACCGCACCGAACTTCAAGATCCTGGAGCACTTCAACGACTTCGCGGACGCGGAGATCAAGAAGGTGGTCAAGGGGGCCCCGCAGGTCGTGGACGGCTACTTCCAGCTGTCCGACGCGCCCGGCCTCGGCGTCGAGCTGGACACCGACGCGGCCGCCGAATTCCCTCAGCAGCAGGCCCGGTTCGACCTGTGGGCGGAGGGCTGGGAGCAGCGCAGGCCGAAGGGCGGCCGCAGGTGAGCACCGCCGTCGTCATCGAGGCACCGGGCAGCCACCGGCTCGCCCCGCACACGCCCCGCGAGCCCGGTCCCGGCGAGGCACTGGTCGCCGTGCACGCGGTCGGCATCTGCGGCAGCGACCGCGAGGTGTACCAGGGCAACCGGCCCGAGGGGTACGTCCGTTACCCCCTGACGCCGGGACACGAGTGGTCCGGCACGGTCCGGAAGGTGGGCCCGGGTGTCCCGGCCTCGCTCACCGGCCGCAAGGTCGTCGGCGAGGGCTTCCGCAACTGCCAGGTGTGCGACCGCTGCCACGCAGGCGAGACCACGCTGTGCACCGACGGCTACGAGGAGACCGGCTTCACCCAGCCGGGCGCCATGGCCGCCACGCTCACCCTGCCGGCCCGGCTGCTGCACGCCCTGCCGGACGACGCCGATCTGACGGCGGCCGCGCTGCTCGAACCCGCCGCCTGTATCGCGGCCGCGGCGCTCAAGGCGGGCGCCCGGCCGGGCGAGCGGGTCGCGGTGGTCGGCACGGGGACGCTGGGCATGTTCGCCGTGCAGTTCCTCAAGGCGATCTCCCCGGCCGAGCTGCTGGTGGTCGGCACCCGGAACGACCGGGAGGCCCTCTCCCGCCGGTTCGGGGCCACCGGCTTCCGCACCAGGGACCAGGCTCTCCCCGACGACTTCGACGTCGTGATCGAGACCGCCGGGTCCGCGTCCGCCGCGCGCACCGCCGCCTCCCTGCCGCGGCGCGGCGGCCGGCTGGTGCTGACCGGGATCCCGGCGGCGGGCGCGGACGGGCTGGACCCGACCGATCTCGTCGTACGGCAGCTGGAGGTGCACACCGTCTTCGGGGCGCCGCCGGACGCCTGGGCGCACACCGTGCGAGTCTTCGGCGCCGGGCTGCTGGACCCGCTGCCGCTGGTCACGCACCAGTTGCCGCTGACCGAGTTCTCCCGGGCCATCGACCTCGTCGGGGCCGGCGACCCCACGGTGGGCAAGGTGCTGCTCCGCCCCTAGAGACGTACGCCGGCCGGGGCGTGTCCTGACGGCGCCCCGGCCGGCGTACCGGAAAGGCCCGAACCTCATGAACAGAGCCTTTTCACGCCCAGAGCCGCGAACCATGTCCGACATCTCGAACAGCGAGAACTCCTCGAACACGAAGGACAGCTTGTGACCGACGCTTCCGCCCCGGCAGCCCGCAGGCCCGGCGAGCAGGTGCTCGCCGCTCTCGGCCTCGGCGCACCCGCCCTCGACCCCGCCGACGCCTCCGCCCACGGCTTCCCGGGCGGCGGCCGCTGGCGCACCGAGATCCCCTCGTGCGAGGGGCCCGAGGCGCTGGCGGTCGTGCTCAAGGAGGCCTCCCGTCTCGATGTACCGATCCACCGGATCAGCCAGGGCAGCGGTGTGTGGATGCTCACCGACGCCGAGATCACCGAGATGGTCGAGGCGACCGCCGCACGCGACATCGAACTCTGCCTGTTCACCGGCCCGCGCGGCACGTGGGACATCGGCGGCTCGGTGCGCTCCGACTCACGGGGGGCCGGACTGCGCGCCCGGGGCCACGACGCCGTGGCCGGCTGTCTCGAAGACGCCGTCCGGGCCACGGAGTTGGGCGTCAAGTGCCTGCTCGTCGCCGACGAGGGCGTGCTGTGGACCCTGCACCGGGCCCGCGAGGCGGGCATCATCCCGGCCGACACCACGCTGAAGGTCTCGGCACTCATCGGCCCGGTGAACCCGGCGTCGTACGCCGTGTACGAGCGGCTCGGCGCCGACTCCCTCAACGTGCCCAGCGATCTGACGCTGGATCACCTCACCGAGATCCGCCGGGTCTCCGGCGCCCCCATGGACATGTACATCGAGGCCCCCGACGACCTCGGCGGCTATGTGCGGATGTACGAGGTCGCCGAGCTGATCCGGCGCGGCGCACCGCTGTACCTGAAGTTCGGTCTGTCCAAGGCTCCCGGCATCTACCCGTGGGGCACCCATCTGCGGGACGTGACCCTGGACACCGCCCGGGAGCGGGTACGGCGCGGCCGGCTCGCCCTGGACCTGCTCGCCCGGCACGGCGCGGACGGCGACATGGCGCCGCTCGGCTCCCGGCTGCCCGGCCCGCTCAACCGGTTCCCCGTCAACTCCTGATCACCCGTTCAAGAGCTCAACGCCGAGACGAACAAGGACAGTTCATCATGCGCAACCGCAGAACGGCACTCGCCGCGATATCCGGAGCCGCCGCGCTCGCCCTCACGCTGACCGCCTGCGGGCAGAGCGGCTCGGGCGGCAGCAAGGAGAAGACGGGCGACGTCAAGGGCGCCACGATCGGCATCGCGATGCCGACGAAATCCTCCGAGCGGTGGATCAACGACGGCAACGACATGGTCAAGAGCCTCAAGTCCAAGGGCTACAAGACCAAGCTGGTCTACGGCGAGGACGACCCGAGCACCCAGGTCTCGCAGATCGAGAACATGATCACGCAGGGCGTCAAGGGCCTGATCATCGGTGCCATCGACAACAAGTCGCTGAACAACGTGCTCCAGGAGGCCGCGCAGGCGGGCATCCCGGTCATCGCGTACGACCGGCTTATCCTCGGCACCAAGAACGTCGACTACTACGCCTCGTACGACAACGAGAAGGTCGGCACCCTCCAGGGCACCTTCCTCGTGCACAGGCTCGGCCTGGACGCCGGCAAGAAGGGCCCGTTCAACATCGAGCTGTTCGCCGGGTCCAACGACGACAACAACACCCAGTACTTCTTCAACGGCGCGATGAAGGTGCTCCAGCCCTACATCGACAGGAAGGAGCTGGTGGTCAAGTCCGGGCAGACCAAGCTCAACCAGGTCACCACCCTGCGCTGGGACGGCACCACCGCGCAGAAGCGCATGGAGGACATCCTCACCGCCTCCTACAAGAGCGGCCGGGTCGACGCGGTGCTCTCGCCGTACGACGGCATCTCCATCGGCATCATCTCCGCGCTGAAGTCCGACGGTTACGGCTCCGCCGGCAACCCGCTGCCGGTCATCACCGGGCAGGACGCCGAGCTGGCCTCGGTGAAGTCGATCATCGCGGGCCAGCAGACGCAGACCGTCTTCAAGGACAGCCGCAAGGAGGCCGCGCTGGCGGTGACCATGGTCGACGACGTCCTGCACGGAAAGAAGCCGCAGGTCAACGACACCACGACGTACAACAACGGCGCCAAGGTCGTCCCCTCCTACCTGCTCCAGCCGGTGAGCGTGGACAAGACCAACTACGAGGACGTGCTGGTCAAGGGCGGTTACTACACCGACTCCCAGCTCAAGTGAGCCCGCTCCCCTGCCCGACCCCACACTGATTGGAAGGCACGACCATGGCGGGACCCGTCCTGGAAATGCGCTCGATCGTCAAGACCTTTCCCGGTGTCACAGCGCTGTCGGACGTCACGCTGACCGTCCGCCAGGGCGAGGTCCACGCCATCTGCGGGGAGAACGGCGCCGGCAAGTCGACCCTGATGAAGGTCCTCTCCGGCGTTCACCCGCACGGGAGTTACGAGGGCGAGATCCTCTTCGAGGGGGAGCCCTGCGCCTTCGGTGACATCCGGGCCAGCGAGCAACGCGGCATCGTGATCATCCACCAGGAGCTGGCGCTGTCGCCGTACCTCTCCCTGGCGGAGAACATCTTCCTCGGCAACGAACACGCCAGGGGCGGGTTCATCAACTGGCGTCAGACCCTGCGGCACGCCACCGAGCTGCTGCGCCGGGTCGGTCTCGACGACCACCCCGAGACCCGCGTCACCGACATCGGCGTGGGCAAGCAGCAGCTCGTGGAGATCGCGAAGGCCCTGTCGAAGAAGGTGAAGCTGCTCATCCTGGACGAGCCCACCGCGGCGCTGAACGACGAGGACAGCGGCAAACTCCTGGATCTCATCCTGGAGTTGAAGAACCAGGGCATCACCTCGATCATCATCTCCCACAAGCTCAACGAGATCCGCAAGGTCGCCGACTCGGTGACGATCATCCGGGACGGCCGGTCGATCGAGACCCTGGACGTCAGGGACGCGGGGACGACCGAGGACCGGATCATCAGCGGCATGGTGGGCCGCGACCTCGACCACCGCTTCCCCGAGCGCACCCCGCACGAGGCGCAGGAGGGCGCGGCCCCGGCGCTGGAGATCCGCAACTGGACCGTCCACCACCCCATCGACCAGCAGCGCAAGGTCGTGGACGACGTGTCGCTCAGCGTCCGCCGGGGCGAGATCGTCGGCATCGCGGGCCTGATGGGCGCCGGCCGCACCGAGCTCGCCATGAGCGTCTTCGGCCGTACCTACGGCCGTTACGCGGGCGGTACGGTCCTCAAGGACGGCGTCGAGATCCGTACGAAGTCCGTCGCCGAGGCGGTGGACCACGGCATCGCGTACGTCACCGAGGACCGCAAGCACTACGGCCTCAACCTCATCGACACCATCAACCGCAACATCTCGCTGACCGCGCTGAAGAAGGTCGCCAGGCGGGGTGTGGTGGACGAGCAGGCGGAGCGGCAGGTCTCCGAGGGCTTCCGGAAGTCGATGAACATCAAGGCGCCGACGGTCTTCGAGCCGGTGGGCAGGCTGTCCGGCGGCAACCAGCAGAAGGTCGTCCTCAGTAAGTGGATCTTCGCCGAGCCCGATGTGCTGATCCTGGACGAACCCACCCGCGGCATCGACGTGGGCGCCAAGTACGAGATCTACACGGTCATCGACCAGCTGGCCGCCCAGGGCAAGGCGGTCGTCTTCATCTCCTCCGAACTGCCGGAACTGCTCGGCATGTGCGACCGCATCTACACGATGGCCGCCGGGCGGCTGACCGGTGAGGTGCCGCGGGCCGAGGCCACGCAGGAAGTGCTGATGCGCCGGATGACGAAGGACCGGGCCCCGGCAGACGCGACAGACGACGCAAAGGACGAAGAGGTAACGCGATGAGCACGGACGTCACCGACAAGACCCCGGCGGCCGCGCCGCCGGGCAAGGGCGGACCGGCCGCCGGCGAGGGTCTGTTGCAGCTGGTGCTGGGCGGCCTGCGCCGCAACATGCGCCAGTACGGCATGCTGATCGCGCTCGGTCTGATCGTCGTCCTCTTCCAGATCTGGACCGGCGGCGACCTGCTGCTGCCGCGCAACGTCTCCAACCTGGTGCTGCAGAACAGCTACATCCTGATCCTCGCGATCGGCATGATGCTGGTGATCATCGCCGGGCACATCGACCTGTCGGTCGGCTCGATCACGGCGTTCGTGGGCGCGTTCGCGGCCGTGCTGACCGTCCAGCACCATCTGGCCTGGCCCGTCGCGCTGGTGCTGTGCCTGCTGGTGGGCGCGGTGGCGGGCGCCGTACAGGGCTTCCTGATCGCGTACTTCGGCATACCGTCGTTCATCGTCACGCTCGCCGGAATGCTGCTCTTCCGCGGTCTGACCGAGATCCTCCTCAAGGGGCAGACCCTCGGCCCGTTCCCGAACGGGCTGCAGAAGATCGGCAACGGCTTCCTGCCCGAGGTCGGCCCGAACACCAACTACCACAACCTCACCCTGCTCCTCGGCATCGTCCTGATCGCCGCCGTGGTGTGGCAGGAGGTACGCGACCGGCGCCGCCAACAGGAGTTCTCGCTCGACGTCGTACCGCGCAACCTCTTCCTGCTCAAGCTCGTCGCGCTGGTCGCCGCGATCCTCGCCCTGACGATGCTGCTCGCCAGCTACGACGGCGCCCCGATCGTGCTGATCATCCTCGGTGTCCTGGTGGGCGGCTACGGCTACGTCATGCGCAACTCGGTCTTCGGCCGCCACATCTACGCCATCGGCGGTAACCTGCCGGCGGCCAAGCTGTCGGGCGTCAAGGACCGGCGCATCACCTTCCAGGTGTTCCTGAACATGGGCGTGCTCGCGGCCCTGGCGGGTCTGGTGGTCGCCGCCCGGCTGAACGCGGCCTCGCCGAAGGCGGGCGACGGCTTCGAACTGGAGGCCATCGCCTCCTCGTTCATCGGCGGCGCCTCCATGAGCGGCGGTGTCGGCACCGTCCTCGGCGCCATCATCGGCGGTCTCGTCCTCGGCGTGCTGAACAACGGCATGAACCTCCTCAGCGTCGGCACCGACTGGCAGCAGGTCATCAAGGGCCTGGCCCTGTTGGCGGCGGTCGGGTTCGACGTGTGGAACAAGCGCAAGTCCGGTTCGTGAGGGTCCATACATGAGGGTCCAGACAAGGGAGCCGTACCCATGGAACTGAACAGACGCACGGTCATCGCGGGCGCCGCGGCGGCGGGCATGGCCGCCACCGCCCTCGGCACGACGACATCAGCCGCTGCCGCGGCGGGCGCACGGGCCGCATCCGGAAGGAAGCCGGTGAAGGAGTACTTCGGCACCCTCGCCGACGGCACGAAGGTGTACCGCTGGTCGCTGGAGAACGGCGGCACGCGGCTGAAGGTCCTCTCCTACGGCGGCATCATCCAGTCCCTGGAGATCCCGGACCGCCACGGCCGGTACGCGAACGTCTCGCTCGGCTACGACAACCTCGACGCCTACGTGAAGGGCACCACCTTCTTCGGCGCCACCATCGGCCGCTACGGCAACCGCATCGCCAAGGGGCAGTTCACGCTCGACGGCAAGAAGTACCAGCTGTCCGTGAACGACGGCGTGAACAGCCTGCACGGCGGGGCCAAGGGCTTCAACACCAAGGTGTGGGACATCGAGCCCTTCACCGACGGCTCCGACGTCGGCCTGCACCTGTACTACACGAGCGTCGACGGCGAGATGGGCTACCCCGGCACGCTGCGGACGAAGGTCACCTTCACCCTCACCCGGCACGGCGACTGGCGCATCGACTACGAGGCCACCACCGACAGGCCGACGGTCGTGAACCTCACCAACCACACGTACTACAACCTCGCGGGCGAGGGCAGCGGCAGCATCTACGACCACGAACTCCGGCTCGCGGCGGGCCGGTTCACCCCGACCGACTCGGGCCTGATCCCCACCGGCGAACTGGCGAAGGTCAAGGGCACCCCCTTCGACTTCACCCGCCCCAAGCCGATCGGCCGGGACATCCGCACCGGGCATCCGCAGCTGGTCACCGCCAAGGGCTACGACCACAACTTCGTGCTCGACAAGGGCGTCACCGCCCGCCCCGAACACGTGGTGACCCTGCGCGACCCCGGCTCCGGCCGCACCCTGAAGATCTTCACCGACCAGCCTGGCGTGCAGTTCTACTCGGGCAACTTCCTCGACGGCACCCTGGTCGGCCCCTCCGGGCACACCTACCGACAGGGCGACGGACTGGCCCTGGAGACCCAGCACTTCCCGGACTCCCCGAACGAGCCGGCGTTCCCGTCCACGGTGCTGCGCCCCGGCCGGACCTACCGGACGACGACCATCCACACGTTCTCCGCGTGAACCGGCTCACACCACCGGTGAGTTGAACGCCACTGCCGTCCCTTCCGTACTCATGAGCGGCCCGTGCTCCCCCGCACGGGCCGCCTTGAACGGAGGTCCTCTTGTCCGGCAACGTCACCTCGCTGTTCCGCGGCACCGCCGCGCACAGCCCGTCGATGGCGGCGCTGACACGGGAGGGCGGCGACGGGACGGGCCCGGTGGACTTCTGCGTCCCGTGCAACCCGTACTTCCCCACTCCGGCCATGTTCGACGAGCTGTCGGCCCGGCTGCGCGAGATCGTGACGTACTACCCGAGCGGCGCCGACACCATCACGGGGGAGCTGTGCGCACTGCTCCAACTGCCGCCGCAGTGCGTGGCGATGGGCAACGGCTCGACGGAACTGATCACCTGGATCGACCACCTCCTGGTCCGTGAGTCCCTGGCGGTCCCGGTCCCCACCTTCGGCCGCTGGACCGACCAGCCGATGGAGACCGGCAAGCGGGTCGACATGTTCCCGCTCCAGGAAGCGGCCGGTTTCGCCCTGGACCTCGCGCAGTACGCGGAATTCATCCGCGCCCGGGGCACCCGGGTCGCCGTGATCTGCAACCCGAACAACCCCGACGGCGGCTACACCCGCAAGCAGTCCCTGGTGCAGTTCCTGGACGCCATGGCCGACCTGGACCTGATCGTGGTCGACGAGTCCTTCCTGGAGTTCGCGGACGCCGAGACCGAGCCCAGCCTCGTCCAGGAGGCCATGCTCCGTCACAACGTGATCGTCCTGCGCAGCCTCGGCAAGAACTTCGGCCTGCACGGCGTCCGCTTCGGCTACCTGGTGGCGAACCCGGCGCTCGCGGGCAGGGTCCGCTCGATGCTCCCGAGGTGGAACCTCAACTCCCTCGCGGAACACCTGGTGTTCATGCTGCGCGACCACGGTACGGAGTACGCGCAGAGCCTGGTCCAGGTCCGCCGGGACCGCCTCGAAATGGCCAGCCACCTCTCCGCGCTGCCCGGCCTGACCGTCTTCCCCTCGCAGGGCAACTTCCTCTTCGTCCGGCTGCCCCTGGGCGCCGAGGGCACGGTGGTCCGGGACCGGATGCTCACCGAGCACCGGATCCTGGTCCGCGACTGCGGCAACAAGATCGGATCCTCCAGCCGCTTCCTGAGACTCGTGGTGCGCCCCCAGGTCGACGTGCGTCGCCTGGTGTCCGGCCTGGAACAGGTGCTCTACGGGACCAGGAGGGGAGCCGCCGTACCCGAGCTGGGCGCTGGGACCAGCTACAGCTCGGGTACGGCGGCCGTCGACCGGCTGATGAGCGAGACCAACGGAGGCGGCGTGCCCGGCCTGGCCGCGCAGGCCCAGGCCATGGCCGCCGCTCCCGCTCCGGCCGCCGGCACCGGCATGCCGCTCCCCGCCGCCGTACCCCCACCCGGCGCCGGGATGCCGATGCCGGCGGCGCCCCAGCAGCTCCCCGCGCCGCTTCCCCCGGCGCCTCAGCCGGCCCCCGTACCGGCGGTGGCACAGCCCGCCCCCGCCCAGCAGCCGATGGTGCCCGTGCAGCAGCCGGTGGCCCCGGTGCCGATCCCCCCGCCCGTGCCGCCGCAGGTACCCGTACCGCCACCCGCACCTCTCCCGGCCCCCACCCCCATGCCGGCTCCCGTGCCCGTCCCGGCCCCCGCTGCCGCCTTCGCGCCCACCCCGCCCGGTGTTCCGGCGCGCGGCGGGCTGACGGCGGCCCAGGTGCGCGGCATGACGGCACCGGCCACCCCGGCGGCGCCCGCACCGGCCGCCCCGAACGGGCTGACCCCGGCCCCGGCGACGGGCTGGCCGAACGCCCAGAGCTGGCCGAACGCGGCGGGCATGGGTTAGGCGGGCTGAGCACGAAGTACACTGCTTGGCAAGGTGGTTGGGGAAGCGGTGTCCCGGGGGACTCACACGGTTGGCCCACACGAGGTGAAACTTCCTCCGAAGCCAGCCAGGGTGAGTCTCATGAACGGTATATCGGCGTTTCGCCGACACAGGACCATTGCCCGAATACTCGCGGTCGGCGCCATGGGCGTCGCGCTCGCGACCACCGCGGCCACGCCCTCCTCAGCCCTGGCCGCGACGGCCACCACGGTCAAGTCCCGTCCCGTCGACCACGACCACGACCACGGCCGCGACCACGATCACGGCGACCACGACGACGGGGACTGGGACGGGCCGGACTGCGTCGGCCTCATCAACCTGCTCTGCTGACCGACCGACGGCTCCGGTTCACCAGGTCGATGCCCAGCTTCGGGGTACCTCTGTCAGCACAGGGGTACCCCCGCTGTTCAGCAGTTCTCACAGGCGTGCAGATCGACCTCGGCCCGCACGGTCTTGCCGAACGGCTCCCGGTCGACCACCTCCCACCGGTCGGCGAACGCCTCCACCAGCAGCAGACCGCGCCCCGCCTCGGCGAACAGCCCGGGCTCACCCTTCGGCCCCAGGGGACGCCGCTCACCCCTCGCGTCACTCACCTCGACGCGGACGCTCCCCGTCACCAACGCCAGCCGCAACTCGAAGTCCCGCCCCGGTACGCGACCGTGCGTCACGGCGTTGGCGGCCAGCTCGGCGACGATCAGCGCCACGGATTCCGCTGTCCGCGTGCCGTACGGGATACCCCACAGGGCGAGCTGAGAGAGGGTGAGATGCCTGGCCAGGCGGGCGCCGCGAGGGGTCGAGCTCAGGCGATGGGTGACGTTCATGGGCCCAATGTGGCGGGCGGGAAACTTAGTTCACCAGCTCCGGCCCGCGTACGCTGCGCAAGCGTACGCGATCACGGACTGGACAGTACTGGTGACGTAACGTGACCATGTGTGGCATGGGTACGGGATACGGCGGTGAGCCGGAGTCGTCGGACAGCTTGCGAACGTTCGGTGCGGTCGTAAAAGCCCTCCGGGAGCATCACGGACTGAGCAGGGAGGAACTCGGGGACCTGGTGGGCTACTCCAAACACACGGTCGCATCGATCGAGCTGGGGAGGCGGATGCCGGACCCGGACTTCGTCGAGGCGGCGGAGGTGGCGGTGGGGAACACCGGGGCACTGAGGAGGGCAGCAGAGCACCTGGAGCGAGAAAAGGGCCTGGCCTCTTGGTTCCGGCGATGGGCGGGTCTGGAGCAGACCGCAATCAGCCTTTGCAACTACGAGTGCCGCATGATGCCAGGCTTGTTGCAGACGGAAGGGTACGCACGACAGCTGTTTGCCGACGAGCTTCCACCGCTGAACGACGAGCAGATCGCGGCCAGTTGGGCCGCTCGCGCCCAGCGGCAACTTCTGCTGCACGAACGCCCCAACACCGCGTTCAGCTTCATCATCGAGGAGCACGCCTTCTTGAGGCAGACCGGTGGAGCGGAAGTCACGCGCCAGCTCATCGACCACGTGCTGGATACTGTGCGACTCCGGAACGTCCAGATCCAAGTCATGCCGCTCATCCAGCAGTCACACGCCGGGCTGCACGGGCCCATCGCGTTACTCGAGACCCCGAAGCACAAGTGGTTCGCGTACAGCGAGGGGCAGGAAAGCGGTCAGTTCATCTCCGACCTGAAGGTGATCAGCGTTCTCCAGAGCCGGTATGCCACTATGCGTTCGCAGGCTCTCACCGTCCGGGACTCCGTGAGCCTGCTGCAACGGATTCGAGGGGAACTATGAGCAACACCTCCGAACTGGCCTGGTTCAAGAGCAGTTACAGCAGTGGCTCGGGCGACAACTGCATAGAGGTCGCCGCCTCCCCCACCACCATCCACGTCCGGGACTCCAAGGCGAAGGAGGGCCCGGTGCTCGGACTCTCCCCCGCCGCCTGGTCGGTGTTCGTCACGTTCGCCGGTGAGTGACCGTCAGGACCTTCAGGGCCACCAGGGGGTGGAACAGCACGGCCGGTGAGGACACCATGTTCACCACCCGTACGAACCTCGCCCACACGGCGGCGTCCTTCACCGCCACGTGGAAGAGACGCGTGTTGTACCAGTGGGCGAAGCGCGCGGTGAGGGGCCGGCCGGCCGGGGTCCACATCAGGTCCGAGTTGGTGGACAGCGTCCACGGGCCCAGCAGCACGCGGCCCAGCTTCTTCTGGAAGCCGCGGGCGAGACCGTCCAGCCGCCCGGACGCGCTGTGCCGCCTCAGCATGCGCTGGAGCAGTTCCGCCTCCATGGCGGCGACCGTCAGGCCCTGGCCGTAGACGGGGTTGAAGACGCAGACGGCGTCGCCGACGGCGATGAGGCGCTCGGGCCAGTCCTTCACCGCGTGGTAGGACCGCCACTGGTTGTCGGCGTTGGTGTAGCGGTAGGTGGGCTCCTGGGCGGTGCGTCGGCCGATGTGTTCGGCCAGGTGCGGGTTCTCCAGGGTCTCGGCGAAGGCCAGGTAGCCCTTGTCGTCGGTCGGCGGCTGGTCCTGGAACCCGAAGAGGGAGCAGGTCCAGCGGTCGCGCTCGACGGCGAGCATGACCCCGGCCCGGGACACGCCGGGAGCGAAGAGCATCTGGTAGGCGACGTAGAAGTCCGGGTGGCCGGGGTCGCTCTCCCGCGGCCGGTCGAAGTTCATCGACGTGTAGGTGATCTTCGCCTTCACGGTCCGTTTCGGCGGCACGGTGGTGCCCGTCGCGCCCAGCCAGTCCGTGAGGGAGCTGGAGCGTCCGGAGGCGTCGACGACCAGGTCGGCGGCCAGTTCGCGGGGATCGGCGTCCTGCGGGTCACAGATGATGCCGGTGGCCCGGCCCGAGGCGTCGCGGATCAGGCCCGTGCACCGGGTGGACGGCATCAGGGTGACCTGGGGAAGCGCGAGCACCTTGCGGCGCAGGCGGCGCTCCAGTTCGTCGCGGGTGAAGGTCTGGATGCGCACGCCCGTGCGGTGGCGTGGGGCCAGGCCGACGGGGAGCAGGAAGTCGATGCCCTCGCCGTAGTCGAAGACCGGCGCTCCCGCCGCTGTCAGCTCCTCGCGCAGGCCCGGGAAGAGGCGCTCCAGGATCTGGCCGCCCCTGGCCAGCAGCGCGTGCGCGTGGTGGCCCTGCGGGGCGCCCGGGTGGACGCCGGTGTCCTCGTCGACGGCGTCCCGTTCCACGAGGACGACCTCGCCGAAGAAGTCGGCCAGCACGCGGGCGGTCACCAGTCCCGCGTAGCTGCCGCCGATGACGACGGCCTTGCCCCAGGGGCGATCTGTTGTCATGTCGTCTCCCATCCACCCATGTCAACGGCGCCGCGGAGGGCTCGGCACGGGGGCTCGGGAAGCTCCCGGGGAGCGCGTGCAGGCCCACGACGACGCGTCCGTGGGCCTGCACGCCGTACGGTCGGATCCGGCACCGTGCCGGGTGACCGGCGGGGCGGGCCGCCGCCTACGAGCTCGGGCACTCCTTCCACGCCATGTGGTACGTCGTGCTGATGTTGCCGTCCGTCGAGTCCATGGTCATGAAGCTGACCTTGTCGGGATTCTGGGTGCCGGCGTTGACTCTGAGCTCGGTGTTGATGTTGAAGTTGCGTTCCACCCCGCAGGGCGCCCAGACCAGTTGGGCCACGTCGGTGCTGTCGGTGGCCTCCCAGTTGTCGTCGAAGGAGCCGTTGAAGGGGTGGGTCTTGGGGACGGTGTCCGGGGAGCCCTGGAAGTAGTACGAGGCCTTCTGGGTCGCCGACGCGCCGGGCTGGAGGGAGAGGAAGCCCCGGTAGTCCGCGCTGGCGATGGCGTACGTGAAGCCCTGCGGGACGTGGACGATCAGGTCGAGCTGGCAGTTTCTGCGGAAGGCCGTGGGGTCGGAGTTGCCGCCGGCCTGGGCCAGGTAGGAGCTGTAGGTCACCGTGAAGGCGGTGTTGTCCGGCGAGACGGCGACCGCCGCCGTGCCGGCCGGGCAGCCGGAGCCGTTGACGGTCGCCACGTCGATGACGATCTTGTCCGGGGGCGGGTTGTCGAAGACACCCGAGGCGGACGCCCGGGTGGGCAGTGCGGCGGTGAGCAGAGCGGCTACGGCGCCGCTCAGGAGGAGTCCACGAGCCATGGTTCTCTCCCATGTCGTCGAGTGGGGGGTGTACCTCCGACCCGCCCCTGTCGCTCGTCCGGCCTTGCACAGACTGTTCAGGGCATGTCAAGGGCGGGAGGCGTGAGCATCGTAGGGAGGCCACGTCCCGCCCCGGCAGGGCGAACTCCGGCCATTCACACCCGGGATTTTCACTGCCCCCGAAGGCCCCTACGGGTTCTCCCAGGCCGCCGGCTCCGCCGCCAGCGCACGGACCGGCTCGGGCAGCGCGTCCGCCGCGAGGTCGGCCACCGTCACGCCCTCCAGGATGCGGCGGACATTGGCCCGCAGGGCGATCCACAGGGGCAGCAGCGGCCGGGCCGTGCCCGTGTAGGACAGGCCCGTCGGACGTTCACCGCGCACCGAGACGATCGGGCCGTCCACACCCCGGACCACGTCGGCCACCGTGATCGCCGCGGCGTCCTTCGCGAGCCGGTAGCCGCCGCCTCCGCCGCGCCTGCTCTCCACGATCCCGGCCCGGCGCAGATCGCCGAGGATGCCTTCGAGGAACTTGTGCGGGATGTCCTGAACGGCGGCGATTTCCTCTGCCTTCACGGGGCCGTTACCCTGCCGTACGGCCAGTTCCAGCACCGCCCGTACCGCGTAATCCGCCCGTGCCGAGATCCTCATGGGTCCATTGTGCGGCGTCGCGCGTGGCGAACGGCCGCGCCCGCGCCCCGTAAGATCGCCGCCCGGGAGGATCCACCTTGGCGCTCAGCAGACGTACCCTCAGTGCCCTGGCCGGCTCGACCGCCCTCGGGCTCGCCCTCGGCGGCAGCGGCAGCTCCGGCGCGCTCTCGGCCTTCGCGGCGCGCGGCGACAGTGTGCCGACGGGCCCGGCGCCGCTGCCGCCGACCGTCGACCACGCACAGCACACGATCGGCTACGACCGGTACTCGCTGCTCGTGGACGGCAGCCGGCTGGTGGTCTGGTCCGGGGAGTTCCATCCCTTCCGGCTGCCGAGTCCGTCGCTGTGGCGGGACGTCCTCCAGAAGATGCGGGCGCACGGGTACAACGCCGTCAGCATCTACGTCGCCTGGAACTACCACTCCCCCGCCCCCGGGCACTACGACTTCACCGGCGTCCGCGACCTCGACCTCTTCCTGCGCACGGCCGCCGAGACCGGGCTGTACGTCATCCTGCGGCCGGGCCCGTACATCAACGCCGAGGTCGACGGCGGCGGCTTCCCGGGCTGGCTGACGGCGACGAAGGGCACCGCGCGGACCGACGACCCGACCTACCTCGCCTTCGCGGACGAGTGGCTGACGCAGGTCAACAGGATCGCCCGCAAGCACCTGTACACCCAGGGCAAGGGCACGGTCCTGCTGTACCAGATCGAGAACGAGTACGACGCCCACGCCGGGGACGCCACCGGCCGGCGGTACATGTCGCACCTCTACAAGAAGGTGCGGGCCGACGGCATCGACGTACCGCTGTTCCACAACGACAAGGGGCGCAACGGGTACTGGGTGCCCGGGTCCTTCGACACCGGCGGCGAGACGGGCGGCTGGCTGTACGGCTTCGACGGCTATCCGTCGCCGTCGAGCACCCCGCCGGACTGGGGGACCTTCGGGCCGGGCGGCGCGAAGGGCGGGGCCAGTGCCTCGCCGGCCACGCCCGGGTTCGTGCCCGAGTTCGGCGGCGGCTGGTTCGACCCGTGGGGCGGGGCCTGGTTCGACGGCAAGGGGTACGCCGAGTCGCGGCGCACCCGGGACGCGGCCTACGAGCGCCGGTTCTACCTCACCAACCTCGCCAACGGGCTCACGCTCCACAACGTGTACATGACCTTCGGCGGGACCTCGTGGGGCTGGCTGCCCGCGCCCGTCGTCTACACGTCGTACGACTACGGCGCGGCGATCGACGAGGCCCGGGGCGTCACGGACAAGATCGCGCCGATGCACCAGCTCGGCCATCTCTTCCAGCGCGTACCGGACTTCGCCAAGCTCGACCGGGCGGCCGAGGTCAGGGCCGCGGGGCTGAAGGTCTACCACCTGGCCAACCCGGACACCGGCGCCCATGTCTACGTCGCCCGCAACGACGGCACGGCCCCGGTCACCTCCTATCTGCCCACCGACGCGGGCTCGCTGCGCATCACCGTGCCCGGCAAGGACGCCCGGCTGCTGACGACCGGGCTGAAGCTCGGCGAGCGGACGCTCAAGTACGCGACCGCCCAGCCGGTCTTCTGCGTGACGGCCGGGCGGCAGGACATCGCCCTGTTCACCGGGCGCACGAACGACATGGCCGACCTGGTGCTGACGTGCCCGGAGGAGCCGTCCGTGATGCGGCTGGACCCGGAGGCCGCCTGGGTCTTCGACGACGACACCGAGCTGCGGGTGACCTCGCCGCTCGGCGAGGGCGGGCTGACCCGCGTCCTGGTGCAGAAGGGCGGCAGCGACACCCCGCTGGTGCTGCTCTTCGGCGACGACGCCACCTCCGTGCGCCTCTTCCCGTACGACACCCCGTCCGGGACCGTGGTGGTCTACGGTCCGACGCTGCTGCGCCACGCCGAGGTGCGCGGCCGGTCCGTCCGTCTGACCGGTGACCTCACCGAGACGACGGCCATGGAGGTCTGGGCGCCGCGCGGCGTCGACACCGTGGTGTGGAACGGGCGCACCCTGTCCACCCGGGTGACCCTGTCCGGCAGCCTGATGACCAGCGCCATGCTGCCCGCCGTGCCCGAGGTGCGGCTGCCCGAGCTGGGCGGCTGGCGGATGCGGCGGGAGAACCCGGAGGCGGGGCCCGGCTTCGACGACTCGGGCTGGCAGCGCGCCGACCGTACGACGTCCTTCTCCACCACGCCCGTCCCCGACGGCGGGCCGGTGCTCTTCGCGGACGACTACGGCTTCCACTACGGGGACGTCTGGTACCGGGGCACCTTCACCGACTCCTCCGGCCTGGAGGAGCTGTCCCTCGCCTACGGCAGCGGCACCCAGGGGCTGCTGATGGCCTGGCTGGACGGCGACCCGCTGGGCACGCACCGGCTGCCCGTGCCCGACAAGAACACCACGGCCCGCAAGGGGAGTTGGACGGCGACGGCGGCCTTCCCGGTACGCGAGGCGCTGCGTTCGCCGGGGCGGCATGTGCTGTCGGTGCTCGTCCGGCGTATGCAGCACGACATGGACGGCGGTGCGCGGGACACCCACAAGGCCGCCCGCGGGCTGACGGCGGTCGCCTTCAAGGGGGTCTCGCCGAAGGTGAGCTGGCGCATCCAGGGCGAGGCGGCCCCGGACCCGGTGCGCGGGCCGATGAACAACGGCGGCCTGTACGGCGAACGCTCCGGCTGGCATCTGCCGGACTTCCGGGAGGACCGCGACTGGGAGCCGGTGACCTTCCCGCGCGACGTCCGGTACCAGGGCGTGACCTGGTACCGGACGGACTTCCGGCTCTCGGTTCCGGCCGACATCGACGCGTCGGTCGGCCTGACCCTTCAGGACGACCCGTACCGGGCCTACCGGGCGCAGATCTTCCTCAACGGCTGGAACCTGGGGCAGTACATCAACAACGTCGGCCCCCAGCACACCTTCGTGCTGCCGAACGGCGTCCTGCGCACCCGGGGCTCGAACACCCTCGCGCTGGCGGTCCTCTCGGAGTTCACCACGCTGTCGGGCCCCGGGTCCGTACGCCTGAGCCTGCTCGGCAGCGCATCGGGCGGACTGCCGGTCACGCCAGTCTGATCACGTTCCAGGACAGGGGTTCCAGTACGGCGGTGAGGGTGCCGTCCGCGACGGCGGTGCCCTCGACCGGGTGCGGGGCGACCCGCCCGGGGTCGTCGAGGGTGTTGCGGGCGTCGGGGTCGGCGTCCGCGAGGGCGCTGTGCTCGGTGACGGTCGTCAACTCCAGCCCGTTCAGGGCGACTTCGAGGGGCAGGGCGGCCGTGCGGTCGCGGTTCACGGCGAAGACGGTGACCGTGCCGTCGGCCGCGCGGACCGCCGTGGCGTGCAGCAGGTCCGTCTCGCCGTACTTCTTCGTCTCGTACGTCGGCGAGTCCACGCGGACGTCCAGCACCTCGCCCCGGCCGTACGCCGACGCCTGCGCGAAGGGGAAGAACGTGGTCTGCCGCCAGGCCGGGCCGCCCGGCTCGGTCATGATCGGCGCGATCACGTTGACCAGCTGGGCCAGGCAGGCGACGGTGACGCGGTCGGCGTGCCGGAGCAGCGCGATGAGGAGCGAGCCGAAGACGACGGCGTCGGTGACGCTGTAGTTGTCCTCCAGCAGGCGGGGCGCCTCGGGCCAGTCGGACGGGGCGATCGTCCGCGCGTGCTCCTCCCAGCGGGAGAGGTACCAGACGTTCCACTCGTCGAAGGAGAGGTTGATCCTCTTCCTGGACTTGAGCCGGGCGCCGACGTGGTCGGCCGTGGCCACCACGTTCTCGATGAAGGACTCCATGTCGACGGCCGAGGCCAGGAAGGAGTCGACGTCGCCGTCCGTGGGCTCGTAGTAGGCGTGCAGCGAGATGTGGTCGACCAGGTCGTAGGTCTCCGCCAGGACGGTCGCCTCCCACTCGGCGAAGGTCGGCATGGACTGGCTGGAGGAACCGCAGGCGACCAGTTCGACGGAGGGGTCCTGCTGGCGCATGGCGCGGGCGGTCTCGGCGGCGAGCCGGCCGTATTCGTGCGCCGTCTTGTGCCCGGTCTGCCAGGGCCCGTCCATCTCGTTGCCGAGGCACCACAGCCGGATGCCGAAGGGCTCCTTGTCGCCGTGGGCCGCGCGCAGGTCGGACAGGGCGGTGCCGGCGGGGTGGTTGGCGTACTCCTGGAGCTCCAGGGCCTCGGCGACGCCCCTCGTCCCGAGGTTCACGGCCATCATGGGCTCGGCCTGCGGGCCGACCTTCCTGAGGAACGCCATGTACTCCGACAGGCCGAAGCGGTTCGTCTCGGTGGAGTGCCAGGCGAGGTCGAGGCGGCGGGGACGCTCTTCGGCGGGGCCGACGGAGTCCTCCCACTTGTAGCCGGAGACGAAGTTGCCGCCGGGGTAGCGGATCGCCGTCACGCCGAGTTCGCGGACCAGTTCCAGTACGTCGGTGCGCAGTCCGGCCTCGTCCGCCGCGGGGTGGTCCGGCTCGTAGACGCCCGTGTAGACGCAGCGGCCGAGGTGTTCCACGAAGGACCCGAAGACACGGGCGTTGACCTGACCGACGGTGAAGGCGGGGTCGAGGGTGAAGCGGGCGGTGCTCGTGCTCGTGCTCATGGGGTCCTTTCCGGATGTTCGAGATATCGGTAGATGCCCGTAACTTCGAACGGGACCGTAGATTCGAAGCGCTACCGCGTCAATGGGTCGGACACAGGCTCGTCACTGGTTTCGCCTAGGACGGAGGTCGCCGGGATCTCGTGACGAGGACGCGCCCGGACGCGTACGCTCGGACCGGCAGAAGGGGGTTCGATGGGCATCGCGGGCGCGCGCGAGCTGTCGGCACGGCTGGCCGCACGACTGCGACACCCCAGACACGCCTCACGGCCGGGCTCGGCGCTGCGCGTGCTGGCCCGCGACCTCGCCGACGCCGTCCGCGCCCGGCCCGACGTGCCGGACGACGTACGGGGGTTGTGCCGGGCGCTGTGCGAGGAGATGAGCGTGCGGCGCGGCGGGCGGCCGGTGGAGCTGCGCTTCGAACGCTTCCCGGACGAGCTGGAAGTCACCGGACTGTGCGTGGAGTTCGCGGACTTCGACCTGGTGATCGTGGAGGAGCGGGCCGCACCGGTGCAGCAACTGGTGATCCTCGGCCACGAGTTGTGGCATCTGCACGCCGGGCACCGGCACCACCGTCTGGCGGGCGACGCGGCGGCGCGGGCCTTCGCGGAGGCGCCGGGCGGGCTGGCGGACGCGCTCACGGTGGCCGCGCGCAACGGCTCCCGGGCGGCCGACGAGGCCGAGGCGGACGACTTCGGGCACCGACTGGCCACCCTGTTCCGCGGCCGCCTCGGCGGCGACCGGCTCTCCGTCGCCCGCCCCGCCCGGCCGGACCCGCTCCAACGGGCCCTCGGCTACCGCGGACGCGAGCAAGTGAACCGAGCGTCCGGAGACGGAGGAGCCGCGCTGTGAGGGAACTGGCCCTGGACCCCGCGCGGTTCCTCAGCCAGTTCTACATCTCCTTCTGGATCCCCACGGCCGTGCTGACCGCCGCCCTGGCGCTCAAGCTGCCCACGATCATCCGGCTGTGGCGGGACCCGCTGCTGCGCGCGGTCGGCGGGCTGCTGCTGCTCGCCTGCGCGGTGTTCGTCTTCTGCACGCCGTCCACGATCCACCGCGTCAACCGGCTGACCGGGGTACCCAACTTCTCGGCACCCTGGTGCTATTCGCTCATCACCGCGATGTCCGCGTCGGGCCTGCTGCTGATCGTGACGTGGCGCAACGGCCTGTCCGGCCGCTCGGCGGCGACACGGCGGGCGGTGCGCTGGGTGGTCTCGGTGTACTCCGGGGTGATCGTCGCGCTGTGGGCGCTGTTCCTGCCGGCGGACGCGCCCGTGGAGCGGATACACGACCTCGACACCTACTACGCGGGCACGCCGTTCATGCGCGAGGAGATCCTGCTGTACCTCTGCGCGCACGCCACGGCCTGCCTGGTCGCCTCGCGGCTCATCTGGAACTGGGCGCACACCGAGGGACCGGACGCCTTCCTGCGCTGGGGCCTGAGGCTGCTGGGCGCCGGATACGGGCTCAACATCGTCTTCAACGGGGCCAAGCTGACCGCCGTCGGCGCGCGGTGGTCCGGGCACGACCTGGACTGGCTCAGCACGGACCTCGCGCCGCCGATCGCCTCGCTCTCCGCGATCCTGGTCGCGGCGGGCTTCATCCTCCCGCACGCGGGCCAGTACCTGTACGACCGCTGGCGCGTCCGGCTGGCCCACCGCGAACTGCGTCCGCTGTACCAGCTGATGCGCACGGTCAGCGGCGACTCCGTGCCCTTCGTCCTCCACTCCACCCCGGAGCTGCGCCTGACCCGTCGCGAGACCTTCGTCCGGGACGTCCTGCTCCCGCTGACCCGCTATCTCGACACCGACCTGGCGACACGCTCGTACGACGCCGCGCGCGCCCTCGGGCACCCCGCGGAGCGTGCCCGCGCGCTGGCGGCGGCCACCGCCGTCCTGGACGCGATCGAGCACAGGCGCCGTACGCCGCAGCCGCCCGACTCGGTGACCGGCCCCGACCCGACGAACCTGCTCGGCGACATCGCCCCGGTCTCCCGCGCCCTGCGCCGCCCCGAGGAGATCGAGGCGGTGCGGGCGCGGGCGCGCGAGCGGGTGCCGTCAGCCCGCGAACGCGGGTTGGGGCAGCCCCTTTCCGACGCCCGGGAGAATCAGCAGCGACCCCGCCAGTGGGTCCGGTGACTCCAGCCCGACCCGAGCCGTCGTGACGTACAGGTCGGTCAGCGCGGCGCCGCCGAACGCGCAGGCCGTCGTGCGCGGGGTCGGCAGGGTGACGACCCGGTCCAGCCTGCCGGCGGGCGTGTAGCGGCGGACCGCCCCGCCGTCCCACAGGGCCACCCACACACAGCCCTCCGCGTCGACCGTCAGGCCGTCCGGGAAACCCGCCCCCGCCTCGATCTCCACCAGCGGGCGGCGGTTCGCCACGCGCCCGCTGTCGTGGTCGAAGACGTCGACGCGGCGTGTCGGGGTGTCGGCGTAGTACATCAGGCGGCCGTCCGGGCTCCAGCCCGTGCCGTTGCTGACCGTGACGTCGGGCAGGACCGTCCGGGCCGTGCCGTCGCCCGTCAGCCGGCTCAGCGTGCCGCCCCCCGCCGCCTCGTCGTAGCGCATCGTGCCCGCCCACAGCGACCCGTCCGGCGCCACCGCGGCGTCGTTCGCGCGGCGCCCCGGCACCGGCTCGTGGTGCAGCCAGCGGAAGCCGCCGTCGGGGTCCAACAGGCCCACGCCGTCCCGGAGGTTGAGCACCAGGCCCCCGCCCGCCCGCGGCTTGGCCGCGCCGACGTGCTGCTCGGTCGTGCGCACCGTACGCCGCCCGGTCGCCGGGTCGTACGTGTGCAGGCGCATGCCCAGGATGTCCAGCCAGAGCAGCCGCCCGGTCGCCGGGTCCCAGGTCGGACCCTCGCCGAGGGTCGCCTCCGCGCGGACCGCGACCTCGGGCCCGCCCGCGCTCACTCGGCGTTCCGGTGGCCGAGCCGCTCGGACAGGTCCGCCGCGCCCTTCACGGCCAGCTGCTCCAGCTCGGTGCGGCGCTCCTCGCTCCAGCGGATCATCGGCACCGAGATGGACAGGGCGGCGACGACCTGGCCCGTGCGGTCGCGCACCGGCGCCGCCACACAGCTGACGTCCGGGTTGGACTCGCGGCTCTCCACCGCGATCCCCCGCTGCCGGATCTCCGCGAGGGCCTCGCGCAGCACCCCGGGATCGGTGATGCTGTTCGGCGTCATCGCGCTCAGCTCGGCGTCGTCCGGGATGCGTGCCGTGAGCTCCTGCTGCGGCAGCGAGGCCAGCAGCATCTTGCCGACGGAGGTGCAGTGGGCCGGGAGCCGGCGCCCCGCCGCCGAGACCATGCGCACCGCGTGCGTGGAGTCGACCTTGGCGATGTAGATGACGTCGGTGCCTTCCAGGATCGCCACGTGCACCGTCTCGTCGCAGGTCTCGGCGACCGTGCGGGCCACCTGCTGGCCCTCGGCGGCGAGGTCGAGCTGCTCGGCGTAGCGGCTGCCGAGCTGGTACGGGCGCACGCCGAGCCGGTAACGTCCGGGCTGTCCCGGAACGGGCACGATGTACGACCGGGCGGCGAGCGTGGTGACGAGCTCGTGCACGGTGGTGCGCGGCAGTTGCAGCTTGCGCACGATGTCGGGGGCGGAGAGTGTCCCGTCTCCGTCGAGGAACAGCTCAAGAATGTCGAGAGCCCGGGTCACGGCAGGCACGAGGCGTCCCACGTCCGGCCCCCTCCCTTGGGTCTAAGCGCCCGGTCGACGTCCCATGTGTTCGAGATATCAACAGGCGATCGGCATGACGAACACAGGCTAGTCACGGGGAGAGGTACGGGCAATGGGCGGGAGCACGCCGGGCACCATGAAGGGCATGGACGTCGACTTCCAGCTGGTCCTGCTGCGCCGCATGGCCGACCACAACCCCGGTCTGGTCGAGGACGCCCGGCGCCGGCTCGGCGCGTCGCTCGCGGACATGCGGGAGGCCAACAAGCGGTGGCAGGCCATGGTCCGCTCGCCCAGGTCGCGCGGTGCCGCCGCCCGGTACCGCTCCGTCCTCGGCGAGCCGGAGTCGGTGCTCCCCCGCCGCCTCGGCGACGCCGACTGCGAGGCCCGGCGCTGGTCCCTGCCCCTCTGGCCCGACCTGCGCTTCGAGGCACTGGTCGGGCCGGACGGGGCGGTGTGGAACGAGTGGCTGGTCCGCGCGCCCGGCGCGCCGCCGCCCGCACTGCGGACCCTGGACGACCTGACCCCCTGGTCCTGCACGGTGGACGAGGCCGCCCGCGCCTTCGCCCCGGCCCGCCCCCTGGAGGGCACGGCACCCAGCCGCTGGGGCCTCGCCTTCACCGCACCGGACCGGGAAGGCGTCCGGCACGAGGTGGTGGCCGAGTTCACCTGGGGGCTGCTCCAGCGGACGGCACTGCGCGACTGAGTCAGCCGCACCGGCTCAGTCGTCGAAGCCCGTCGCCCGGGTCCGCTTCTCCCAGGCCGTGACGTCGTCCCGTACCTGGTCGAGGTGGGCGAGGACCGCGCTCACTGCGTCGTCGCCGAGCGGCAGCCGCAGCGGGGTGTGCTCCGCCTCCAGCGCGGCGCGGATGAGGGCCGCCGCCCTGGCGGGGTCGCCGGGCTGGCTGCCGTGGCCGCCGGCGACGGCACCGCGGGTCTCGCCGACCCTGGCGTACGCCCCGGTGTCGGAGCTGACCCCGGCCCGGTCGGCCTCGAACAGCGAGGTACGGAACGCGCCCGGCTCCACGATCAGCACCTTGATCCCGAACTCGGCGACCTCGTCCGCGAGCGCCTCGGAGATGCCCTCCAGCGCGAACTTCGTCCCGCTGTACGCGCCGAAGCCCGCGAAGGACAGCTGCCCGCCCATGCTGCTCATCTGCACGATCGCCCCCGAGCGCCGCTCCCGCATGTGCGGCAGCACCGCCCGCACGAGCGCCGTCGGACCGAAGACATGCAGGTCGAACAGGTCCCGCAGCTCCTGCTCGGTGGTCTCCTCGACGGCGCCGACATGCGTGCGGCCCGCGTTGTTGACCAGCACGTCGATCCGCCCGTGCCGGCCCAGCACGTCCCGGACCGCCGCCTCGATCGCGGCCGTGTCGGTCACGTCCAGGCGGAGGGCCTCCACCTGGTCGGGACGAGCGGCCACCAGGTCGTCCAGGGCCTCGGGGCGCCGTACCGCGCCGACCACCACATCGCCGGCGGCGACGGCGGCCTCGGTGACCGCCCGCCCGAACCCGCTGCTCGCCCCGGTCACCAGCCACACCTTGTTCATCACAACTCCCGATCGCACGTGCCGTGTTCGGCCTCGACACGGACAACACTGCCGCCGGACACCGTTGCCCGTCCAAGACCCGTGGTGATAACCAACGGCTATGACGATCGACGTCCACGTCCGCGATCTGCGCTACTTCGTCGCGGTCGCCGAGGAACTGCACTTCACACGCGCCGCCGAGCGGCTGTACGTCTCACAGCCCGCGCTGAGCAAGCAGATCCGGGCGCTGGAGCGGCAGTTGGGGGCGGAGCTGCTGCGGCGCGACCGGCACGGGGTGGCGCTGACGGCGGCGGGCGCGGCGCTGCTGCCGCACGCGCGGAACGTGCTGTCCGCCTGGCAGGCGGGCGCGGCGGCCGTCGAGGCGACCGAGGCGGCCCGGCGCAGCACGCTCGTGGTGGGCATGAGCACCAGTCCGGGCCGGGGCGGGCTGCTGCCGGCCGTGCGCTCCCGGTTCACCGCCGAACACCCCGAGGTCACGCTCCGGCTGCGCCAGCTGACCTGGGACGATCCGACGGCCGGCCTGGCCGACGGCGGGTCGGACGTCGCCTTCGTATGGCTGCCGCTGCCGGACGAGGAGCGCTACGACTGGACGCTGGTCGCCGAGGAACCGCGCCTGCTGGCCCTGCCGGAGAGCCACCCGCTGGCCGCACACGCCGAGCTGGACTTCGCGGACCTCCTGGACGAGCCGTTCCTCGCCCTGCCCGAGAGCGCGGGCCCGCTGCGCGACCACTGGCTCGCCCTCCACGCCCGCGCCGGCCGGCCGCCCCTGATCGGCGCGGAGATCTCCGGGGCGGAGGAGACGTACGAGGCGCTCGTCGCGGGCCTCGGCATCTGCCTGGTGGCCGCGGGCAACGCGCCCCTGATCACCCTGGGCGGCGTCACCACCCGCCCGGTCCACGGCATCAGCCCCAGCCGCTACGTACTGGCCTGGCGCCACGAGGACGCGCACCGCCCGCTGATCGGGGCGTACGCGCGGGCATGCCGCAGCACGGTCGGGCGGTGAGCGGTCCGGTCAGCCGGCCGCGGTCAGGATCGTCTGTGTCACCCGGTCCAGCGACCCGGGGTGCAGCCACAGGAAGAGATTCGGCTCCACCAGCTCCAGCTCCATCAGCCGGGGCGTGCCGTCCTCCCCGTCCACCAGGTCCACCCGGGCGTACAGCAGCTCGGGCCCGCCGGGAACGGCCGCCAACGCCCGCTCGGCAACGGCCAGTTCGGCCTCGGTCGGCTGCCAGCGCGCCAGGTTCGGGTGGGCCACTTTGGCGGCGTCGTACGGCGTGCCCGGCGCGAGGACGGCCCCCTTGCGGCTGGCGTGCAGCAGCCGGCCGCCGAAGAACTGGAGGGCGCGCTCGCCGCTGACGTCGATGCCGCGCACGTACGGCTGCACCATCGCCGCGCACCCCTCGGCGTGCATCCGCGCGAGCTGCCGCCGGGCCGCTTCGTGCTCGTCGGGCGTGTACCGCGCGGCGAACCGCGCCCCCGCGCCGGACGTGGGCTTGATCACGTACTCGTGCCCGGTGGGCAGCCGGATCGCCTCGCCCGGCGCGATGTAGGAGGTGGGAACGGTCGGCACCCCGGCCGCCGCCAGCTCCCCCAGATACCGCTTGTCCATGCTCCACCGCACCACGGACGCCGGATTGGCGAGCCTCGTGCGCGCCGCGACCCGCTCCACCCACTCCTCGAACTCGGCCGCCCGCCAGCTGTAGTCCCAGGTGGAGCGTATGACGACGAGGTCGTACCCGCCCCAGTCGGCCTTCTCGTCGTCCCAGTACCGCGCCTCGGCCTCGGCCCCGCCGTCCTGGAGCGCCCGCACGAGCACCGGCAGATCGGCGTCCCGGTGCGCCAGGGCACCGGGGTCGTAGGTGGCGAGGGCGATGCGGGGCACGGCGGGACTCCCTGTCGTACGACGGTTCGACATGGGTGAGGCTAACAACCCCCGTGCCGACCGTTACGGTCTACGACAGTGCCAAGACAGTTCCGACAGTCGACAGTGCCGACAAGTTAGGAGTACGCCGCGTGTCCTCCCTCTTTCCCGCTCTGGTGGACGGTCCGGGCGACCGGGTTGCCCTGCGGTTCGGCGAACGGTCCCTGACGTACGGCGAGCTGGCGGCGGCCGCGGGCGCGCTCGCCGGGCGGCTGCGCGGGGCCCGCCGGGTCGCCGTGTGGGCCACCCCGGAGCTGGAGACCGCCGTCGCCGTGACGGGTGTGCTGCTGGCCGGGGCCGCCGCCGTACCGCTGAACCCGAAGTCGGGCGAGAAGGAGCTCGCGCACATCGTCTCCGACAGTGCGCCCACCCTCGTCCTCGCCGCCCCCGGCGCCCAACTGCCCGCCGGACTCGGCGACTTGGCGCGGCTGGACGTGGACGCGTCCGCCACCGGGCCCACCGCCCCCGCCGCCGAGGTCTCCGACACCGACCCGGCGCTGATCGTCTACACCTCCGGCACCACCGGCCCGCCCAAGGGCGCCGTCCTGCCCCGCCGGGCCCTCGCCACGACCCTCGACGCCCTCGCCGACGCCTGGCAGTGGACGGCGGACGACGTGCTCGTGCACGGACTGCCCCTCTTCCATGTGCACGGGCTCGTGCTCGGCACCCTGGGCCCGCTGCGGCGCGGCGGCAGCGTCCGGCACCTGGGCCGGTTCAGCACCGAGGGGGTCGCGCGGGAGCTGACCCGTGGCGCGACCATGCTGTTCGGCGTGCCGACGATGTACCACCGCATCGCCGAGGCCCTGCCGGACGACCCGGAGCTGGCCAGGGCCCTCGGCCGGGCCCGGCTGCTGGTGTCGGGCTCGGCCGCGCTGCCCGTGCACGACCACGAGCGGATCGCGGCGGCGACCGGGCGCCGGGTCATCGAGCGCTACGGCATGACCGAGACCCTGATGAACACCAGCGTCCGGGCCGACGGCGAGGCCCGGCCCGGAACCGTCGGCGTGCCGCTGCCGGGCGTCGAGCTGCGCCTCGTGGAGGAGGACGGCACGGAGATCGGCGCGTACGACGGGGAGAGCGTCGGCGAGATCCAGGTGCGCGGGGCGAACCTGTTCACCGAGTACCTGAACCGTCCCGACGCCACGGCCGCCGCCCGCACCGCCGACGGCTGGTTCCGCACCGGCGACATGGCCGTACGGGAGCCGGACGGGTACGTCCGCATCGTCGGGCGCAAGGCCACCGACCTGATCAAGAGCGGCGGTTACAAGATCGGGGCGGGCGAGATCGAGAACGCGCTGCTGGAGCACCCCGGGGTGCGCGAGGCCGCCGTCACCGGTGAGCCGGACGCGGACCTCGGCGAGCGGATCGTGGCCTGGGTCGTCCCGGCGGACCCCCAGTCGCCCCCCACCGCCGAGGAGTTGGCCGATCACGTGGCCCGCCGGCTGGCCCCCCACAAGCGCCCCCGCGTCGTCCACCACCTCGCCGCCCTCCCCCGCAACGACATGGGCAAGATCATGAAGCGTGCGCTGGTGGCCGATGCCTGAGCGCCGCTCGGCACGGGAGTTCCTGACCCTGGTCGCGGACCCCGGCAGCTTCAGCGAACTCACCGCCCCGCACCGGGAGTCGAAGCCCGACGGACCACTGCGCTGGCAGGGCTACGACGCCTCGCGCGCCCGCGCCACCGCCCGCACCGGCGAGGAGGAGTCCGTCGTCTGCGGCACCGCCCGCGTCGACGGCACCCCGGCCGTGCTGATCGTCTTCGAGTTCGGCTTCCTCGGCGGCTCGCTCGGCGAACGCACCGGCGACCGGCTGGAGGCGGCCCACGGCCACGCCCGCGCCCACCGGCTGCCGGTCGTGCCGCTGGTCGCGACCGGGGGCAGCCGGATGCAGGAGGGCATGCTCGCCCTCACCCAACTCCAGCGCGTGGCCCGGCAGTCGGCCCTGACCCGCGCGGCGGGCCTGCCGCAGATCGCGGTGCTGCGGGACCCCACGACCGGCGGCGGCTGGGCCACCCTCGGCGCGGGCGCCGACGTCGTCCTGGCCCTGCCCGGCGTCCAGGTGGGCTTCGCCGGCTCGCGGGTACGGCCGGCGGACGCCGACCCGGCCGCCTACACGGCCCAGTCCCAGCTGGCGACGGGCGCGGTGGACGCGGTCGTACCGGCACGGGAGCTGAAGGAGACGCTGGGGCGGTGGCTGCGCCTGCTCGCCCCCCGGGCCCCGGCTCCGGCCCCCGCCGCCGAGGCGCCCCTGCCCACGGCCCTGGGACGGACGGACCTCCCCCGCACCGGCTGGGACGCGGTCCGCCGCGCCCGCTCCCCCGAACGCCCGCGCGCCCACGCCTACTTGGACACCTACTTCACCCACCGGCTCGGCATCAGCGGGGACCGGTGCGGCGGCACGGACCCCGACGGCATGCTGTGCGGGTTCGGCGAGCGGGACGGCCGTACCGTGGCCTACGCGGCACAGACCGGGACGGCGACCCGGCCCGCCGGATACCGCACCGCCGCCCGGCTGATCCGGCTCGCGGACCGGCTGGGGATCCCCGTACTGACCCTGGTGGACACCCCGGGCGCCGCGAACGACGCGGCGGCCGAGCGGCAGGGGGCCGGCCCGGCGATCGCCGAGGTGTTCGGCGCGGTGGCGGCCGCCCGCGTCCCCGTCACCACCCTGGTGATCGGCGAGGGCGGCTCCGGCGGCGCCCTCGCCCTGGCCGCCCCCGGCAACACCTGGGCCACACCGGACAGCTACTTCTCGGTGATCGCCCCGGAACTCGCGGCGGCCATCCTCAAACGCCCCGCCGACGAGGTCGAGGCGACCGCCGGACACCTGCGCATCCGGCCGCAGGACCTGGTGGAGCTGGGGGTGGTCCGTGGGATCTTGAATGCTCCCCGCCCCTGAAGAAGAGGGGACTCCGGCTCGGACGGCCTCCCGGAGCAGCACGGCTCCGCACACGGTGCACGTGCACACACGTTCGCCCCCGGACGCCCGGAGCCGGCCGGAGGTGGCGGATTCCCGCCAACCTCGGCCGACGCCTCGCCGCTCGCCTGGGAAAACGGGACTTGTGAAGCACCGTCCGTAACATAGGAGTTGGTCAGCGTCACGAACGAGTACGGACGGGGAGCGAGCGTCGTCATGGACGGGTTGATGGAGTTCAGGACCGAGGACGGCGCGCTCGTGCTGGCAGAGGACGTCAGCACCCGGCCGGGCGCCCGCCTCGTCTCGCGCGGCGACGGGCCGGCGCTGGCGGCGCGCACGTTCGAGGGAGCGCTGGAGGGGGTCCGGGCTGCGGCCGCGTCCGCGCTGCGGGTCTTCCGGGACGGCAGCCTGCGCCCCGACGAGGTGGAGATCGAGTTCGGCGTGAAGCTGTCCGCGGAGGCCGGTGCGGTCATCGCGAAGGGGTCGACGGAGGGCCATCTGGTCGTCAAGCTCAGCTGGTCGGCGGGCCCGGGCGTGCCGGAGCAGGGAGCGGTGCGGCCGGTCGGCCCGGGACACGGCGCGCCGGGGCAGACCGTGCCCGGACAGGCGCCGCTGCCGGGGCAGACCGTGCCGGGGCAGGGCCGGGCGGGGCAGGACACCACGGGACCGGCCGCGTCGGGACCGGAGTCCGCCGACCGGTGAGAAGCAGTGCCGCCTGGCATGCCCGGATCCTCTGCGGCGACGAGGTGGGGGCCGGTTTCCTGGTCACCGGCCGCCGGGTGCTGACCTGTGCGCACGTCGTCAGGTGGAGCGGGCGGGCAGCGGTGTCCGTGTCCTTCCCGCACGCCCGGGATCTGGGCGAGGTGCCCGCGTCCGTCGTCGCCCACGGCGGCTGGGCCGGTGCGGTCACCGATCCCGGGGACGTCGCCGTACTCGAACTGGACCGCGACATACCCCTCGCCCCGGCCGGTTTCGCCCCGCCCGACGCCGCGACCACCGAGCCGTACCCGAAGCTGATCGCCTACGGCTTCCCCGAGGGCTACGACGAGGGCACGCTCGCGGAGTACCAGGCCGTATCGGGCCAGTTGATCGCCGACGAGTGGCTGGAGCTGGTCGCGTGGAGCGGGCACGGGCAGCCGCTCGTGGCCGGATTCAGCGGGTCCGCGGCGACGCTGCCGGACGGCAGGGTGGTCGGCATGGTCTCCGCGACCTCGGGTACGGCCGAGGTGCGCAAGGGCCGCATGCTGCCGCTGGACGTCATGGCCCGGTACTGGCCCGAACTGGGCGAGCTGGTACCCACCCCCGGCCACGGGGACGACGCCCGCCGGCGGCTGTACGCCCTGCTGCGGCAGGCCGCGGACGCCCCGGTGTGCGATCCGGACCGGCTGTACGTGGACGCGGTGGGCGCCTTCGGACCGCCCCTGCCGGCGGGCGGTTTCGCCTCCCTGGGGGCGGCCGCCGCGTATGTGCAGTGGGAGGTTCCGGACCCGCGGGCGGTGGGCCGCTTCGCCGACCGGCTCCAGGAACTGCTGGACGGCGGTACGGCACGCCCCCCGGCGCCCACTCCCCCGCACTCCTCCTCCGCGTCCCCTTCCTCCGCCCCGTCCGCCTGGTCGCCGGTCGTCGTCGAGATCGATCACAGTGGCGCCGGTCCCGACCAGGTGACCGTCGAGGTGTCCGCGTACCGCGACGGACGGCGCCGGCCGGTGGGTGCGGGCCGGCTGCCGCGGACCGCCGTACGGGCCTATGTGCAGAGCCGTATCGACGAGGCCGTCGCACACCTCGCCCCGGACGCCGACGAGCTGGTGACGTTCGTGCTGTCGCGGGAGTGGATCAACGAGGCGGTGGCGCACTGGGAGTGCAGCGCGGAGGACAGCACGCCGCTCGGCTGCGCCTATCCCCTCGTGGTGACCGACCGCGCGCGCCACCACAGCGGCAGGCTGCGCCACCAGCTGCAAAAGAAGTGGCAGAAGCTGGACGCGGGGCACGGGGCCGAGGTGCACCGGATCGAGTGCGGCACCCGGGAGCGGCCGCCGAGCCTGCGCAAACGCCTGTGGGACGGCGACGCCGGACTGGCGGCCTTCGCGGCCCCGCCCACGGAGGCGCGCGGGCACTTCGACGTCGGCCTCACGGTCCCCGTCCCGATCCTCCTGTGGTCCCGGACCGGCTGCCCCGGCGCCGCGCAAGGGGGTCCGGTCCTGGACCCGGACTGCCCTGGTGGTGCGCACGGGGATCCTGCCTGTTCCGGTGGTGAGCACGGCGAGCAGGCCTGCGCGGGCAGTGAGTTCCTCGACCGGCTGTCCGCCTCGCTCGCCGAGGTCCCGCCCGCCGAACTCCCGCGCCACATCCTGTCGTTGCGGCTGACCGCGGACGCCGCCGACGACCCGGACCGGCACTGGGCGAGAGACCTCCAGCTGCTCTGGGACGATCCGCGCTGCTTCCCCGAGGCCACCGCGAGCCTGCACTCCCCCGTCGGCTGACCGGCTGACCGACCGTACGTCCCCGCCCCCCCACGGAGAAGAAGAACCCATGCCCCTGTGGCCCGTCTACACCGGTACGAACGAGCCGCACGACGGCATCACGAAGCTGCCCCCGCCGCCGCCCTGGCGGGCCTTCGACGGCTCGCCCGTGCTCGACGCCCCGGACACGGCGGCCGACGCCTCGGCCGTGTCCCCGGACCGCATGCACCGCGCCCGGACCTACCAGGCCACGGAGCAGACGGTCCAGTTGGTCAACGCGGCCCTGTATCTGCGCCGTCCGCTGCTGGTCACCGGCCCGCCGGGCACCGGCAAGTCCTCGCTCGTGTACGCGGTCGCCCGCGAACTGGGCCTCGGCCCGGTGCTGCGCTGGAACATCACGAGCCGCAGCACGCTGCACGACGGCCTCTACCAGTACGACCCGCTCTCCCGCCTGTACGCGGCCCGGCAGGCGGCCGACGGTACGGGCAGCACAGACGGTACCGGCGGCACAGACGGTACCGGCGGCACGGACGACGCGGCCGGCGCGGACGACGGGTCCGGCATCGAGCACCATCTGCGCCTCGGCCCGCTCGGCACCGCCCTGTTGCCGTACGCCCGCCCCCGCGCCCTGCTCATCGACGAGATCGACAAGAGCGACCTCGACCTGCCCAACGACCTGCTGAACGTGCTGGAGGAGGGCCAGTACGAGATCCCCGAGCTGGTGCGCGCCGCCCGGCTCGCCCCGGGAAGCGCCGCCGAGGTGATGGCCGACGGCACCGACGAGCGGGTCCCGGTGGCACGCGGCCGGGTCCGCTGCCGCGCCTTCCCCTTCGTCGTCCTCACCAGCAACGGCGAGCGCGAGTTCCCACCCGCCTTCCTGCGCCGCTGTGTCACGCTGCATCTGCGGCAGCCGGACGACCGGCACCTCGCCGAGATCGTCCGGGCCCACCTGGGCGAACCCGACGCGTACGCGCAGAGCCTGATCGACCGCTTCCTGTCCCGGGCGGGCGCCGGCGACCTGGCCACCGACCAGCTGCTCAACGCGATCTACCTGGCCCGCTCCGCCGACCTGGACGCCGGGTCCCTGGAGCAGCTGGCCGAACAGCTGATGCCGTACCTCGGGCAGAGCGCGCAGCCCGATGTCTTCTGAGCTCCCCGGCTCCCCGGATCCCCTGGCCCGCCTCGCCGACGTCCTCACCGGGGCGGCCCACGGGGTCCGCCCGACGGCGCTCGAACTGGCCGAACTGCTGTGGCTGGCCCGGCACATGCGGCCCGACACCCCCGCCACCGGACCCGAGGCCACCACCGGCCCCGAGGACACCGGCCGCGCAGCCGCCCCGCCCTCACCCCTGACCCCGGCCCCGCCCGTGGCACAGCCGCCGCCCGTGCCCGAGCCTTCCCGGCCGGTTCCCGAACCCGCCCGCGTCCCCCTGCACCTGCCCTCCCCCCGCGCCGCCACGGCAGCGGACCGCCGCCACACCACGCTCCTCGCCCCGGCACCCCCGATGCTGCGCCACCCGCTCGCGCTGCAACGCGCGCTGCGCCCGCTGGGCCGCCGCGTCGACGCGCCCGTGGGCCACGAACTGGCGGAGCGGGAGACCGCCGACCGTATCGCCCGGCTGGGCGCCGACCCCGAGTGGTGGCTGCCCGTGCTGCGCCCCGCGCGGGAGCGCTGGCTGCGGCTGAACCTGGTGTACGACGCCGGTCCCACCATGCCGGTCTGGCGCCCCCTGATCCGCGAACTGCACACGGTCCTCGCCCAGTCGGGCCTGTTCCGCACGGTCGCCCTGTACCGCGCCGCCGCCGACGGCACCGTACGCGGCCCCGGCCCGCACGCCCCCGCCGACGGCCGCAGCATCACCCTCCTGATCAGCGACTGCATGGGCCCGCAGTGGCGGGAGGGCCCCGCCGGCACCCTCTGGTACGCCACGCTGCACCGGTGGGCGCGCCGGATGCCCCTGGCCGTCGTACAGCCGCTTCCGGAGCACCTGTGGCGGGACACGGCCCTGCCCACGACCCCCGGCCGCCTGTCGGCTCCGTACCCGGCGGCGCCCACGGCGACGCTGGCGTTCACCTCGTACGAGCGGCCGGAGTCCGCAGGGACCGAGGGGATCGACGGGATCCACGGGAGCGACCTGGTCGTGCCGCTGCCCGTACTGGAGCCGGAGCCGCGGTGGCTGGGGCACTGGGCGGGGCTGCTCACGGCGCCGGGCGGGGTGGAATTCCCCGCCGCGGTGGCCGAGTTGGGCCGTCCGCTGCCGGCGGACGCCGAGGACCGGACGGACGTCGGTCTGCTGTCCGCCGAGGAGCTGGTCCTGCGGTTTCGCGCGACGGCCTCCCCCGAGGCGTTCCGGCTGGCCGGCCATCTCGCGGTGGGGCGACCCGATCTGCCGGTCATGCGGCTGGTGCAGGCCGCCGTCGAACCGGATCCGCGGCCCCGGCACCTGGCGGAGGTCGTCCTCAGCGGCATGCTCACCACGGTGCCGGGCGGCGCGCCCGGCAGCTACGCCTTCCGGGACGGGGTCCGCGAGCTGCTCCTGCTCGGCCTGCCGCGCACCGCCCGCAAGCAGACCGTCGAACTCCTCGGCCGGATGGGCGAGTTCATCGACCGCAGGGCGGGCCGGGCACCGGGCGAGTTCGCGGCGTCGGTCCCGTCCGCGCACGGGGCGGGGACGGCCGTGGAGGGAGATCCGTTCGCCACGGTCAGCGAGGACAGCGTGCGCCGGCTCGCCGCGGACCGCACCGCGCAGGGCGTTCCCGCCGGAGCCGGGGGCGGAGACGGAGACAGCGCCGGAGCCGCCGTCGACCGCTCCGGGATCCTCTTCACCGCCGACGCCCTCACCGGCCGCCCCGAAGCCCGCATCACCCTCGAAGCCACCGTGCACGACATCCTCGCGCGCGGCTCGCTCACCCCGCGCCAGTACGAGGTGGCGGTCCGCCCCGACGGCTACCTGGTGCGCGTCGTGCCCGGCGTCTTCCTGCTGCCCGTCCTGGTCGCCGTGCTGCGCGAACTCCCGTACGCCCTGGCCCGGCTGGCCGATCCGCCACGGCTGCGGGTGACCTTCGGCCGGCCGCCCGCGCGGCTGCCCGAGGCGGCCGCGGACGTCCTGGTCGTCGTGCCGCCGGCGCTGTACGACGACTTCACCACCAGCTCCGCCGCCCAGGGCACCCGGCGCTTCTGGCCGCTGTACGGCGACGACGCCCCGGACAGCCCGCCGGTCGCCTGGTACTGCCCCCTCGGGGGGCCGCGGTCCCCGCGATCCGCCGAACCCGGCGCACCCGGCCTGGTTCAGGGCCCCTTCATCGCCCGCGACCTGCGCGAGCTGGGCGTCCCCGCCCCCGGCCGCACCGCGATCGTCCACACCCGGCCCGACGGCCCGCTCCGGGTGCTCGACCCGATCCAGCCGTACGGCACGCGTCCGCCACGCCCGGAGACGTACTACTCGGTCGACCTCACCCCGCACCACGCCCGGCACACCATGTCCCTGCCCAGCTCCGGCAAGGGCACCTTCACGGCCACGGCCGAGCTGTCCTGGCACGTCGCTGATCCCATCGTCTTCGTCCGCGGCGGGACCGCCGATGTCGCCGGACTCCTGCTGGAGCATCTGCGCGACGCGGCGGCCCGCCTTACGCGCGGTCATCCGCTGCGCCGTGCGGGTGCGGCCCAGCGAGCGGTGAACGCGCAGGTGGGCGGCTGGCCGGTGCCGGGGCTGGCGGTGTCGTACACCGTGCGTCTGGTCCCGGAGGGCGCACCCGCACCGGCGGCGGAGCCCTCGGTGCCGTCGCGGGGCCGGCTGGCGGCCCTCCTCTCCGGTGCCGAGAGTGTGCTGATCGGCTTCGACGGTCCGCTCGCCCGGCTGTTCTCGGCGCAGACCGCGCGTGCGGCCGTGCTCGATCTGCTGTCCGTGGTGGCCGAGCACCGTGATCCGGCGGACGCGCCGGCGGGCCGGCCGCCGGCCGTCGCGGGCGACACCGGCCGGGAGGCGTTCGTGCATCCGCTGGATCTGCTGCGCGCCTTCGCCCACGACCGGCTCGGCCCCGAGCTGCGGGCCCGCCTCGACGACCTCGAACTGCGGGCCGTTCCCGACGCGCCCGCGACACACCTGTCCCGCGCGCTCGTCCGCGCCCTGCACGGGTCCGGTCGCCGCGTCAGCGTGGTGACGGACGTGGGCCCGCGGGCCGTCCACCGCTGTCTGACGCCCGACCGCCTGCCCTTCGCGGGCGTCCACGGCCGCCGCGACGACCCGGGTCTGCTGATGCCCGACCCCGACTGCCTGCTGCGCGCCCTGGGCACCCCCGGCGCGTCGGCCCGCACCGGCGTCCTGATCAGCTCGTCGGTCGCCGAACTCACCGCCGCCCAGCAGCTCGGCCTCCCCTTCGTCGGGTACGCCCCCACCGCGACCGGACGGCGGCACCTGCGCGAGGGAGGCAGCGAGATCACCCTGTCGTCCCTGGAACCCCTGCTGGAGGCCGCCCGCGCCCTGTGATCCAGCGGACACACCGGAGCGACCGGAAAATACCCCCGTTCAGCGGCCCCCCGCCCGGCCGCCCCCAAGGGGCGCCCGCTCCCGCCCCCGCACAGGATGCAGTGTGTGAGGCCCGCCGTCCGGCCGGGCGCACCCGAGCCCGCGCACCGGGAGGATCGTCGTGACCGTCAGTCTGGAGCAGTTGCGCCGCTGCCACTTCGCCGTCGACCTGGGCGCGGCCCGCACCCGGATCTATGTGAAGGGGGCCGGTCTCCTCGTGGACCAGCCCTCCGTCGCCGCCGTGAACACCCGCACCGGCGCGCTGATAGCCGTCGGCGAGTTCGCGGAGCAGATGACGGGACGGACGCCGGACTACATCCGGGTCGTCCGGCCGATCGCCGGGGGCACGGTGGTGGACATCGAGATGGCCCAGCGCATGCTGCGCCAGCTCCTCGGCGACAAGACGCGCCGCGCCCTGCGCCGCAACCTGCGGCTGCGCGCGGCGGCCTGCACCCCGCACGACGCGGATCCGCTGGCCCAGCGTGCGACCACCGAGACGCTGGTCGGGCTGGGCGCACGCAAGGTCGAGCTGGTGGACACGCTCATCGCCGCCGCCATCGGCTGCGGACTGCCCGTCGAGCGCCCCGAGGCCACCATGATCATGGTGTGCGGGGCGGCGGCCACCCAGGTGGCGGTCCTCTCGCTCGGCTCCATCGTGACCGCCGAGCGGATCCCGGTGGGCGGCGAGGCGGTGGACCACGCGATCGTGCAGCACCTGCGGCACGAGCACGAGCTGATCCTGCCCAGCCAGTCGGTACGACCGCTGCAACTGGCCCTGTCGGAGAACGGGTTGACCACGCAGGGGCCCGCGCAGACCGAGATCCACGGGCGGGACGTGGCCACCGGGCTCGCCCGCAGCGTCCGGGTCGACACCGCCGCCGTACGCGAGGCGATCCAGACCCCGCTCACCGGTGTCCTGGACGGCATCGGCAAGGTGCTGCGCGCCTGCCCGCCCGACCTGGTGGCCGACCTCGCCGACCGCGGGATCACGATGGTCGGCGGCTCGGCACTGCTGCCGGGCTTCGACGAGATGCTGCGCGAGGCCACCGGGATGCCGGTGCACATCGCCGAGCGGCCCGACATCTGCGCGGCCCAGGGGCTCGGCGAGATGCTGGAAGGCCGGATCGAACCACTGGTCCTGAACCCGCTGGCCGCCTGAACCACACCACCACCCGAAGCAGCGGCACGCCCCGCCGTACGGCGCGGTCACCGGTCACCGGTCACGGGTCGTGAAGCGCCGATCGTCAAGCACGGGTCGTGAAGCACCGGTCGCCAGGCACGGATCGTCAAGCACGGGTCGTGAAGCACGGGTCATCAGGCGCCGGTCGTGAAGCGCCAGTCGTCAGGCACCGGTCACCGGGCACGGGTCGTGAAGCACCGGTCGCCAGGCACGGTCGTCAGGCACGGGTCGTGAAGCACCGGTCGCCAGGCACGGTCGTCAGGCACCGGTCATCAGACACGGGTCGTGAGGCACGGTCGCCAGGCACCGGTCGTCAAACGCCAGTCGTCAGGCACGGATCGTGAGGCACGGTCGTCAGACACCGGCCGTCAAGCACGGGTCGTCAAGCACCGGTCGTCAAGCGCCAGTCGTCAGACACCGGTCATCAGACACGGGTCGTCAGGCACGGTCGTCAGACAGGAGTCGTCAAACACCGACCGTCAAGCACGGGTCGTGAAGCACCGGTCGTCAGGCACGGGTCGTCAAGCACCGGTCGCCAGGCACGGATCGTGAGGCACGGGTCGTGAGGCAGGCCGTGAAGCACCGACCGTCACGCGCCGGTCCTCGGGCACAGGTCCTCGGGCACGCGTCGTCAGGCACAGGTCCCCGGTCCCCGGCCCTCGGCCACCGGCCGTCAAGCACGCCTCGTCAGGCACAGATCCTCGGCCACCGATCACCGATCACCGGTCCTGGCCAGCAGCAGCACCGCGAGCGCCCCGACCCCCGCCAGCAGGTACCCGGCCCCGGTGAGCCCGCCCAGTGTGCCCAGCACCGCGACGCCCAGGGCGGATCCGGCCTGCCGGATCCCGTTCAGCGCGCCCTGGCTCGTCGCCGCGTACTCCGGCGGCGCCGCGACGGCCACCGCGGCGGCGGCACCCGGGATGGACAGCGTGCCGGCCGCGGCGAGCGCCAGCTCGGCGGCGACGATCAGCGCCAGCGGCGGATGGTGCCCAGCCGCGCAGGCCAGCAGCGCGCCGGCGGCGACCGTGGCGGACATGCCGGTCAGCAGCACGGGACGGGGGCCGTAGCGGGCCACGAGCCGCCCGGTGAAGAACGGCATCACGCACACCGGGAACGCCATGGGCAGCGCGGCCAGTCCGGCCCGCAGCGGGGTCAGGTCGTAGGTGTGCTGGAGCCACACCGCGAGCAGGTACATCCCGCCGAAGTAGGCGAAGCACGACACCGCGGCGGCGACCATCGCGGCCCGCACCCGCGCCAGCGCGAGCAGCGCGGGCGGCAGCACCGGGACGGCGGCCCGGCGCTCCACGACGACGACGGCGCCGAAGCAGACGAGCGCGGCGGCGAGCGGCAGCAGGGCGCGCGGCGCGCCCCAGCCCTCGATCCCGGCCTCGACCAGCCCGAAGGTGAGCAGCCCGAGCCCGGCGGTGGACAGCAGCAGACCCGTCCGGTCCAGGGCGCGCGCGGCCCCGACCGGCGGCGCGGGCAGCCGGCGGGCGAGGAGCAGTGCGGCGAGGGCGAGGGGCGGGTTGACGAGGAACACCAGCCGCCAGCCGCCGAGTTCGACCAGGCCGCCGCCGAGCACGGGGCCGGCCGCGGCGCCGAGTCCGCTGAGCGCGGCCCAGGCGCCGATGGCGCGGGTGCGGCGGCCGGGGTCGGGATACAGGTGGATGAGCAGCGCCAGGGAGGCGGGCACCAGCCCGGCCCCCGCGGCCCCGAGCAGCGCGCGCCCGGCGATCAGGCTGCCCGCGCCGGGCGCGAGCGCGCACGTCACGGACAGTGCGGCGAACAGCCCGAGGGCCGCGGCGTAGACCCGCCGGGCGCCCCAGCGGTCGGCGAAGACCCCGCCGGCCAGCAGCAGCCCGGCGAAGACGACGGTGTAGGCGTCCACGGTCCACGGCAGTGCGGCGGCGCCCGGTCGCAGCGAGGTCTGGATGTCGGGTACGGCGACGTTGAGGATCGAGGTGTCCAGCAGGACGAGCAGGTTCCCGGTGGCGATCCCGGCGAAGGCGAGCCGGGCGGCGCGGCGGGGGGCGCGGCGGGGGGCGGTGGTGGCCGGTGCGGACGGTCCGGCTGATCTGGACATGGGTTCGGCTGTGGTCATGCGGGCAGCGTGTCCCCAGGCGGGCCGATCCTGTGACACCGCAAGTCCGATAGCCCCATCGGAAAGTCCGATGACAACACCCTGGGAGTGCGGGCCCGGCCACGACGGCGCCGCACGGCGCCCCACGGATACCCTTCCCCCGTGGACTCCCGCTACCTCCGCGCCTTCGTCGCCGTCGTCGAGCACGGCGGCATCTCCGCGGCCGCTCAGGCCCTGGGCTACGCCCAGTCGAGCGTGAGCGCCCAACTCAAGCGGCTGGAAGCCGACTTGGGGGTGAGCGTACTGGTGCGGGCGGGCACGGGCGCGGTGCTCACCGAGGCCGGCGGCCGGCTGCTGCCGTACGCGCGCGAGGCGCTGGAGCTGGAGGAGCGGATGCGCCGCGCGGCCCGCGGCGACCGGCCCCGGCTCCGGATCGGCACGCAGGAGTCGCTGGCCCACGCATGGCTGCCCGAGGTGCTGGCCGCGCTGGAGTACGGCGCGGGCGGCGCGGACACCGGCCCGGACGCGGGTGCGGACGTCGTGCTGACGGTGGCGTCACGCGGCACGCTGGAACGGGCCTTCGGCGCGGGCGAGTTGGACCTGGTCTTCGAGTACGACAACGGCGTCCGCTCGGTGCGCCCGCACGCGGTCGTGGGGCACGACCGCACGTTCCTGGTGGCGGCGCCGAGCCATCCGCTGGCCCGGCAGGAGACGGTGACGCCGGAGCAGCTGCTGCCCCACGAGTTCCTGGTGGCCGAACCCGGCTGCACCTCGGAGATGCTGGTGGACCGTGTCGGCGCCGACCTGCTGACGGGCGCCCAACAGACGCTGCTCCAGGGTTCGATGGCCGCTCTGCTGCGCCTTCTCGGCCATGGGCACGGCATCACCCTGCTGCCCGAGCTGACGGTCGCCCGGGAGCTGCGGGAGGGCGAACTGGTCGCGCTGGCGCTGACCGAGCCGCTGCGCCCGGTCAGCATCGTCGCCCAGTGGCACCCCCGGCTGGGCGCGGCCGAGCGCACCGTGCACACCCTGCTCGACCTGGCCCGCCGCGCGGACCCTCTGCCCGAGGTGACCCGGACGGCCCACGCGTCCTGAACCGCCGCCGGTCCGCCCGCCGTCAGTACGGCAGGATCCGCCCGGACGGGGTCCTGCGGTCGATCTCCTGCTCGCGGCGTGGGGCGGCAGGACGCCGGCTGACACGTACCCGGATACGACTGTCCATGACGCCTCCTCAGGTCCGTACGACTCGGCAGTGGATGCCGGTAGGAGGTGCGTGCCCATGACACCGGCGCTTCAAGCCTGAACCGGCCAACTCGTCGCCCGGCCTCGACCACTGCTCGGGTCTGACGGTCGTTCCCCGACGAAGTCGACTTCCGGAGTGAGCCGCACCCCCGTTCTGCGCAGGGCCTGTTCCTGGACGATGTCGATGGCCCGGGTGAATTCGGCTGCGCTCGCCCCTTCGTCGGCGACCAGGGTGTAGTGCAGCGACGAGATGCGTACGCCCTCGACGATCGGGGCGCCGAGTTCGAAGCCGGCCTGGCGGATGAGCCAGCTGGCGCTGACCCGGGTCGAGCCATCGGGGAACTCGTTGACCGGCGCGTTGCGGGCGCGCAGGCGCTCCGCCTGGACCGGGGTGATCTCGGGACTGAGGAACACACTGCCGACCGACCGCCGGTCGGTGTCACAGCAGCCCAGCACCATGCCCTTGCTCCTGCGGACGACGAGCACCGCCCCGGCGGCCTCGGACAGGGGGACCCGGCTGCCCACCGGGACATCGAGTTCCGTGGCGACCAGGCGATAGGTGACGGGGGCGCTCAACTCCGAGCGCCGCAGGCCGAAGACCAGCTTCAGCAGGGTCCAGCGACGGGAGCCCTTGAAGACGCTGGTGCGGTGGCCCAGCCCGCAGGCCGCCGCCTCCATGGTGACGCTGCGCCCCAACGCCCAGTCCCAGGCGGTCACTTCGACCAGGGTGTCGGAGATCTCCTGTCCGTAGGCGCCGACGTTCTGGACCGGCGTGGCGCCCGTCGTCCCGGGGATGCCCACGAGCATCTCCATACCGCTCAGGCCCTCGTCGATGGTGGTGGCGACGAGGTCGACGAGCGGATGACCGGCCTGGACCTCGATCAGCGTACGGCCGTCGGCGGTCTCTCCCGCCCACCGCACGCCCCGGGTGTTCATCCGCATCACGGCGGACGCGCAGCCCAGGTCGCTGACCAGGACATTGCTGCCGGCCCCCAGGCATACCGGTTCGTCGTCATAGGTGCCGGCGAGCTCGACGAAGGAGGGGAAGTCCGCCGCATCGTGCAGATCGACGAAGGCCGCTGCCGGGCCTCCGATGCCCAGTGTCGTCATCGGGGCGAGCGGTGCGCCGTGGGTGACTCGCATGTCCGTGGTGTTCTCCTTGGTGCCGGGGTACGACGGGCAACTCGTGGCCGGGTCCCGGCTCCCGGCCGACTCTGTCAGCTTGCCGACACCTGGGGACGGGCGCTCAGGAGATCGCCTGCCCGCTGCACGACGTCGCGTGCCGCCCGGTTGTCGTAGCGCTGGAACCTGTGCCGGAGGGCCGTCAGGCGAGTCCGGGCGCGCCCGGAGGTGGCCTGTCCGGCGAGGGACAGGGCGTCATGGGCGGCTTCCGCCGCGCCGTCCACGACGTGCCGGGACAGCCGGGCCTCGGCCAGTGAGGTGTGGTGCAGCAGCCGGTTCAGCGGCTGGCTCTCCCCGAGCAGTTCGATGCCGTGTGCCAGATGCTGCTCCGCCTGGTGGGGGCGGCCCAGTTCCAGCCAGGCCCGGCCGGCGTCGGCCACCATGACGGCCGGGGTCAGCCAGTAGGCCCAGGGGGCGTCGGCCGGCGGCTCACCGTGCCGGCTGAGCTCGGCCGCCGCGTCCATGGCCAGCCGGCAGCCGGTCTCGTCGCCGAGACTCGCATGGGCCCGTGCCTCACGGGTGGCCAGCAACGCCGCGCCGATGCCCATGTCCTCCACAGCCGAACCCTTGCGTGCGATGCGGATCAGACGCAGCGCCTCCTCGCCCCGGCCTTCCCATGTGGCGTGGTAGCTCATGCAGGAAATGATGTACGCGGCCAGGGCACGGTCGCCCGCAGTGTGCGTGGCGTGCAACGCGGTCACGAAACAGCTCCGGCTGCGCCTGGTCATCCCCAGGTCCGCGGCCAGCCATCCGGCGAGCTGGCCCAGCTCGGCGATGCCGCGGTGCAGCCGTACGCCGGTCTCCGCGTCGTAACAGCACTCCGTGGCCAGTCTTCTGGCCCATTGGAAGTCCTGGAGCGCCCACTCCAGCACCAGCGGAGTGCCGCGGAAGGCGTCGTCCAGCGCGCGCAGCTGACGGATCCTGGTGGTCAGCAGGTCGACGGCGACGGCGGGGAGTTCGTCGCCGTGAAGCCGCGAGGGCGCGTCTGCTTCGCCGGCCACCAGCCAGTCCACCGCGGCGGCGATCAGGTCGGGCCCGGGCTCCGCAGCGCCGCTCGTGCCCGGGGCCCGGAAGCCGGTGGCCTGCGCCGCCGGATCCTGGGCCGCCGTGAAGTGCTGAGGCCACAGCGCTTCGACGGTGATGGGTTCGCGGAGCCGATCGGACAGGATCTGCGCGACCAGGTAGGGGAGCCGGCGCCGGGGGCGTGCGCCCTTGAGCCAGTTGTAGGGGGCCTTGCTGCTGATGGTTCCGGTGCCGTACTTCTTGTTGATCTCGTTGGCCAGCTGCTCCGGCGACCACGCCAATCGCATCAGGCACGTAGCCAGCAGTGACTTCTCGTTCATCGGGGAACCTCGACCTCCCCTGCTAGCACTTCCCTGGCCGCATGGCACGAAATCTGTGACGGCGAACACATCTCTTGCGGAGTGTGTGCAGGTGCCCATCATGTGCGATGAAGCAGCCCGGCGTGGAGATGCGGGCCGTCCGGGGCCGTCGTACGCAGCACGTACCGGTAGAGGAGTACGCCCACGGCCAGCACCGCGACCGCGAACAGGAAGGGCGCATGGAACGTTCCGGTCGCCTGGGCCAGCCACCCGGTGAACATCACCCCGAAGCCGGTGGCCGCCGTGTTGGCGAAGTTCATCAGGCCGCTGACCGCCCCCACGGTGCCGGGTGCCGCCAGCAGGCCCGGCAGGCTCCACGCCACAGGGGCCGCGATGGCCAGCCCGGAGAGTGAGATCGACATCCAGCACACGGCCTCGGCCGCCGAATCGGCGGTCCCGGACGCCCCGATCGTGGCGCCGAGCGTCAGTCCCGCGGTCAGCACGTTCCTGCGGATCCGCATCGGGTCATGGCCCCGGCGCACCAGCCGGTCCACCAGCCAGCCGCCGACCGCGAGTTCGGCCACGGTCGCCACCGCCCAGGGGATCATCGAGTAGATGCCGGAGTTGAGCAGCCGGAGGCCGAACTCCCGCTGGAAGAACTCGGGCATCCAGGTGACCACCACGTTGATCGTGTAGCCGTAGCAGGCGAAGGCGAGGGCCACGACCCAGTTCCTTCCGGTGCACAGCACGGAGCGGAGCTGCCCGGCATGCCCCCGGTCGGTGTCCCGCGCCCCGCCGTCGAGGATGAACTCCCGTTCGCTGTCGCGCAGCAGGGGATGCTCGGACGGGTCCCGGTAGCCCCACCACCACAGAGCCGAGAACACCAGGCTGAGTGCCGCGCTGAACAGGAACCCGGCCCGCCAGCCCCACTCACTCATCACGAACGCCAGCACCGGGAACGCCACCATGTTGGCGAACTTGGTGGCGCCGTCGAACACCGCCGTCGCCATGCCGCGTTCGCCGAGCGGAAACCACGCGGCGGTCGCCTTGGACGCGGAGACCATGGCCGGCCCCTCGGCCACGCCCAGCAGCAGACGTGCCGCGACGAGAGGACCGAGTCCGCCGGCGACCGCGGTCAGCAGGCTGGCGACGGCCCACAGGGCGGACCCGATGCGGGTGAGCCAGGAGACGCCGAAGATGTCCACCAGGGCGCCGGCCGGCAGCTGGACCAGACAGTACGACCACGTGAACGCGGCGAGCACGACGCCGAGTCGACTCAGATCGAGGCCGAATTCATGAGCCAGGGGCGAACTGGCCACGGATAAGGCCGTCCGGTCGACGAAGTTGACGACTATTCCTCCGGCGAGCAGCCCGCCGATGGCCCAGCGGGTGCGTCCAGGGTGCTTCACAGAAGTGGGTCGCCTTTCACGAAAGGGGGGCCGCACGCGTGCGGTGCCGAACTGACCAGACTGACCAAGCTGACCCGCGTGATCACTTCATGCGGCATCACCGGTGTGGTGCAGTGAGATCCACCGTATGCCGCCTGCGGGGAGGAACCGCCCGTGCCCGACGTGTTCACCGGCGGTACAGCGCATCCCGACGACGGACAAGAGGCACCGCTGCGAAACGGAATGGGTGCCCGTGCGGTCACGTCCTGTCGTCGCGATCGTCGTCCACCGGCCCATGAGCCGGTACCCCTCACATCCCGTCCGCGCACTCGCGTGTCCGGGCGGGGCCTTCCATCGTTCCTTGTCATCGATGATGTGCACTTCTGGAGGCATTGATGTCCGAAATATCGGATCAAGGACAGGTGTCGAGCTTTGACATCGAGATAGATTCCCTGCTGCCGGCCGATTCGCCGCGCTTCACCCTCGACCACGCACATGTACGAGCACTGGCGGAAAGCGAGGCGGAGTTCCCGCCGATACTGGTGCACAGGGCGACATTACGTGTCATCGACGGCATGCACCGGTTGCGGGCCACGGCACTGCGCAACCGACGCACCATCAGCGCGCGCTGGTTCGAGGGGGACGAGCAGGCTGCCTTCCTGCGCGCCGTGGAGTGCAACATGCGCCACGGACTTCCGCTCTCGCGCGACGAACGGAAGCAGGCCGCGCTGCGGATCTTACGCACGCATCCCGACCGGTCCGACCGGAGCATCGCCGAGATGACCGGCTGGAACGCCACCGGAGTGGGGGCGTTGCGTCGCGACACAGCCGACCCGGGTGCACGGCCGGAGACACGCGTCGGCCGTGACGGCCGGGTCCGGCCGTCGAACACCGCCGAGGGACGCCGCATGGCCGCGGAGGTGATCAGCCGGAACCCGGAGGCCTCGCTGCGGGAGATTGCACGGCAGGCCGGGATCTCGGTGGGAACCGCACGGGATGTACGCCGGCGACTGGCCGAGGGCCAGGAGGCGATTCCGGCCGGCCGGTGCTCGGGCGGACCCGCAGGCACCACGCCGGCAAGCACGGACGAAGACCGTACGAGGCTGGGACGCGCACCCGATCTCGCCCATCGCATCACCCTCTTCGACGGTCTCCGCAACGATCCCTCACTGCGGCTCAACGAGAACGGAAGGCTCGTCCTGCACCGCCTGCGCACGCAACTGCGGACCACCGAAGAATGGAAGCGCCTCGCCCCCACCGTCCCCCTGCACGGGCGGAACGCCGTGGCGGACATCCTGTCCGCCTGTGCGAACGACCTCAGGGAAATGGCCCGGGAACTGCGTTGCACCGAGGATTCGCTGGCCGGCTAGCCCCGCCCGTACACGGTGTCGCGCCGGACCCGCCCCTGAGCGAAGGCGGAGACCCCGTAGGAGACGGCGGTGACGACGAGACGGCGGCCGACCCGCCACCTCCCCTCGAACGCGTGGAGCGGTCGCCCCTCGTCGTCGTGTCCGGTCCGCAGCAGGCGGGCACGGAACGTCTGCCGGTACGGCTCCAGAACCACCTCCGCCTCGCGGAAGTCCAGCCAGGTCCGGGTGAGGGGGAACCAGGTCTTGTACACGGATTCCTTGGCGCTGAAGAACAGCCGGTCCCAGTGCAGAGCGGGATGGGCCTGGCGCAACGCCTCCAGGTGGTCCCGCTCGCGCGGTGAGGCGATGCGGCCGAGAAGGCCCGGCGGCAGGGGCATATGGGGTTCAGCGTCGATGCCCAGAGCCGCGATGTCGATCCGCCGGGACACGACGGCGGCCCGATAGCCGTCGCAGTGGGTCATCGAGCCCACCACCCCCTCCGGCCACGTCGGCGCACCCCGCTTCCCCGGGATCATCGGTCCGGCCGGTCGGCCGAGGGCGGTGAGGGCGACGCGGGCACAGTGACGCACGGTGGCGAACTCCCTGCGTCTGCGCTCGATCGCGCCACTCAACGCGGCGGCCTCCTCCGGAAAGAGCCAGGCGTCGGGGACATCACCGAACGCCTCAGCGCTCAAGGCCGCCCGGGGCAGGAGCCCTGTCAGGAGGGTGGTGTTCATCGCTTCGCCTCCGACGGCTTCGCGCCCACGGGCTCGGCGAGCTGTGTGTGCTTCGGCCCCTCGGTCCACTCCTCGGCCCGCTCTCGCAGATCCGCGTCGATCATCCGGCTCGGATAGGACCGGCGCAACAGCGGTGCGGTCATGGCGGTGGTGACGAGGGCCATGACCACCATCAGTGAGTACAAGTCCGTGTCGAGCAGCCCCAGTTGCAGGCCGACACCGAGGATGATCAGTTCGGTGAGGCCGCGGGTGTTCATGAGGATGCTCAGCGTCACGGCTGATCGCTCGGCCTGACCGGCGACGCGTGCTCCCAGGTAGGCGCCCCCGAACTTGCCACCGACCGCCACGAGGAGGATCAGACCCAGTTCGCCGAGTCCGTCGCCCCCCACGGCGGTCAGGTCCACCTTCAGCCCTGCCACCGCGAAGTACGTCGGCAGCAGCATCCAGGTGATCGTCTCGAACCGGCCCTTGATCGCCACGCGCAGCCTTTCCGTTCCGTGGCGTGGCACGATCGCGCCGGCAAGGAACGCACCGAAGATGAAGTGCAGACCGAACCACTCGGTCAGCGCGCCGGAGACAAGCAGCAGTGCCGTCAGGACGCCGAGCGATCCGGCTCCGATCCCCTCCTCCCCAGCCCCACGTCCGAGGTCTTCCCGGCCTCGCACCGGAGCGGCCAAGAGCCGGCCGAGCAGCGGCCGTACCACCCCCACCATGGCCAGGGCATACGGCACGACCAGCAGAACCCGCCAGGAATTCTGGCTTCCGGTGAAGGTGAGTACGGCCGCGAGCAAGAGCCAGGCGATCACATCCCCGACGGCCGCGCTCGCCATCGCCAGCGCGCCGACCCGGGTGTGCTGGATGCCCCGGTCGGTGAGGATGCGGGCCAGCACCGGGAACGCCGTGATGGACATGGCCGCGCCGATGAACAGCAGGAAGCCGGGCCGGTGTCCGACCGCGTGGTCGTTCCACAGGTACAGCGCGAGCAGGACACCGAGTCCGAACGCGCAGACGATCGACCCGACGGCCACCCCGGCCGCGGCACGCCCGTTCCCGCGCAGCATCCGGTAGTCGAGTTCGAGGCCGACGAGGAACATGAAGAGCGCGACCCCGAGGTTGCCGAGCGTGGTGAGCATGGGCCGGACGTCCAGGGGTAAGAGCGTTTCCGACAGGGCGCCGTGAAACAGGGTCGGACCGAGCAGGATGCCGGCGAGGAACTCGCCGACGACCGCCGGCTGGCCGCACCGCCGCGCGAGACGCCCGAGCGCATGCGCAAGCACGAGTATCAAGGCCGAACCGACCATGATCATGGCTGTTTGGTGGGTGGTCATGAGCACTCCTCAAGGGGTGACTATTCGTTAGACACGGCGATCCGGGCGTTGCTATGTTGGGAAACATGTCCAGTCCTGAGGCGGAAAGAAGCCGGCCACCGGTGATCCGGTGGCTGATCGCGTAACTCTCTGACGCCCCTGCCTTCTTCGGCGTAGCAGCCGAGCAGCGCGTCGCGCATCCGCCACGGATCAACCGCATCGCGGGACAGCGCCCGGAGGTCTCTCCCGGCCGTCTCCCACGCAGCGCATGGCCCTTCTGCCCATGCGTTGCGTCCTCCTGATCTGCGATGTAGTTGGAGCTTCTTCATGCCTTTCGCCATCTACGTTCTAGGGCTGGCCGTCTTCGCCCAGGGAACGTCGGAATTCATGCTGTCCGGTCTGGTGCCGGACATCGCCGCCGATCTCGGTGTGTCCATTCCTGCCGTCGGCTCGCTCACCTCGGCCTTCGCCGTCGGCATGATCGTCGGCGCGCCACTGGTCGCGATGCTGAGCTTGCGCTGGCCGCGCCGCCGGGCACTGCTCGCCTTCCTCATCACCTTCCTTCTCGCGCACGTCGTCGGCGCCCTCACCGACAGCTTCGAGATCCTTCTCGTCACACGGGTGATTGCCGCGCTGGCCAACGCCGGCTTCCTCGCAGTCGGCCTCGCGACCGCGGCGAGCATGGCCGGTCCGCAGGCCAAAGGCCGGGCGACGTCGGTACTGCTGAGCGGCGTGACCCTCGCCTGCGTCGCCGGTGTGCCGCTCGGCGCCGTACTGAGTGAGTTCTGGGGCTGGCGCTCGGCGTTCTGGGGCGTCGCGCTCATCTCCGCGCCCGCCGTCTTCGCGATCCTGCGGTCCGTGCCGGCGACACCCGTCGACCCCGACGCTCCGAGCGTCCGCCACGAGTTGCGGGCGCTGCGCACGCCTCGGCTGGTTCTGACGCTGGTGCTCGGTGCGCTGGTCAACGGAGCGACGTTCTGCTCGTTCACGTACCTCACACCCGTCATCACGCATGTCACGGGTCTGAGCACCGGGTGGGTGCCCGCCACGCTGGCGCTGTTCGGCATCGGATCCTTCGTCGGGGTCAACGTGGGCGGCCGACTCGCGGACAGCCGGCCCGGCCAGGTGCTGGCGGTCGGTGGCGTGGCGCTGCTGGCGGGCTGGCTGGTGTTCGCCCTCACCGCCGGCAGCACGGCCGTGGCCCTGGTCCTCGTGTTCGTCCAGGGGGTGCTCTCGTTCGGGGTGGGCTCCACCCTGATCGCGCAGTCCCTCTACACGGCCTCGGACGCTCCCACACTGGCCGGCGGCTTCGCCACCGCCGCGATGAACGTAGGAGCGGCTGCCGGTCCGGCCCTGGGCGGTGTCGCCCTGAGCGCGGACTTCGGCTTCCGTGCGCCCCTGGTGGTGAGCGCCGCGCTCGTGGCCGCCGCGATGGTGCTCGGCGGCGTGGCCCGGGCGGTCGGCAGTGGCAGCGGCGCCACGAGCCGTCCGGCGGAGCGTCCGCTGGAGGCCCGTTCGTAACCGTGGTGCGTGGCTCCCGGTGGCCCGTCCTCCGCGCAGGGGGACGGGCCACCAGCCCTGACCGCGGACGGCGCTAAGCGCTCCGCTGGACGTGCCGCACTGTGCCGTCGGTCATCTGCGGGCCCGTCGTGGCTGGTCACGCCCACGCGGCGGAGCCGCATACCGATGGAGCCCCGCGCCCCTTCGGGGCGCCGCCGAACCGCACCGGACTTCGCCGGACCCGCTTAGAGCAGCGCGAGGAAATGGGAGACCATCTCCGCCGACTGCTCAGGGTTCAGACGCGGGTCGCAGGTGGACCGGTAGTCCGTGAACCGCGGCTCCTCCTCGCGCTCCGACACACACTCCGTGACCGGGTCCGGGGTCATCTCCAGGTGGAGGCCGGCAGGCCACTGCCCCTGTTCCTGCAGCACACGGGTGAATGAGGTGATCTCGGACCGCATCGGTTCCATCAACCTGGTCTTGTGCCCGGACAATCGCACACCGTTGCCGTGCATGGGGTCGCAGAGCCAGACGACCGGTGCGCCATGGCGGGCCACCGCGTCGACGACGCGTGGCAGGAGCCGGTCCACGTCCTTCGCACCGAAGCGGACGATGAAGGTCAGTCGCCCGGGTACGCGCTCCGGGTTCAGCGTCCGGCTCAGGGCTACGGCGTCCTCGGGCGACACCGTCGGCCCCAGCTTCACTCCGACGGGGTTGTGTACGGCCTGCGCGAGAGCGACGTGGGCGCCGTCGGGCCGGCGCGTCCGCTCGCCGATCCAGCCGAAGTGGGCGGATCCGCTGTACGCACCACGCGCGCCTTCCCGCACCAGGGGCCGTTCATAGGGCAGGAGCAGCAGTTCGTGCGAGGTGTACACCCGTTCCAGGATCGGCCGTCCCGACCAGGAGCGGCGGAGCTCGTCGAGGACGAGCCGCGAGCATTCGTATGCGGTGAGGAGCCGACGTGGTTCCGGGGTCCGCGCAACCGGGTCGAACTCTGGGTCGTTCACGGCATCGCCGCAGTAGCTGGGCATCTGACGGCCCGAGTCCTCCGCCTCGAACGGCGAGGACCGCGGTTTGCCGTACTGGCCGGCGATCCTGCTGACGGCCACGGTGGGCGAGCGGCTGCCCGCCCGCATGATCGCGGCGAGCCCCTGCAGGTTGTCCACCTTCTGCCGGACCAGTTCCGGTACGGCCTCGTGGAAGCGCTCGGCGCAGTCACCGCCCTGGATGAGGAGAGCCGAGCCGCGAGCGACCAGTTCCATCCCGCGCATCAGGTCGACGACCTCGTCCTCGCTGGTGAGTGCGGGCAGTGCGGCCAGCTCCCGTTCCACGTCGTCGAGGGCTGCCTCGTCCGGCCAGTACGGCTGCTGCGCCGCCGGCCGCCGGGCCAGGGAGGTGTGCGTCGTGGTCGCGTGCATCATGGTCTCCCTCATCGTCGGTCGCCGACTTCCCGGTCCATCACCGCATCCTCGACGCGGCACATCTCGGCGATGATCGCGTCGTAGAGGTTCACCAGGAACGTCTCGTCGAGGCCGTGGTCGACCGCGTAGCGCGCAGCCCGCTCTTTGACCAGGTGGACGCGGCCGGGCTGCATCATCGGCACGCCGTGCCGGGACTTGTACCGGGCGATGCGCACGCCGCAGCCGATGCGGCGGCGCAGGGTGTCCAGGAGCGTCCCGTCGAGGAGGTCGAGCTCCGCGCGCAGCCGGTGCAACTCGTCCTGCTCAGTCATCGGTCTGTCTCGCCTTCGTCGTTCGTGTGGTGGATGGTGCGGAACAGCTCATGGCATCGGTCCTGGTAGGGACCGAGCTCGGGGCTCATGAGCCGTCGGAGCTCCCCGAAGGCCGCGTCGAGACCCTCGACTCTCCGATGGCCACCGTCGCTGTCACCGAGGCCGTCACCGTCGGCGTCACCGATGAGTGAGTCGAAGGCGCGCAGTGCGTCGGCGAGCGCGCGGCGCGCGGTGGCTGCGTGGGGATTGGACCGCTGGATGTCCCCGTACACATCGGCGCTGCCGCCGAGCACCCGGGCCAGCAGGGTGAGCAGCGTGAGATGGGGTGGCGGTGCTGTCGCCGTCAGTGTGCGAACGTCCACTCCCAGACGGGCGAGGGCGAGGCCGAACGACACGATCACGGCGTGGGTCAAGGCCTGGGTGGTGGCGGCGGTCCGGTCGTGTTCCTCCGCCGTGAGCCGGACGGGCCGGCCGTTCCGACGTTCGATCAGCCGCAGGAGGGCGGTCACTCCGGGCCCGTCCCGGGTGATCACGGCGGCGACGGGCCGGCCGGCCATGCCGGCGGCCGGAGCGAACATGGGGTTGAGACCGACATGCTCGATGCCGGGAGCCCGGGTCGCGAGTTCCTCGGCCATGGCCGTCCTGACGGACAGCGTGTCCGCGAGCAGCGCGCCCGGTCGCATGAGCCGGGTCACCGGCGCGACGGCCTTGAGGGCCACCGCCTCGTGGACGGCGAGTACGACGAGGTCCGCGCCGGCGACGGCTGCGGACAGCTCCGGCCCGGGAGCGGTGATGTCGGCCACGAGGCAGGAGGTGCGTTCCTCGGGAGGCGGCGCGATGTCCACGACGAGCGTCTGGCTGCCCGCCTCCCGAAGCAGGTCGGCGAACATGCCGCCCACCGCTCCGCACCCGCCGACGACGATGCTGCGCCCGAAGCCGCTCATCACGCACCCCCTGGGGTGGTGCCGTCGAGGGCGGACAGCATGGCGCGCGCCTTCACCACGGTCTCGGTGAACTCCTCCTCCTGGTCGGAGAGGGCCACGATCGCCCCGCCGACGCCGAACTCCGCCCGGCCCCCGGCGAGCACGATGGTGCGGATGACGATGCTGAGGTCGGCGGCGCCGCTCAGGGAGAACCAGCCCAGTGCGCCGGAGTAGACGCCCCGGGGTCCTTCCTCCAGCCGGTCGATGATTTCCATGGTGCGTTTCTTGGGCGCACCGGTCATGGAGCCACCGGGGAAGGCCGCGCGTACGCAGGCGGCGGCGCTCGTACCGGGCCGCAGCCTGCCTCGGATCGTCGACACCAGCTGGTGCACGGGCGCGTAGGTCTCCACCTCGAAGAGACGGGGTACGTGGACCGAGCCGATCGCGCAGACGCTGTTGAGGTCGTTGCGCACCAGGTCGACGATCATCAGGTTCTCGGCCCGGTCCTTCTCCCGGCCGGCCAGGTCCGCCCGGAGCCGCTCGTCCTCCTCCGCCGTGCCGCCCCGGGGCCGGGTCCCCTTGATGGGCTTGGACTCGACACCGCCGTCCGCGCCGATCGTGAGGAACCGCTCGGGCGAGGCGCTGAGCACCGAGAGCTCCGGGAATTCGAGCAGAGCGCCGTAGGGGACCGGGCTGATCGCGCGCAGCGCGGAGTAGAGCGGCAGGGCCGTCGCCTCCGTCGGTGCCGTGACCATGTTGGTCAGGCAGATCTCGTACGATTCGCCGGTGCGTATTTCCTCGAGGCACTCGTCAATGCGCTTGAGGTACGCGTCCTTGTCGTGGCGGGCCTGCACGGCGGGCCCGAAGTCCGCCGGTGTCTCGGCGGTACCGAATGCCGGGGCGTGAGTGCGCTGTGCAGGGATGCGGTCGGCGAGTTCGGTGAGGCGGTCGGCCATGTCCCGCAGCCAGGCCCGCGCCCCGTTGTCCTCGCCCCGGCGGTCGAGGGCCAGGAGGTAGCAGCAGCCGTCCTGGTGGTCGAGCGCGATCAGCCGGTCGGTGAAGAGGAGTGCGGCGTCCGGGTGCGGGGATCGGTGGGTCGGTTCGCCGATGGTCTCCGCCTTCAGCTCGTAGCCGAGATAGCCGACGTAGCCGAGGTTGAATTCGAACGGCAGACCGGGCGGTGTGGGAATGCGCCGACGGTCGAGCTGCTCCTCCAGGTAGGTGAAGAAGGACTGCTGGGTCCGCGTCGTCCTGCCGTCGGAGTGACGCACCGACACCACACGGTCGGCGACCCGGTAGGTGACGTACTCGGCGAGCGGGCCGCGGTCGTCGCCGAGGAACGAGAAACGTGTGGCGCCCGGGAGGACGGCACTGCTGTCCAGCCAGAATGCGGTGCCGGTGGGGGAAAGGCAGGTCCGGCGAGCCTCCTCGGCGTCCGGCAGCACGTCGACGCGCCGCACGTGCACCTCGTAGGGGGCGGCCCGTTCGCTCCGCCGTGCGCGGTGGTGGGCGAGGGCCAGGTCGCGGAAGTTGGCCAGGATCTCCCGGCCGAAGTGGCTGCCGATCGACTCCGGATGGAACTGGACGCCCCAGAGGGGCTTCTCGCGGTGCCGCAGCCCCATGACGACACCGTCGTCGCTCCAGGCGAGGGGCTCCAACTCGTCGGGGAGGTCGTCGGCGGCCAGGGAGTGGTAGCGGACGGCGGCGAACGGGGAGGGCAGGCCTGTGAAGATGTCCTCGCCGGTGTGCCGTACCTCCGAGACGCGGCCGTGCATCGGCTCCGGTGCGAGCCCGACGGCTGCACCGAAGAGCTGGGCGATGCCCTGGTGGCCGAGGCAGACGCCGAGGACGGGCAGACCGCTGTCCGTGATCGCCTGTCGGCTGATCCCGAAGTCCCTGGGCCGGTCTGGGCTGCCGGGCCCCGGCGACACGACGATCGCGTCGAAGTCCTCGACGGACAGCCGCGACCAGTCGGCGTCGTTGGGCACGACGACGGGCGGCTGACCGGTCGCCTCGCCGATGTACTGGAACAGGTTGTAGGTGAATGAGTCGTAGTTGTCGATCAGGAGCGTGCGCATGGTGGGGCACCTTGTCTCGAGGGCTCATCGGGGAGCGCGTCGAAGGCCGGCTCACGGGTCGCGGGGCCGCGGCGGGGCAACACGCTCACAGGCGCAGCGTCCGCCGCAGGTGCAGCCGCTCGGCGGTCGCGCCCTTGTCCCGCACGTGCCGCACCAGAAGGTCGCTGTCCACGATGGCGGGATGGTTCTCGTCGTAGTCGATGGCCATCACGACGCCCATCCACGGTTCGAGCCCCATCGCGTAGACGTAGACCTCGTCGGGCCGCAGCGCATCGACGATCTCCTTCGCCTGGGGGAAGTTGGAACCGTTGAGCCGGCGGCTCTGGTCGGTGCGCCGGTCCAGCGGCTCGCCGTACAGCGGGCCGTAGATCCAGCTGGCCGCCGCGCCGATGCTTTCCATGCCGATGAAGACCGTGTCGACCCGGCCGATCAGCTCGGTCACCTTTGCGTACATCGTCGGCGAGATGTTCGTGGAGTCGGCGGCGAACAGTACCGAGTGCTCCCCGAACCGGATCAGCCAGCCTGTCTTGCTGCGGATGCGCAGGTCGCCGTGTTCCCCGAGGAAGGGCAGCGCGACGACTTCGGCGGAGCCGCAGCGCAGTGTCTCCAGGTCGTCGACCTCGACGACGTCGGTGAAGCCCAGCCGCCGCAGGATGCCGCCGAGTCCGGGGTCCACCAGGCTGGCGTTGGAGGACTTGGGGATCAGGACCCTGCCCACCCGGTGCCGGATGCGGAGCAGGGTCTCGAACAGCATGTGGTCCTGATGGTTGTGGGTGATGAGCAGATGGTCGATGCGCTCCGGCAGATCGGCGAAGGTGAACCGGTTCTCCGCCCCTCCGGGGTAGCCGCTGTAGCTCAGCACCGGGTCCACCAGGAAGGTCGTGCCTCGGTAGCGGGCGAACACGCAGGCGTGGCCCACGTATTCGAGCACGTCGTCGTCGCCCGGGGTCGCGGCCGGTTCCGGGCCGGGTGCCCGGACGGGTTCGAAGTACGAGGTGAACAGCGCGGCCCGCTCGCCGGTGAGCCCGAACCGTGCCGCAAGAGCAGCGAGTTCGGCCTCGGTGAGTCCGCCTCGGAAGACCGTGTCGAGCAGCGGGGAGTTCAGGGGAACGTCGACGAGCAGGTGCTCCGGGGTGTACTCCAGCACCGGTGTCGTGAGTGCGAACTCGCGGGCGTCCTGTTCGACCGGGCCGAACCGCACCTGCTGCCATGACTCGTCGTAGTACTCGGACGCGTACATCAGCGGTTCGATGAAGCGGTAGTCGGGTGTGCGGTTGTCCCTGCCGTAGAAGACCTCCACGCGTCCGGCGAGCGCCGGTGGCAGCACCTGGTAGACGGGGTCGAGGGACTCGCCCTGGTGGCGGGGGAGGATGTCCTCCTCCAACGTGCGTATCGCATCGAAGAGTTCTCCGAGCCGCTGCCGCCACGGAGCCGTGTCCCGGTACCAGGCCGCGATCGCATCGCGGTGCTCGTGCGCGTGGATCCAGGGGCCGCCGTGCATCCGGCGCTGCCGGACGGCCGCCGCGTGGACCTGCGGGTCCTTGAGGTAGCTCTCGACGATGGGGGTGAACCGGTTGCGTACGAAGCGGGCGAGGGTCTGCGGCGGCAGCAGGTACGACCAGCCGTACCAGCCGGCGATCACCGGCTCGACCGCGATGTTCTGACGTAACGAGTAGCGCATGCCGGCAACAGCTCCGTTCCTGTCAGCGCGGCGACGACGCGTGGGCGGCGCCGGTCGGGGCCTCGGTCCGGGGCGCCGTCGGCGGTGTGCCGAGCAGACGGCCGAGGATGTCGTGGTCGGCCTCACGGTGGGGTGTGCGCCACCCGGGGCCGCTCAGCGCGGCCTGCATGGCGGACAGGAGCGGCGGGTGGACCTCTCCGGCGTCCCGCACCCGCTCGAACCACTCGGCCGGCGCCAGGACATCGGACTCCGAGAGGCCGGCGTGGTGGAGGAGTTCGCCGAGCGCGTACGTGCGGTGGACGACGACCGCAGAGCCGGAACCGACGCCCTCGGTCGTGCCCGCGTCCGCGTCGAGGCCCCTGAGGAGGGTCTCGGTCAGGGGGGCGACGTCGCAGACGGGCACGTAGCCGTCCAGGCGGGGCATCGCGCGCAGCCGGCGCGCCGTCTCGATCAGGCCGGTGAACCAGTCGTCCTTGAGGTAGCCGTGGTCCTCGGGCCGGTGGCCGTACACCAGGCCGGGCCGGTAGTGGGAGACGACGCATCCCACCTCCGCGAGGGTGTTCACGTACTCCTCGCTGATCAGCTTCGACCGGGAATAGGGGTCGCCCACGGCCTCCAGCGCCGCCGCCGACAGGGGAGCGAAGCGTTCTCCGGCCGAGGCGGCCGAGAGGAAGACGAAGGAACGGGCGCCGAAGGCGGCTGCGGCACGGACGACCAGCGTCGTGTTGCGTACGCTGCCGTTCATGTGGCTGTCCAGCGGCAGCAGGTGGTTGACGTGGTAGCCGCAGTGCACCACACCGTCGAGGGCGGGGCCGCGCCTTCGGTCCACCCACTGTTCCAGTTCCTCGTATCCGATCGCCCGTATGCGGGTGTAGGCGGCGATGTCCCGCCCGAACCTCGTGCGGTGCTCGCTCAGCACCCGGTCGGGATCGCCGGTGCTGACGACGAGGACGGGGCGTCCGACGGACAACAGCCGGTCCAGGACATGCCCTCCGATGAAGCCGGAGGCGCCGGTGAGGAGCACGGCCGGGCCGCCGTCCTCGGCCCATGACGCCGTCTCCCGACGGAGGAGCGGCAACTCGGCCCGCAGCCCGGCCCGTTCGGTCTCCACCCGGCCCAGAAGCCCCTCGGCGGCGGACTCCCCCGGCGCAACGGCCTCTCCACGCAGGTGGCGCAGGAAGGCGGCCGGGGTGAAGTCGTAGTCCATCGCGGCGAACGCGGCCTCGACGGCTTCCTCACCGTACGTCTCGGAGAGTTTGACCTGGATCTGGATCATGGCCAGGGAGCTGCCGCCCGCATCGAAGATCGACGTGTCCGGGTCGAGCTCGCGGCCCAGAACGGCGGCTACGACGTCGAGTACGTGCCGCATCTCCGACGCGTCCGCGGCCAGGGCGTCGGACGGCGCTGCGAGCCGCTCCCGCAGGGCGTTCCGGTCCACCTTTCCGCCTGCGGTCAGCGGAAGCACGTCGGCCAACATGATCCGGTCAGGCGCTTCCCAGACGGGCACCAGGCTTCTGATCCGGCCCATCAGCGACTCCTCCGTGTCGTCGCTGTCGGCGGTCGTGGCCAACAGGATCGTGTCGTCCTGCCGTATGAGCGCCACATCGCGGTTCAGATGGTGGGAGAGAGTGGACTCGACGTGGGCGAGGTTGACACGGTGGCCCAGCCGCTTGATCTGCTCGTCGATTCGCCCGATATACGACAGCTCGCCGCCGTCGGTGAGGGTGACGACGTCGCCAGTGGCGTAGGCGGGGGTGCCGTCGACTGTTCCGAACGCCTTGTTCTCGTCCGGGTGCCCGCCGGCGTAGCCGAGTGCCACACCGTCACCGACGATGACGAGTTCGCCGGTTCCGGCCGTGGCGTGGTCGCCGGTGTCGGCATCGCGTACGAACGCCCGGAAGCCGTCGAGGGGGGTGCCTATGGACGGCGTGAACTCCGTCAGCTCGGCGAGGGAGAAGCAGACCGTGGCTTCCGTCGGGCCGTAGGCGTTGAATACGCGGCTGTACCGGGCCGCCTCGTGGAACTCGCTCTCGCCCAGGGCCTCGCCGCAGAACTCGACCTTGCGGATGCGGCGACGTGCCGCCTCGTCGAGCCGTGCGTAGACGGACGGCGAGAGCATGGCGAGGTCACAGCCATGGGCGGCCAGGTGCCGCGAGACCGACCCCAACCACGACGCCTGATCCCGCACGGGTACGACGAGGGTCGCGCCCGCGTACAGGGCCCCGAGGATCTCGCTGATGGAAGCGTCGAAGGAGAGCGAGGCGAAGTGCAGGACGTCGTCGTCCGGCGTGATGTCGAGGAGTCGCTGCAGGGAGCGGCACAGGTTGAGCAGGCCGCCGTGCCCGACGTCGACGAGTTTGGGATCACCGGTCGATCCGGAGGTGAAGATGGAGTACGCGACGCGGGAATGCTGCGGCGCCGCGGGCGCGGCTGCCGTGTTGTCCGCCGGCACCGGGTCGGTGGGCCAGCCCACGTCACCAGCGTGCAGGGCACGGACCCCCGCCTTCTCGGCCCGGACGAGCGTCTCGCGGTCGAAGCAGACGACGAGCCCCGCATCCGCCGCGCGGACGAACCCCTCGAACCGGTCGGCGGGCAGGCCGGGGTTCATGGGGGTGTGGACGGCGTGGCTGCGCATCGCCGCAAGGGCCCAGACGACAGCCTCCGCCGTGTGTTCCCCCGCTACCAGGACCCGGCGGCCGACGGCGCACTCGCGGTCGATCCGGCCGGCGAGCGCACTCGTGGTCCGGCCGAGTTCCTCGTATGTCCAGGTGCGCCCGGTTGTCCGTAGCGCGGTGCGCTCGTGATGGCGCCGGAAGAGGTCAGTCAGCAGGTCCGAGAGTTCCACCGCTTGCTCCAATTCGCTGCTTCAGCCGGTCGATGACGTCGGCCGCGGTCCGGGGGGAGAGGAATCCGCGCTTGTGCTGCATCCGCAAGAGCGGCGGGCCCGGCCACGACCGGTCGGCGAGGAATTTGAGATCCTCGAAGACGCGCGCGCTGCGCACGGGTATCCAGCGCCACAGGGTCGGCTCCGGGCGCATGAACGTGGTGTCGGAGACGACGACGCGGGGCATCCGGCCGCTCGTGAACGCCGTGGCGAAGGCGGTGAGGTCGGACATCGTGAACCGGCCGAGCGACTCGTGGAACCGCCGGGTCTCAGCGAAATACGCGGGGGTGTACTCCGCGGCCGACGCGCCCCGCACGACGAGCGGCTTGATCTCGACGAAGCAGCCGCCCTTCGTCGCGAACTCCCAGCGGGAGAAGGGGTACTGGAGTACCAGTCCGCCGCCGACGGAGGGGAGCAGGGCGGCGGTGACCGCGCTGAGCAGTTCGTCGAACGTGACGCCTTCGCGCAGCGGGAGCCATTGCTCCGCCGAGGCGGAGATCGTCGGGATGCCCTTGCGGCCCGGTACCGGCAGGTCGCCGAGGGCCTGGGTGACCTGCGTGGGATCAGCGGCGGGCAGGCGGGCGTACTGCTCGACGGTCGCCTCGTGGCGGCGGTAGCGGGCGCCGATCCGGGCCGACGAGACCTCGCCCCGCAGGTGGGCTCTGATGTGCCGGAGCAGGTCGACCACGTCGGGCAGGTCGACGATCAGATGGCTGAACTTGACGAAGACGACGTACTCACCGTTCACGTGGGGCCAGTACGCCAGGTGCACCGCTTCAGCGATCCGCAAGGGATGGGTGTTGTGGTAGTCGGTGACCAGCTCCGCCAACTCGTCGATGCCGCCGTCGACCGGTCCCGGCTGCGGGGCGAGGGTGACGACCACGTCCTCCTCCGCCACGTCGAGCAGGTGCGTGAGCGCCTGGGCGAGCCCGAGCCGACGGACGAAGTCCTGCCACGCGCCGGGGTCCTCGACCTGCCCGGCGTCGACGGTTCCGATGAACGCCGTGCAGGGGTTGACGTCGCAGTCCAGGCCGAGGTCGGCGAGGAAGCTGTAGATGTCGCGTACGGCGACGGCGGCGGGGCGCAGGCCAGCCCGGGGTGCCGTCTCGCGGGCGCTCGCGGTCATCGGGCCACCGTCGTGCCCCAGTCGAACTCGACCTGATCGAGGACGTCCATCTCCGTCAGAAGGCGGTGGATCCCCGAGTGGTCCTGCACGAGGTGGGTGCCGGTCTGGGCTTCGCGCACCTCGGCGGCGGCCTTCTCCCAGCCCTGGACACCCTCGAACGCGGCGATGGTCTCCCAGGTCGTGAAGTCGGGAGCCACGAACGCTTCGAGACCTGCGACGACCTTCTCCAGCAAGAACCGGCGGCGGTCAGCCGGCAGCGCCTCGTACACCTGCTTCATCATCTCGCCGGAGATCGAGGCGTGGCAGTATTCGTCGCGGTTGTGCAGTTTCACCGTGGTGGAATTGACGACCTGGATCTCTTTGTCGTCGGCCAGGAGATCCAGGAAGGCGTTGATCGAGATCTCGGCGACCGTCGCGAAACCGAGCGTGGTGAGGTTCCGTTCCCACTGCTCTTCGCACCGGTCCAGATGGGCCTTGTGAATCGCTGTGATGCGCGGGTCCGGCAGCACCCGGTCGGAGAAGTCTCCCCGGCGCATCCGCCGCGTCACCGCGCTGCCGTTGATGTGCATCAGCGTGTGGTACTGCTCGTCGACCATGGCCTGCGCGACGGCCAGCTCCAGCTGCTGGCCCCCGAGTCCGGGGTACGCGCCGCCGATGACCAGCTCGAAGGCCGGATTCGCGATCCGCTGCTCGACCAGCACCGTGGTCCGGTTGTAGGCGACCCAGCCCCAGCTCAGCAGCCGCGAGCGGGTCTCGTCGGAGAGGCGCTCCCAGATCGGATGGGACCGGAAGGGGATCATGTCCTCGCGGAAATCGGGGCGGTCGAGGTCGTAAAGGGCGTAGAGGTCGGGTTCCTCGCGCTTGACGGCCGCTCGCCGGTGCCAGTTTCCGACGAGCCGGTCGATGACCGCGTTCTCCGCGGGGTCGTTCGGATCGAACGCCGGTAATCCGGCGATCTGGACACGCCCGTCACTGTGCCCGTCATCGCTGTATTTCTCGTCCGTGTGGTCGCGCATAGCCCACCCCTTCCTTCTCTTCCCGCTGCGGGCGCTGCCCTTTCCGGGTCCGGCGGCTTCGAATTCTGTGGACATCGCCCGCCGCTCGCAAGGGTGTACAGATCGCCGCCCTGTGCAACTGAAGGAACGGGACAGTTGCACACCCGCCTGAGGTCACCGTCGGCCTGTACCGGATGAACGGCCTTGCGGGTGCCCGGAGCATGTGGAATAAACATCCAAGCGTCGGACCGGCTCACCTGCCGGCCGACGCGCCCCGATCTGTTCTGTCTGTTGTGCTGGACGGAGGCCCGATTATGACGGAGCGAATCCAGAACATCGTCGTGATGGCGCTCGACGAGATCAACCGGACGCGCGAGGAGAAGATTTCCACCGACCATGTGCTCGACTTATGCCTCTATGGTGACGCCGGCGTCTTCGAGTCGATGTACCTGGTGGCCTTTCTCTCGGCGGTCGAGGAGAGTCTCGAAGACGAATTCGGCGTGGAGGTGTCGCTCACCTCCGAGAAGGCCGTGTCCCGCCGGGTGAGTCCGTTCAGCAGCGTCCGCAGGCTGATCGGCTTCATCGAGGAGGAGCTAGAGCTCGTCGGTGCCCACGGTTAGCGCAGGTCACCCGTCTTATGATCCTCATGATCACTGGCACTCGGACCGGGATCGGCAAGGCCCTCGCGGAGCACTTCCTGGAGACCGGCCATGACGTCATCGGGTGCAGCAGGAGACCTGCGGGCATCGACCATCCGCGCTACCGGCACCATCAGGTGGATCTCGCGGACCTGGGCCAGACGAAAAAGATGTTCCGGAGCGTCCGGCAGGACTACGGAAAGCTCGACGCTTTGGTCAACAATGCCGGCACGTCGTCGATGAACCACTTCATGACAACGCCGGACGAGGTTTCCCGAAAGATCTTCGACATCAACTTCTTCGCCGTGCTGAACTGTTGCCGGGAAGCGGTCAAATTACTGCGCAAGACGACGGAGCCGAGTTCCGCGATCCTGAACGTCTCCACAGTCGCGGTGCCGTGGGCGCTCGAAGGACAACTTGCCTATTCAGCCAGCAAGGGCGCCGTCGAACAACTCGTCCGCGTGATGAGCAAGGAACTGGCCGCATTTGACATCAGGGTCAACGGAATCGGACTTCCGCCGGTTCACACCGTACTGACGAGAACCGTTCCCCGACCGAAGATCGACGAACTGATCACACGTCAGGCGATATCTCGCCAGTGCACGACGGCCGACATCATCGGTCCGGTCGAGTTCCTCATCGGCAGACAGTCGGGGTTCATCACGGGCGAGACGCTCTTCCTTGGGGGTGTGCACTGAATGCGCGACGAACTGGTGCGGAGGTTCGAGGACTTCGGCACACGGACGGCGCTCTTCGACCGGGGAACCGTCGTCACCTACGCGGACCTCCTGGGCCGTATCCGCGACACGCGGGAACAGCTGTCGCGCCATGGTGTGGCGCCGCGCGAAACCGTGATCGTGCACGGCGACTACTCGCTGGACTCGGTGGCGGCGCTGTTCGCGCTCTTCCTCGACAGGAACGTGGTCGTGCCAGTGGTGACCCTCACCGACAACACGCTCGACACTCTTGTCGAGCACTGCCGGCCGGGCCATCTGGTCAGGGCGACCGATGCGGGAATCGAGATCCAGGCTCTCGGGCGACAGGACGGAGATGCCGGGCCCGGCGCAGGCACGGACACCGGCACCACAGTCGTGCACGGCCGGCTCGGCAACGCGGACGCCGCCGGGCTCGTCCTGCTCAGCAGCGGCAGCACCGGTGCGCCGAAGGTCATCCTCCACAGTCTCGACGCCCTCGTCGGCGAGAAGCTGGAGAAGCGGCCCCGCCGTCGGCCGAACGCCCTCAACATCCTCATGGTGCTGATGTTCGATCACATCGGTGGCATCAACTCGCTGCTCAGCACTCTCCTTGTCGGCGGCACTGCGGTACTCCCCCGCAATCGCACCCCCGACGAGATCTGCGCGCTGATCGAACGCCACCGGATCCTCGTCCTGCCCACGAGCCCGACCTTCCTCAACCTGATCATGGTGGGCGACTATCACCGCACGTACGACCTCAGCAGTCTGCGCCTGATCACGTACGGCACCGAGCCGATGTCCGAGCAACTGCTGCAGCGGGTCAACAGAACCTTTTCGGGGGTGCGGCTGCTCCAGACCTTCGGGACGAGCGAGACCGGTATCGCCGGCACCACGAGCGAGTCGTCGAGCAGTACGTACTTCAGGATCGCCGACGGCAGCGTGGAGTACCGGGTCGTCGACGGTGAACTCCAGCTCAGAAGCCGGACCCAGTTCCTCGGCTATCTGAACTACGACGACGACTCGCTGACCGGGGACGGCTGGTTCAGGACCGGGGACCTGGTCGAGGAGGGCGCAGACGGATACCTCCGGATCAAGGGCCGCGCCAAGGAGGTCATCAACGTCGGCGGCGAGAAACTCCTCCCGCTCGAACTCGAGTCCGTCCTGCTGACCAGTCCCCTCGTCGAGGACTGCGTCGTGTACGGGAAGCCGAACGCCATCACCGGCCAGTCCGTGTGCGTGGACATCAAGCCGAGGGGCGAGCTCACCCGCGCGACCCTTCGCACGCACGTGGCGGAGTTCCTGGCCGACAAGGTCGAACCGTTCAAGATGCCCTCGAAGATCAACGTGGTCGAAACGATCGCGGTGTCGGATCGCCTGAAGAAGGTGCGGTCCCGGCCGGGCGGCGACACGGAGTGAGGATCCCCCTCCCTCGCGACCCCCGGTCTTCCTCCCTTCCGCGCTCCGTGACCGCACCGGCGCGGAGTCGCATCAGCCTGTTCCCGTCCCAAGGAGAATGTGATGGCACGATCGAAGGTGGCGATCATCGGCGGAGGGCCGGCCGGCAGTGTCGCGGGCCTCACCCTGCACAAACTCGGCCATGACGTCACGATCTACGAACGGTCCCGCTTCCCCCGCTACCGGATCGGCGAGTCCCTGCTCCCCGGGACGATGTCGATCCTCAACCGCCTCGGCCTCCAGGAGAGGATCGACGCGCAGAACTACGTGAAGAAGCCCTCGGCGACCTTTCTCTGGGGCCAGGACCAAGCCCCCTGGACCTTCTCGTTCGCGGCCCCCAAGGTCACGCCCTGGGTCTTCGACCACGCCGTCCAGGTGAAGCGCGAGGAGTTCGACGAGCTCCTGCTCGACGAGGCCCGCAGCCGCGGGATAGCCGTCCATCAGGAATCCCCCGTCACCGACGTGGACCTGTCTCACCCCGACCGCGTGGTCCTGACGGTCCGTCAGGACAATGGGGACGCGGTGACAGTCGAGAGTGACTTCGTCATCGACGCGGGTGGGTCTGGCGGCCCGCTCGCCCGCAAGCTGGGCGTGCGCCGATACGACGAGTTCTACCGGAACTTCGCGGTCTGGTCGTACTTCCGGCTGAAGGACCCCTTCCAGGGAGACCTGAAGGGCACCACGTACTCGATCACGTTCGAAGACGGCTGGGTCTGGATGATCCCGGTGAAGGACGACCTGTACAGCGTCGGACTGGTCGTGGACCGCTCCAAGGCCGCCGAGGTCCGGGAGCGGGGCGCCGACGAGTTCTACCGGACCACCCTCGCGAAGTGCGTCCAGGCGATGGACATCCTCGGCGGCGCGAAGCAGGTCGACGAGGTTCGTATCGTGCACGACTGGTCGTACGACACCGAGGTGTTCTCCGCCGACCGCTTCTTCCTCTGCGGTGACGCCGCCTGCTTCACCGATCCGCTGTTCTCACAGGGTGTGCACCTGGCCTCACAGTCGGCCGTGTCCGCTGCCGCAGCCATCGACCGCATCACCCAGCACGGGGACGAGCGGGACGCGGTGCACGCCTGGTACAACCGGACGTACCGCGATGCCTACGAGCAGTACCACCAGTTCCTCGCCTCCTTCTACACCTTCGCCTCCTTCACCGAGCCCGACTCCGAGTTCTGGAGGAAGCGGCGGATCACCGAGTCCGACGACGAACGGCTGAGCCGAAAGCAGTGGTTCGAGAACCTGGTGAGCAACGACACGGAGGCTCCCGGAGGGACCGTGGCATCGTTCCGCGACCGGGCGTCCACCATGATCTCCATCGGCCGGCACCAGCGTCCCGGGCTCAGCGACGAGTTCAGCGAGGCGGAACTCAATGCGGCGCGGGTGCGCTGGATCAGCGACCTCACCAAACGGCTGAACAGCATCAGCCGCTTCCGCTGGACCGGCGGCAAGGCGGTCCTCAAGCCGCACTACCGGGTCGAACCGATCGGCTTCCGGCTGGAGCAACGGGAGGTCCTGGCCAACGAGGACGGTCTCGACATGGCCCAGTACCCGATGGACGACGAGACCCGGCAGATCTTCCAGGATCTCGCCGAGGAGGAGTTCGGCTACAAAATGCTCGTCAAGCGCCTCGGCACCGTCGGCAGGCCGGAGATGAGCACCCAGATCGTCCTGCGGCTGATGGAGACGGGCCTCCTCACCGGCTACGACGAGAACGGCGACAAGGTCGTCGTACAGGGACGGCTCCACTTCGGCGGCGTCGGCGTCGAGTACGAGGTGTGACCGTCACCGCCGAACAGGTCCGGCCGGCCGCGTGACACAGCGACGACCGTCGCCGGGCCACCGTCCCGTCCGCCCCCCGGGGCGCGAACGGGACATGGCCCGGCGGCCTTCCCACTCACCTGCGCCCCGAGGGAGGCGGCCCGATGAGATACACAAAACTGCGGGACCTGGAAGTCTCCCGGATCGGTCTGGGGGCCATGGGCATGTCCTTCGGCTATACGGGCTCGGGAGCGGACGACGGGGAGTCCGTCCGTGCCATGCACCGGGCCTTCGAACTCGGTGCGACGTTCCTCGACACCGCCGAGATCTATGGGCCGTACACCAACGAACGGCTCGTCGGCCGGGCGATCAAGGGCCGCCGCGACCAGGTGGTGCTCGCCACGAAATTCGGACTCGTCTCCCACGCGGGCGGCGGTCCGGGGCAGTTGGACAGCAGCCCGGGGAACATCCGCACTGCCGTGGAGGGTTCGCTACGCCGGCTCGGGACCGACCACATCGATCTCTGCTACCAGCACCGCGTCGACCCGCACACCCCCATCGAGGACACCGTCGGTGCCCTCGCCACGCTTGTCGCCGAAGGCAAGATCCGCCACGTCGGCCTCTCCGAGGCAGGCCCCGCCACGATCCGCCGCGCCCATGCCGTCCACCCGATCACCGCGCTGCAGTCCGAGTACTCCGTGTGGACCCGTGACCCCGAGAAGGCTGTGCTGCCGGTCCTGCGAGAACTGGGCATCGGATTCGTGGCGTACGCGCCACTCGGCCATGGCTTCCTCACGGGCACCGTCCGCTCGACCGGGCACTTCGACGCCACCGACCTACGGGCGGACAATCCCCGCTTCGCCGGGGAGAACTTCCCGCGGAACCTGCACATTGCCGATGAGATCGAGGCCGTCGCCGCGGAGGCCGGCGCCACCCCGGCGCAGATCGCCCTCGCCTGGCTGCTCGCCCGGGGAGACGACGTCGTCCCCATCCCCGGCACCCGACGGGTCACCCGCGTCGAGGAGAACACTGCGGCCGCCGATGTCCGGCTGAACCCCGAGCAGTTCGCGCGGCTCGACGCCCTCCCGCCTGCTGCGGGAGAGCACCACACGGAGGAACAGATGCGGATGATGGACCGCGACTGACAGTTCACTCCGGGGTCGATGATGTGCGCCGGGTCTGGTGACGGTGAAGGCGCCGGCACCGACCACGGTGGCGTTCTTCCAGCGTGACGTGCGGGGCGGATCTTGATCTCGCCGGGCAGGGTCCTGGCGGTTGTGCCGGGGTGGACGGTGTGAAGTAGCCGCCCTGATAGAGGGTGACCTCGCCGTTGGCGCGACTCTTGCGCTCGCGTGCGCCGAGGGTCCAGGCGGTTCGGACGGGTCGGCGGGTGTGATCGCTGATGTCGAGCCGGGCGAGTGCGGCGGCGAGCTTCAGGCGAGCGGTCGAGAGCTCCCGTGGCTGTCCCGGCGCCCTTGGTAGCGTACTTGCGATGTACGCCACTGCGGCCCGCCAGGTCAGCTCTTGGCCGTCGTTGAAGTCGGCGGATCGGATGGTGCGGACGTCGAGTTGGCGGCCGAACGTGAAGACGTGGGTGGGGCCGTCGACCCGGACCTTGGCTGCGGCAGCGGTGATGGCGCCGGTGAGCAGTTCGGCGGTGACCCAGGCCGGGGGCGGGGTGTCTCCGCCGCCGGGGCCGTCGATGCGGATCACGGCGTGGAAGTGGACGGCACCGCGCTTTTGGTACTCGGCGACCTCGGCGAAGGACACGCGGGCGTCGTCGCGCAGACACCGTTGTGAGACCCCCCCGCACGCGGCGACCTCGCGGCGCGGGTGGAGGGAGAAGCGCCGCCGGACGAGGCCTGCGTGGGCGTTCCGGACGACGGGCGGTTGTGGACGGGGCCGAAGCCGGGCGCGGTGAAGGCGAACACGCGGGGGTGGGCGACGACGTGTTCGGGGGTGCCCTTGCCGTCCCGCAGTCCGGCGGTGATCAGGTCTCCGCCGAGCGCTGCCCGTTCGAGAGCCGCCGGCTCGCCCACATCACGGTGCAGGAGGGGTCACCGCCAAGGCGCTTGTCGGCCCTGATGTGAGCCATCCGAAAGAGCTTACGGCGGGTCGGTGCGGCGTCCGCGCGGCGAACGCCGCGACCTGGCCAACACTGTGGCAGTGTCCGCGCAGGTCACGACGTTTCTGCTGTGGTGGGGCGGGTGGGACTCGAACCTATTCCGGTGATGCTTCTCACCTGCGACGATGCCAGAGGAACGGACATAACCATCCCTTTCCATCTGACTGCATCCGCCTCGATCCCGCTCGATCGGACGCCGTGTGTCGGCCGACATACGGATTCCACCGCCCGTACGACGTGGCGCGATCCCGCGGGCCACCCACAGCGCCACTCAGCACCATGACATCATGCGTACGATGCTCGAACCCTCGAGGGGAAGCCGGCCCTTGCTGCCCATCAGTGGTGCTTCCAGGCAGAGACCACATCTCATGCCCTGGATTGTGCGGTCCCCTCGCCGTCTTCTACCGGATACGGCACAAACGTGCTGCTGTTCTGGTCGATGAGCAGCGAGCGGCCGAGCGGGGGCGCGGCCCGCTGGGAGCAGTCGAGGCGTTCGCAGACGTGGCAGCCCATGCCGATGGGGGTGGCGGCGGAGGCGTTGTCGAGGTCCAGGCCGTCGGAGTAGACGAGCCGGGAGGCGTGGCGGATCTCGCAGCCGAGGCCGATGGCGTAGGTCTTGCCGGGTTCGCCCCAGCCGCCGCGGTGCCGAGTGACGGCTCGGGCCGTCCACAAGTAGCGTTGGCTGTCGGGCATTTCGGCGATCTGGACGTGGATGCGTCCGGGGGCGGCGAATGCTTCGTAGATGTTCCACAGCGGGCAGGTGCCTCCGGCGCGGGAGAAGTGGAACCCGGTCGCGGACTGGCGCTTGGACATGTTGCCGGCTCGGTCGACCCGCACGAAGGAGAAGGGGACCCCGCGCAGCCGAGGGCGCTGGAGGGTGCTCAGGCGGTGGCAGACGGTCTCGTAGCCGAGCCCGTAACGGTCGGTCAGGCGCTCGATGTCGTATCGCGCCTCCTCAGCCGCCGCATGGAAGGCGCCGTACGGCAGGATCAAGGCGGACGCGAAGTAGTTGGCGATGCCGATCCGGGCCAGGGCATGGGCCGTAGAGCCGGGCGGGAAGTCCTCCGCTGCCAGCCGGTCGAGGTCCTCGCCGTGTTCCAGCAGGGCCAGTTGGGTTGCCATGCGGAAGGCTCGCTGGCCGGGGCGCAGTCGCGGGGACAGGTGGAGGGTGCGGCTTCTCCCGTCGTAGTGGTGCAGTCGGTCGCCGGGCTCGGCGGCCAGGTGGATGCCGTGCACGTCGGCAAGTCTCGCGGTGAGAGCACCTATGACCTCGCCCGGCCGTATACCGATCTCCTCGGCCAGTCGCTCGGCGGCGAGGTCGGTGTCGTGCAGGTAGTTCTGGCGGCGGTAGAAGAAGTCCCGGATCTCCTCGTGAGGTGAGGACACGCTCTCGCGGTCGCCGTCGCGACCGTCCGCCGCCCCGGCCAGGCGCTCCGACAGCTGCTGGTTGCGGCGGCCGAGGTCGATCAGGACCTGGGCGACCCCGGGCAGGCGGGACGCCAGGTCAGCCAGGTCGGAGGCGGAGACACGGGCTCCCGCGATGTCTCCGGCCAGCGCCTCGCGCAGGTCCGCCACCAGACGGGTCGCGTCCCGCTCGGAGAAGAAGCCCGGGTCGACCCCGAACGCCTCCGTCAGCCGTAGCAGCACGGGCACGGTGAGCGGACGGGAGTCGTGCTCCATCTGGTTCAGATAGCTCGGTGAGATGCCCAGCAGTCGGGCCAGGTCGGCCTGGCTCATCCGGCGGTCCTCCCGTAGCCGCCGAAGCCGCGCTCCCGCGTACGTCTTGCTCACCGGCCACTCCTCCGTCCCAGGGGCCCGACCCGGGCCAGCGTACGGGAATGTTCATCTCTCCCCGGCTTCGCAAGATTGGCAAAAGGCGCCGAGAAGATTTGCAGAACTTGGCAAGCAGCCACACTTGATGGCACTCCGTGCCAGTGCCAAAGTTCCAGTGCGGCCCGCCGGACCCGGCAGGCACCGCCCGGAACCGGGGCGCGATTCACTGCCCTGACGTCGGAGATCCCGGCAAGGACGGTGACTGCACCGGCAGCATTGCTCACCATCACCCGTCCAGAGTGACGGCGGGCCGCATCCCATCAATAGACACGCAGTGCCATCCAGCTTCGGAGCGGCTCGGAATTGGCAGATGCAACAGACCGAGGAGACGGTGACAGTCATGGCAGAGGCGAGGACGCAGGCGGCCGAGAAGCTCGCGCGGCGCTGGGCCACCGACCCGCGTTGGCAGGGCATCGAGCGCACCTACGGCGCCGAGGACGTGGTCCGGCTCTCGGGCAGCGTCCGTGAGGAGCACACCCTGGCCCGGCGTGGCGCCGAGCGGTTCTGGCGCCAACTGCACGCGCAGGACTACATCCACGCCCTCGGTGCGCTCACCGGCGGCCAGGCTGTCCAGCAGGTCAAAGCGGGTCTGCAAGCCATCTATCTGTCCGGCTGGCAGGTCGCTGCCGACGCCAACCAGGCCGGTCACACCTACCCCGACCAGAGCCTGTACCCCGCCAACTCCGTTCCCCAGGTGGTCCGTCGGATCAACAACGCGCTGCTGCGCGCCGACCAGATCGCCACCGCCGAGGACGCCGGGGACGCCACAGACTGGCTCGCGCCGATCGTCGCGGACGCGGAGGCCGGGTTCGGAGGTCCGCTAAACGCCTTCGAGCTGACCAAGGCGATGATCGCGGCCGGTGCGGCCGGTATCCACTACGAGGACCAGCTCGCCTCGGAGAAGAAGTGCGGCCACCTCGGGGGCAAGGTCCTGGTGCCGACCTCGCAGCACATCCGCACCCTGAACGCGGCACGCCTCGCGGCCGACATCGCCGACGTGCCCACGGTGATCATCGCCCGCACCGACGCGCTCGCCGCCAACCTGCTCACCACCGACGTGGACGAGCGCGACGCCGAGTTCGTCACCGGCGAGCGCACCACCGAGGGCTTCTACCGGGTCCGGGCCGGCATGGCCCCGGTGATCGCACGCGGCCTGGCTTACGCCCCATACGCCGACCTGATCTGGGTCGAGACGGGTACGCCCGACCTCGCCCAGGCCCGCGAGTTCGCCGAGGCCATCCACGCCCGCTACCCGGACCAGATGCTGGCCTACAACTGCTCGCCCTCCTTCAACTGGAAGGCGGCGCTGGACGACGACCAGATCGCCAAGTTCCAGCGGGAGCTGGGCGCGATGGGCTACAAGTTCCAGTTCATCACCCTGGCCGGGTTCCACTCCCTCAACCACGGCATGTTCGACCTCGCCCGCGGCTACGCCGAGCACGGCATGACCGCCTATGTCGACCTCCAGGAGCGGGAGTTCGCCGCGCAGGCGCACGGCTTCACCGCCGTGAAGCACCAGCGCGAGGTCGGCACCGGTTACTTCGACCTGGTCTCCACCGCCGTCAACCCCGCCTCCTCCACCACCGCCCTGGCCGGCTCCACGGAGGAGGAGCAGTTCCACTAGGCCGTGCCTGACCGGGCGCCACGCCCTGGCCGCCCTCTTGGCCGAGCGGAGGGCAGACGAACGTCCCCGTCCCCCTCCTCTCCCCTTCCCTCAGGAGAACCCGATGTCCACCATCGCCCCGCCGCACCATGTCCGTGTCCTCGCCGCCGAAGGTCACCGGCACGGAGAGATCGTCACCCCCGCCGCCCTGGAATTCGTGGGCCGACTGGCCGCCGCGTTCGGGGACCGCCGCCGGGAACTGCTGAAGGAACGCCGCAGGCAGGTACTGCGGCTGGCATCGGGCTCCCCGCTCGACTTCCCGATGGTCACCTGCGCCGTCCGGGCCGACCCGACCTGGCGCGTCGCACCGCCCGCGCCCGGGCTGACCGATCGCCGCGTCGAGATCACCGGCCCGCCCGACCGCCGTATGACCGTCAACGCACTGAACTCCGGCGCCAAGGTGTGGATGGCCGACTTCGAGGACGCCACCGCACCCACCTGGGACAACGTCATCGGCGGACAGCTCAGCCTGCTCGATGCCATCGAAAGGCGCATCGACTTCACCACCGGGCAGGGCAAGGAGTACCGGCTCGCGGAAGGGGACAAGCTCGCCACGATCATGGTCCGTCCGCGCGGCTGGCACCTGGACGAGGAACACCTGGAGTACGACGGCCGGCCCGTGCCCGCCGCACTGGTCGACTTCGGCCTGTACTTCTTCCACTGCGCCCAGCGGCAGATCGACGCCGGGTACGGCCCGTACTTCTACCTGCCCAAGCTGGAGAACCGGTACGAGGCCAGGCTCTGGAACGACATCTTCGTCCTCGCCCAGGACCTGCTCGGCATCCCCCGCGGCACCGTCCGCGCCACCGTTCTCATCGAGACGATCACCGCCGCGTTCGAGATGGAGGAGATTCTCTACGAACTGCGCGAGCACAGCGCGGGCTTGAACGCGGGTCGCTGGGACTACCTGTTCAGTGTCATCAAGACCTTCGGCCACCGCACCGACTTCCTGCTGCCGGACCGCGCGCAGGTCACGATGACCGCGCCTTTCATGCGCGCCTACACCGAACTCCTCGTCCGCACCTGCCACAAGCGGGGCGCCCACGCCATCGGCGGCATGGCCGCCCACGTCCCCGGCAAGGACCCCGCCGCCAACGAGGCCGCGCTCGCCAAAGTCCGGCTGGACAAGGAACGGGAGGCGGAGGACGGCTTCGACGGCTCCTGGGTCGCCCACCCCGCACTCGTGCCCGTCTGCCGCCAGGTGTTCGACGCCGTCCTCGGCGACCGGCCGCACCAGCAGGACCGCACCCGCGACGACGTGGACGTGACAGCGCGGCAGCTGCTGTCGGTGCGCCGCATCAGCGGGCCGCCGACTCCCGAGGGGGTCCGCACCAACATCGCCGTGGCACTGCGCTACTTCGCCGCCTGGCTGCGCGGACAGGGCGCGGTCGCCCTCTACGGCCTCATGGAGGACGCCGCCACCGCCGAGATCGCCCGCGTGCAGATCTGGCAGTGGCTGCGCCACCGGGTGATCGACCGGGAGAAGGTCCTCGCGCTGCTGGACGACGAAGTGGCGGCGTTGGGCGCCGAGTACCCGTGGGCACCGGTGGACGACATCCGCGCCCTCTTCGAACGGACGGCGATGTCCGGCGAGTTGCCGCTGTTCTTCACCCCGGACGCGTACACCCGCCACCTCGTGCGGCAGACGGGGGCCGAGATATGAGCGGGAACATCCGACGGGTCGGTGTGGTCGGCGGAGGGCAGATGGGCGCCGGGATCGCCGAGGTGTGTGCGCGAGCCGGCCTGGACACCGTGGTGTGCGAGGTGGACGCGCTCACTGCTCGCGCCGCGCAGCAGCGGGTGGCGGCGTCGCTCGAACGCGCGGTGCGGCGCGGGAAGCTGGCGGAGGCCGACGCCGGGGACGCGCTCGCCCGCCTGGTCTTCACCGGCAGTCTCGACGACCTGGCCGACCGGCAACTGGTCGTCGAGGCGGTCCTGGAGAACACCGATGCCAAGACCGAGGTGTTCGCGGCGCTCGACAAGATCGTCGAGGACCCGCAGGCCGTCCTGGCGACCAACACCTCCTCCCTTCCGATCATGCGTCTGGGCATGGCAACCGGCCGCGCGGACCGGGTCGTGGGGCTGCACTTCTTCAACCCCGTGCCCGTGCTACCCCTGGTGGAGGTGGTGACCTCCCTGCACACGTCACCGGAGACGGTCGCCGCGGTCGGGGACTTCGCGACGGGCACGCTCGGCAAGACGGTGATCCACTCCCGGGACCGGGCCGGCTTCGTCGTCAACGCCCTGCTCATCCCCTACCTGCTCTCCGCCGTGCGGATGGCGGAGTCCGGGTTCGCCACGGCCGCCGACATCGACGCGGGCATGGAGCTGGGCTGCGCCCACCCGATGGGTCCGCTGAGGCTCGCCGACCTGATCGGCCTCGACACCGTCGCCTCCATCGCGGAGTCCCTCTACGACGAGTTCCGCGAACCCCTCTACGCCCCGCCACCGCTCCTGGCGCGGATGGTGGAGGCGGGACTGCTGGGCCGCAAGACCGGTCGGGGGTTCCACACCTACGACCAGGACTGAGGGCCTGGTCCGACGCGGGCTGAGGGGCCCGCACCGCCGCAGGGGTGAGGGTCCCGCGCGGCGTGACAGGGAAAGGGGCGGGAAGCGCGAGTGCGGCGCTTCCCGCCCCTCGTTGTGCCTCATTCGACACGCTCTTCCTCACCTTCCGGATTCTGGACGGTGTTCTTCCTTTCGCGGCGCCACCCCGTAGGCTGACCGCAGCAGCTGGTTCGCCCCGTCCGCCAGGCGGGGTGTCGTAAGAGGGAACCCGGTGGGAATCCGGGACTGCCCCGCAGCGGTGAGCGGGAACGACCGCCGTCATACGCACTGGGTCCGACGTACCGGACCTGGGAAGCGACGGCCATTAGGTGTCCTCCGGCAAGGAGGGCGGGCCCGTAAGTCCGAAGACCTGCCAACTGCCCGCGTGCGGATCGTTCCGTGCGCGGACATCCCGGTGACCTCGAGGGCGGGTCGGCGTACACACCAGACGGAATCGACCGTGCCTTTGCCGCGCGGGGTCGTCGCCGTCCGGTGCGTCACCCCTTCGCGCTCTCGTCCCGTCCCCGGGATCTCAGGGATTCGTCTCGCGAAGGAGATCTCCGTGACAGCGAAGTCCGCAGCCGCGGCAGCACGGGCCACCGTGTACGGCTACCCCCGCCAGGGTCGGCACCGGGAACTGAAGAAGGCGATCGAGGGCTACTGGAAGGGCCGCGTCACCGCTGACGCCCTCCGGGACACCGCCGCCGAACTGCGTCGCACGAACTGGCTGCAGCTCGCCGACGCCGGCATCCACGAAGTGCCGACCGGCGACTTCTCGTACTACGACCACGTCCTCGACACGACCGTCATGGTGGGCGCGATCCCCGCACGCCACCGCGCAGCCGTCGAGGCCGACGCCCTGGACGGCTACTTCGCCATGGCACGGGGCACCCAGGACGTCGCCCCGCTGGAGATGACCAAGTGGTTCGACACCAACTACCACTACCTGGTCCCCGAACTGGGCCCCGACACCGTCTTCACGGCCGACTCCGCCAAGCAGGTCGCCGAGCTGAAGGAAGCCCTCGCCCAGGGCCTCACCGCCCGGCCCGTGCTGGTCGGACCCGTCACCTACCTCCTGCTCGCCAAGCCCGCCCCCGGTGTACCCGCCGACTTCGAGCCGCTGACTCTGCTGGACCGGCTGCTGCCCGTATACGCCGAGGTCCTCGCCGACCTGCGCGCGGCCGGCGCCGAGTGGGTCCAGCTCGACGAACCCGCCCTCGTGCAGGACCGCACCCCGGCCGAGCTGAACGCCGCCGCGCGCGCCTACCGCGACCTCGGCGCCCTCACCGACCGGCCCAAGCTGCTCGTCGCCTCCTACTTCGACCGGCTCGGCGACGCCCTGCCGGTCCTGGCCAAGGCCCCCGTGGACGGGCTGGCGCTGGACTTCACCGAGTCCGCGTCCGCCAACCTGGAGGCACTCGCCGCCGTCGGTGGACTGCCCGGCAAGCGCCTGGTAGCCGGTGTCGTCAACGGCCGCAACATCTGGATCAACGACCTGCAGAAGTCACTGTCCACCCTCGGCACCCTCCTCGGGCTCGCCGACCGCGTCGACGTCGCCGCCTCCTGCTCCCTGCTGCACGTCCCGCTCGACGCCGCCGCCGAGCGGGACATCGACCCGCAGATCCTGCGCTGGCTTGCCTTCGCCCAGCAGAAGACCGCCGAGATCGTCACCCTCGCCAAGGGCCTGGCCCAGGGCACCGACACCATCGCCGGCGAACTCGCCGCCAACCGGGCCGACCTCGCCGCCCGAGCGGGCTCGCCCATCACCCGTGACCCCGTCGTGCGAGCCCGCTCCCAGGCCGTGACGGACGCCGACGCGCGCCGCTCCCAGCCGTACGCCGAACGCGCAGCGGCCCAGCGCGCCCACCTCGGCCTGCCGCTGCTGCCGACCACGACCATCGGCTCGTTCCCGCAGACGACCGAACTGCGCACCGCCCGCGCCGACCTGCGCGCAGGCCGCATCGACACCGCCGGGTACGAGAAGCGCATCAAGGCGGAGATCCAGGAGGTCATCTCCTTCCAGGAGAAGGCCGGGCTGGATGTCCTCGTGCACGGCGAGGCCGAACGCAACGACATGGTGCAGTACTTCGCCGAACAGCTCACCGGCTACCTGGCCACGCAGCACGGCTGGGTCCAGTCGTACGGCACCCGCTACGTCCGGCCGCCGATCCTGGCCGGCGACATCTCCCGCCCCGAGCCGATGACCGTGCGCTGGACGTCGTACGCCCAGTCGCTGAGCGCCCGCCCGGTCAAGGGCATGCTCACCGGCCCGGTCACGATGCTCGCCTGGTCCTTCGTCCGCGACGACCAGCCCCTCGGCGACACCGCGCGGCAGGTCGCCCTGGCCCTGCGCGACGAGGTCGACGACCTGGAGGCGGCGGGCACGTCGGTGATCCAGGTGGACGAGCCCGCGCTGCGCGAGACCCTGCCGCTGCGTGCTGCCGACCGCCCTGGCTACCTGGCCTGGGCGACGGACGCCTTCCGGCTCACCACCAGCGGGGTGCGCCCGGACACTCAGGTCCACACCCACATGTGCTACGCCGAGTTCGGCGACATCGTCCAGGCCATCGACGACCTCGACGCCGACGTCATCAGCCTGGAGGCCGCCCGCTCCCACATGCAGGTCGCCCGGGAGCTGGCCGCCCACAGCTACCAGCGTGAGGCCGGACCCGGTGTCTACGACATCCACTCCCCCCGTGTGCCGAGCGCCGAGGAGGCGGCCGAACTGCTGCGCACCGGACTGAAGGCAATCCCCGCCGAACGCCTGTGGGTCAACCCCGACTGCGGCCTGAAGACCCGCGGCTGGCCCGAGACCCGGGCCTCATTGGAAAACCTGGTGGCCGCGGCCCGGACCGTCCGCGGCGAACTGCCCGTCACCTGACCCGACCGCAACACCCACCAGGGCCGGGGCGCGTCAAGCGTCCCGGCCTCTCGACTACCGCCGTAGCGCACCGGCGCCCGCGTAGCGCTACTCGGCCGTCGGAACGACCCGCTGGTCCGGTCCCGCGTAGGAGGCGAGGGGCCGGATCAGCGCGTTGTGGGCGAGCTGTTCGGTGATGTGGGCGGTCCAGCCGGTGATGCGGCTCATCACGAAGATCGGTGTGAAGGCGGGGGTGTCGAAGCCCATCAGGTGGTAAGCGAGGCCGGCTGGGTAGTCCAGGTTCGGGTGGATGCCCTTGCGTTGGAGCATGGCGCGCCGCAGGGCAGCATGGAGTGTGGCCAGGCGGGTCGCCTCGGGGTCGGCAGCCCGGGCCACCAGACGGTCCAGGGCGTCCTGCATGATCGGGACACGGGAGTCCCCGTGCTTGTAGACGCGGTGGCCGAAGCCCATGATCTTCCGTTTGTCGGCAAGGGCCTGGTCCAGCCACTCCTCCGCACGCCGCGGGTCGCCGATCTCCTCCAGCATGTGCATCACGGCCTCGTTGGCACCGCCGTGCAGCGGGCCCTTCAGGGCTCCGATGGCGGCGGTGACCGCACTGTAGAGGTCGGAGAGGGTGGAGGTGACGACCCGGGCGGTGAACGTCGAGGCGTTGAAGCTGTGTTCGGCGTACAGCGTGAGGGAGATCTCGAAGCAGCGGACCACGTGCGGTGCGGGCACCGCGCCGAAGCACATGTGGAAGAAGTTCTCCACGTATCCGAGGTCCGGGTTCGGCGGGATCGGCTCCAGCCCGCGCCGGCGGCGCATGTCGGCCGCGACCACCGTGGGCAGCTTGGCCAGCAGGGTCAGCGACTTGGTGCGATGGGAGGCGACCGAGCCGTCGTCCTCGGTGGGGTCCTCGGCGCCGAAGAAGCTGACGGCCGTGCGCAGGACGTCCATCGGGTGGCAGGTCTCGGGCAGCCGGGCGAGGAGTTCGGAGGCGGTGCGGTCCAGGGTGCGCAGGGCACGTTCGCGAGTCCGGAACTCCAGCAGCTGTGCGCGGTCGGGGAGTTCGGCGTGCCACAGCAGGTACGCCACCTCCTCGAAGGAATACCGTGCGGCGAGGTCCTGGACCGGGTAGCCGCGGTAGGTGAGGGAGTTGGTTTCCTCGATAACGGTGGAGATCTCGGTGGTGTCGACGACGACACCGGTGAGACCGCGGTGGATCTCGGGCACTGTGGTGGACATGTGTCTGCCTCCGGTGTGTCAAGCGCCGGGCGGGAGGGTGAAATCGAAGACGGCCGAGTCGAAGGCCGAGTACTCCTCGTAGCCGAGGAGTTCGTACAGCCGGGAGCGGGTCTGCATGCGGGGCAGCAGGGACTCCTGGGTGCCCTCGGCGGCCAGCGTGCGCAGGCCGTCCTCGACGGCTCCCATGGCGATGCGCAGCAGGGTGACCGGGTACAGCGCGATGTTGTACCCGAGGTTCTCCAAGGTGCGCGTGTCCAGGAGCCGGCTTTTGCCGAACTCAGTCATGTTGGCGAGCAGCGGGACGTCGACCGCCGAGCGGAACGCCTCGAACTCGGCCTCGTCGGAGAGGGCTTCAGGGAAGATCGCGTCGGCGCCGGCGTCGACGTACGCCCTGGCGCGTTCGAGTGCCGCATCCAGGCCCTCGACCGACCGGGCGTCGGTGCGGGCCATCAGCAGGAAGTCGGGGTCGCGGCGGGCGTCCACGGCGGCCCTGATCCGGCGGACCATCTCCTCCGTCGGCACGACCGACTTGCCATCGAGGTGGCCGCAGCGTTTGGGGTTGACCTGGTCCTCGAGATGCAGTCCGGCGAGCCCGGCGTCCTCCATCAGTTGCACGGTGCGGGCCGCGTTCATCGGCTCGCCGAAGCCGGTGTCGGCGTCGACGAGGACGGGCAGGTCGGTGACGCGGGTCGTCTGCTGGGCGCGGGCCGCGATCTCCGTGGACGTGGTCAGGCCGATGTCGGGCAGACCCAGATCCGCGGCGATCACCGCACCCGACAGGTAGACCGCGTCGAAGCCGGTGTCCTGGACGAGGCGGGCGGTGAGCGGGTTGATCGCGCCCGGGACGCGCAGCAGGCGGCCCGAGTCCAGTTGTTCGCGGAAGGTCCGGCGGCGCTCGGCGGGTGTGGTCCGTGTATGCAGCACCATCAGAACAGCCCCTTCGGCAGGCTCGCGTCGTACGCGGCGACGGCGTCGGTGTCGACGGCCGGGAACAGACCGTCCAGGCCGTCGGCGGTCAGCTCGGCGAGACGGGCAGCCGTGTCCAAGAACGCGTCCTGCGCGGACGCGGTGACGATGCCCTCGGCGAGCGTGCGGAACTTGCCGACGTATCCGGCGCGGTCGAAGGGGCGGGCACCGGCCGGGTGGGCGTCGGCGACGGCGAGTTCGTCCTCGATCACCGAACCGTCGTCCAGCGTGATCACGGCCCGGCCACCGAAGGCCCGCCGGTCCGGGTCCGGCTCGTGGTACCGGTGCGTCCATTCCGGGTCCTCGACCGTCGTGATCTTCCGCCACAGCTCGACGGTCTCCGGACGGCCGGCGCGCTCGGGGGCGTAGGAGCGCTCGTGGTGCCAGGTGCCGTCCTGAAGGGCGACGGCGAAGATGTACGGCACCGAGTGGTCGAGGGTCTCGCGGCTGGCGGTGGGGTCGTACTTCTGGGGGTCGTTCGCCCCGGAGCCGATGACGTGGTGGGTGTGGTGGCTGGTGTGCAGGACCACGGAGCGGATCTTCTCCAATGGGCCGGTCTTCTCACGCAAGCGCCGGGCCAGGTCGATGACCGCCTGGGCCTGGTACTCGGCGGAGTGCTCCTTCGTGTACGTGTCGAGGATCGCGCGTCGCGGCTCGTCCGGACCGGGGAGGAGCACGGTGTAGTCGGACTCCGGGCCGTCCAGCATCCAGGCCAGGAAGCCGTCCTCACCCTCGTAGACCGGCGAAGGGGAGGTCTCGCCGCGCATGGCCCGGTCGACGGCCTCGATGGCGGCCTTGCCGGCGAAGGCGGGCGCGTACGCCTTCCAGCTGGAGATCTCGCCCTTGCGGGACTGGCGGGTGGCGGTGGTGGTGTGCACGGCCTGCTGGACCGCCTGGTGGACCGTCTCCGTCGGCAGCCGCAGCAGCGCGCCCAGGCCGCAGGCGGTGGCCGCGCTCAAATGGGCCACGTGGTCGATGCGGTGCGCGTGCAGGCAGATTCCCTTCACCAGGGCCACGTGGATCTCGTATGCGGCGACGATGCCGCGCAACAGGTCGGCACCGGTACGGCCGGTGTGCTGGGCGACGGCCAACAGGGGCGGGATGTTGTCGCCCGGGTGGGAGTAGTCGGCAGCCAGGTAGGTGTCGTGGAAATCCAGCTCGCGCACGGCCGTGCCGTTGGCCCAGGCGGCCCACTCCGGGGAGACCCGGGCGCGGCTACCGAACACCGGGGCGCCAGGCGCGGATCCGCCGTGGGCGACAGCCTGCGCGCGGGCCACCGCGACCGGGCGGCGCAGCAGGGAGGCGACGGCGACCGAGGCGTTGTCGATCACCCGGTTGACGGCCATGGCAGCGCTGTCGGTCTCCAGTTCCTCGGTGGCGGTGGCCACGGCGGCGAGTTTCCAGGCGAGCTGGTCCTCGCGCGGGAGCCGGTCGGTGCTGGGGTGGACGCGGACATGGTGCTGGATCACAGGACTCCTCATGGGGATCGGCGGTCCGACAGGGGCTTGTGATCGAGGTTTCCCGCCGACGACCCCTCGCGCCACCGTTCCAATCTGCGGATTCCGTACATCGCCGTCCTGCGAATCTGCGAATTTTGCGAAATCTGCGGATGGTATGTTCACAATCCAGGCCGGAGATCCTGATGTTCCAGGTCACCGGCTCGGACAAGGAGGCGTACGCCATGTCCCGACGACCGGCCGACCGCAGGGTCTACGCCCATGCCAAGCTGCGCAGGCTGCGCCGCGAGCACGGCATGAACCAGGTCGACATGGCCCGCGCGCTCGGCATCTCCACCAGCTACGCCAACCAGATCGAGCAGAGCCAGCGCCCGCTGACGGCACCCGTGCTGCTGCGCATCGCCGAGGTCTTCGGGGTCGACGCCGACTTCTTCTCCGAGGCCGCCGAGGACCGCCTCGCCACCGATCTGCGGGCCGCCCTGGCCGACGAGGCTTGCGGGGTGCCGCTGCCCGCTCCCGAAGAGGTCGCGGAGGCCGCCCGCGACCATCCGGAGGTGGCCCACGCCCTGATCGCCCTGCACCGCCGCTATCGCGACACGGCAGAACAGGCGGCCGCCCTCGCCGCACCCCGCTCAGGGGGCACACCCTCCGGGGGCGGCTCCCACCTGCTCCCCGCCGAGCCGCACGACGAGGTGCGGGACTACTTCTACGCCCACCACAACCACTTCGACCCCCTGGACACCGAGGCCGAACGCATCGCGGCAGCCCTTCAGCTGCGACCGGGGCACGCCGCCGACCCGCTCACCGCACACCTCACCGAACGGCACGGAGTCCGGGTGGTTCAGGCCGCCGCCGGCCGCTCCGCCGACGCCCGGCGCTACGACCCGGACACCGGTCTACTCTTCCTCTCCCCCTGGCTCAGCGACGGCCAGCGCTCCTTCCAACTCGCCACACAGCTCGCACTGTTGGAACACGGTCCGCTGCTCGATCGACTGGTCGGCAGCGCGACGGAGCTGACCTCACCGGAGTCGTCCACGCTGGCCCGCATCGGACTCGCCAACTACTTCGCGGGCGCCCTGCTGATGCCGTACACCGCCTTCCATTCCATGGCCGAGGAAGTGCGGTACGACATCGAGCTGCTCTCGGCCCGCTTCGGTGTCGGCTTCGAGACGGTCTGCCACCGGCTGAGCACCCTGCAGCGCAGCGGCAGCCGCGGTGTGCCCTTCTCGTTCCTGCGCGTGGACCGGGCCGGCAACATCTCCAAGCGCCAGTCCGCCACGGACTTCCACTTCTCCCGCATGGGCGGCACGTGTCCGCTGTGGACGGTGTACGAGGCGTTCTCCGCGCCGGGCCGGATACTGACGCAGGTGGCGGAGATGCCGGACGGGAAGCGGTACTTCTGGGTCGCGCGGACGATCCTCCGCGGCGGATTCGGCCACCACGCTCCCCGCGCCGAGTTCGCCGTCGCGCTCGGCTGCGAACTACGCCACGCCCACCGCCTCGTCTACGCCGAGGGAATCGCCCTGGACGACCCACGCGCAGCGACCCCCATCGGCCTGGGCTGCCGGATCTGTGAGCGCCGCGACTGCGCCCAGCGGGCCCGGCCCCCCGCAGGCGGACGGCTGGCCATCGACCCGGACCGGCGCACGTACGTGCCGTATCCCGTGGAGAGCCAGACCTCATGACGACCCCAAGACACCGAAGACACGGACGGCAGGAGCAGCCACGTGACCAGCCGCGTCACCTTCCTCTCACCCGCCACGAGCCCCTCACTTCGGCAGGCGCGCTTCTACGACGGCGACTCGATCGACGACACCGGAGCGGCCCGCGCCCGCGAGGCCGCCGGGTCGCTGCCCGTGCCGGCACATGTGGTCATGTCCCCGAGCGTGCGCTGCCGGGAGACCGCGGAGGCACTCGGACTCGCCGGCATGGAGAAGCCCGAGCTGAATGGCCTGGACGTGGGCCGCTGGCGTGGCCGCACCCTCGACGAGGTGGCGGCCGCCGAGCCCGAGGCGGTCGGCTACTGGCTCGGCGACCCCGGCTGGGCCGCACACGGCGGGGAGTCGGTACGAGATGTGTGTGCACGCGTCGGGAACTGGCTGGACACCGCCCAGGACATGAACGGCCGTACGGTGGCCGTGGTCGAGCCGGAGGTCGTGCGGGCCGCAGTCGTCCATGTGCTGGATCTGCCCGCGACGGCATTCTGGCGGCTCGACGTACCACCGCTGACCGCCACGGAGTTGAGCGGACGGGCGGGGCGGTGGAACCTGAGGCTCGGACGGCCCCTGTCCCTTTCGGAGACCCCGACGGCGCAGTGAGAACTGCGCCACCTCGGCCATGCACGAGTCGTCCGTCGACCGGCCGTCCGGGTACCGCCGGAACAGAGTCGTCGGAACGGTCGCTGGAACACCGGGCTTGGCGGCGCCACTGGATGACGGAGGCACGAACGCTTCGAGGGCCGAGCCGTTCGGCGGCTCGGCCCTCGGGCGCGTCAGTCCATCAGTGCGTCATGCCGCGCCGACCGGCTCCGGCTGCTTGGGCGCGGGCTTCGCGGCGGCCCGCATCGCCGGGTCGAGCAGGCGCTCGGCCATGGGGGCGAAGACGAGACCCAAGGCCCCCCAGAGCAGGGCCTGGGCGGCGACGGAGTAGAAGCGGAAGGAGAACAGCACGTCCGCCGGGAAGCCCGGGAAGACGATCGTCCCCTTGGAGTTCTTCAGAGGCAGGGGCGTCTCGGTGGCGTGGTGCCCGTACTCCTGCACGTTGGCGGACAGCTCGCCCAGTTGCGGCAGTAGAGCCATCACGATGCCGATCGCCACGACGTAGCCACCGGCGGCAAGGAGCGTAGCGTTCCAGTTGCCGAAGCGCGCCTGGAGGCGCTTGCCCAGCCAGACGGCACCGACCAGGAAGAGTACCGAGCAGAGGACCATGGCCAGGTAGAGGTTGCCGCGGTCCTTGATCGTGTCCGGGTGGCCGATCGACGGCGGGTTGGCCGGGTACTTCAGGAACGGCACCAAGTACATGCCGAGGAAGCCGCCCAGAGCCACCAGCATCGCGAGGTTCCGGGGACGCAGCTTGCCGACCCGGCCGAGGCACACGGCGTAGGCGACGGCGAACAGGGCACCCATGGCGATGCCGAAGAAGACCATGCCCACGCCGATGCCGACGTTGGCCTGGATCGTCCGGCTGAAGATGTCCGGTCCCGCTGCCTCCGGCGTCAGTCCGGCGGCCTTGTCGAGGGCCGACTGTGCGGCGTCGCGCCCGCTCTCATAGTCGATGGCCTTGGCGATCTGGGGCTCGGCGAAAATCCGCGCGAAGACGAAGGCGAGCAGCCCGGCGACTGCGCCGGCGATGACGCCGCGCAGGATGAGTCTCTTTTCCATGTTCAGATGTCCGTGTCCGTGCCTGCTCCCGTCAGTGGCAGGGGAAGCCGAGGAAGTGGCGGGCGTCGTGCACGAACTCGTGGACGTGCATGTCCTTGCCGAAGACGGAGTAGGCGCCCTGGTCGACGCCGATGAAGTAGTAGATGGCCAGCGCGATCAGCGCGGTGCCGACCAGCCAGAACACAGCCTTCGTGGCCGGCAGGACGACCGGGGTGGGAAGCGCGGCGGGCGCGGACATGCTGCTCATGGGTGTGAGCCCTCCTTCAGGGGATCGTGCGTCCCTCAGTTCGATGGAGCGTCGCGACGGCCCAGGGTCTGACTTCAGATCCACCCGGGGGAGGATCTGTTCACAGTGGCGCGACCGTGCTGGAGTTTCACCAGCTTCCTTAGGCCATCATTACAACCGGAGCGTACGGACACTTGAGATGGTCCGTCAATCAGACAAGCGGCCGAGACCGTGTGGCTCTGGGCACCCTCCGCCCTGCGTAACCTCAGTCCCCCGTTTTGGGCAGGTCGAACCGCAACATCCGGCCCGCGACCTGTTGCCGGCACCGGCCATCCTGGGGTCCGCCGGGAGCGCCCAATCGGGTACGGCGCTCCATGATTTCCGTCGACCGCCGGGCAGCTCTATGAAGTAGATTGGTACTCTTATGTGCCGAGTTGGCGGAGTGACCGCTGAATCCGCTCTCCTGCGGCAGTCGTGCCCAGGCGCTCAGTTCCAGCCGCAACGTGAGTCCTTCAGGACAACACAGCCCCTCGCGGAATCATCGGGCCCCTTGTCACGTTCTCCGGAACACCGACGCGAATCGAATCACAGGCATGGCCCGCGAATCTGGCCGGCGAAACGCGAACCCTTAGGCGAGGAGCGGAGGAATCCAGTGGCCAGACGTCTCACACCGCGCCATATCACTCTCGGGGGCCGCGAGGCAGTCGCCCTCACTTTGGAGGAGTACGAACGGCTCGTCGCCAGCCGACGGCAGGTCGGCGGACAGAGCGCACGCGTCCGTGTGCTGGCCCAGGAGGCGAAACGAACCGAGCGGCTTCTCCAGGATCTGGAAACCCTGCTCGCAGCACCCGGAGACCGGTGCTGCGAGCAGCAACACACTGAGGCTACGGCCTGTTCGGCGCCCTGCCCCCGCGGTTCAGACACCGAGAGGGAGACCGGTACGGACTGCCTGCGCTGCGCGTTGGTGGCGCTATTGCGTCGCCACCGGAACCCGGAGTACTGAGCAATCACACGCTCGGCTTCCCGGCAAAAGAAGAGCTCAGCAGCTCCGGCAGAGCAACGGCGTCCATCGCGCACGTCGCATTCCCGCCCCTGCCCATTCACCGCGTGAGCGAGAGCTGTGCCGCCCGGCGGCGCCTTCCTCCGACGTCGCCGGGCGCACACGGTTCGCCGCCCTTTTGTCAGCGGTGCCGGAATTCCGGCGGTCGCTTGTCGATGAAGGCGCCCATGCCCTCCTTCTGGTCGGCCGTCGCGAACACCGCGTGGAAAAGGCGCCGTTCGAAGCGGACGCCTTCCGTGAGGGTGGTCTCGAAGGCCCGGCCGACCGCTTCCTTCGCCATCATCGCCACCGGCAGCGACATGTCCGCGACCGTCTCGGCGACGGCCAGGGCCTCGCCGAGCAGGTCGTCGGCGGGGACCACCCGGGACACCAGCCCGGCTCGCTCGGCCTCGGTCGCTTCCATGGTGCGTCCGGTCAGGCACAGTTCCATGGCCTTCGCCTTGCCGACCGCGCGAGTCAGGCGCTGCGAGCCGCCGATGCCCGGGATCACCCCGAGCTTGATCTCGGGCTGGCCGAAGACAGCCGTGTCAGCGGCGAGCAGGATGTCGCAGAGCATGGCCAGCTCACAGCCTCCACCGAGGGCGTACCCGGCGACAGCGGCCACCGTCGGCGTGCGCAGCTGTCCGAGCCGGTCCCAAGCGGCGAACCAGTCGGCGAGGTACATGTCCATGTAGTCCTGCGGCTGCATCTCCTTGATGTCGGCACCGGCCGCGAACGCCTTCGCGGACCCGGTGATCACGATGCAGCCGCAGTCAGGGTCCCGGTCGAGGGCCTCGGTGGCGGCCACGACCTCGTTCATGATCTGGAGATTCAACGCGTTGAGGGCCTTGGGACGGTTGAGGGTGAGCAGGGCGGTACGGCCCTTGCGCTCGACGAGGATCGTCTCGTACGCGATGTCCGGTTCCGTGGTGGTCACTGCCTGCTCTCCGCTCCGGTCCCTGATGGTGCGGACGATGCCGGAGAAGTCCTCCGTGGCACCGGCCTGCTCCGCGTACTCCACGTACAACTCGGCCGCCCGCACGCCCAGTTCTGCGTGCACACCCCCAGCCCGGACCGCGTTGGCAGCCAGTCCCAGGTCCTTCGCCATGAGAGAGGCTGCGAATCCCGGCCGGTAGTCCTTGTTGGCCGGGCTGGTCGGAACAGGCCCGGGGACGGGGCAGTTCACGCTGAGCGCCCAGCACTGCCCGGACGCTGTGGAGGCCACGTCGTAGAGCGCCTGGTGGGACAGCCCGAGGCTCTCGCCCAGGACGAACGCCTCACTCACGGCGATCATGGAAACGCCCAGGATCATGTTGTTGCAGATCTTGGCTGCCTGCCCCGCGCCCGCACCGCCGCAGTGGACGGCCTTCTTGCCCATGGCCTCCAGCAGGGGCCGCGCCTGCGTGAACTCCTCCTCTCCCCCGCCCGCCATGAAGGTCAGCGTGGCGGCCTCGGCGCCGACCACTCCGCCCGAGACGGGCGCGTCCAGCGCTCGCATTCCTGCGACGACAGCGCGTTCGTGGGCGGTGCGGGCGTCGGCGACGTCGATGGTGGAACAGTCGACGAAGAGCGTGCCGGGGCGGGCCGAGGAGAGGACGGTCTCGTACAGGTCCAGGACGTGGCGGCCGGCAGGGAGCATGGTGATGACCACCTCGGCGTCCGTCACCGCGTCGGCCGCTGATCCGGCTGCCTCGACACCGGCCCGTGCGGCGCCGTCCAGAGCGTCGGGCACCAGGTCGTGGCCGCGGACCCTGTGGCCCGCCTTGACCAGGTTGGCGGCCATAGGCGCGCCCATGTGCCCGAGTCCGATGAACGCGACGGTCTGGCTCACCAGGCCACCTCCGAGCCGGTTCCGGGCCCGGCGAGCCCGAGTTCACGCTCGCCGAGCGGGGCGAAGAAGCGGTCCACGCCGGTGTCGGTGACCTCGACCAGGGTCGCCGGGGACCAGTGCGGGTCTCGGTCCTTGTCGATGACCTGGGCGCGGATGCCCTCCACCAGGTCCGGGTGGAGCAGAGCGGCGCAGGAGACGCGGTACTCCTGGTCGAGGACCGCCTCCAGCGGGCCCAGGCGCCGGGCGCGGCGCAAGGCGGCCAGGGTGACCTTCAGAGCGGTCGGCGACTTGGTCAGCAGGGTCTGCGCCGCGTCCTTGGTCGCGGGAGTCCCATGGTCCAGCAGCCGGTTCACGATGTCCTCGACGGTGTCCGCCGAGTAGCAGCCGTCGATCCACTCTCGTCGTTCCGTCAACTCGCCCTGCGGGGAGGGCTGTACGTGACGCCGTAGCGCGTCCCGTACGGGTTTCTCGGCAAGGTCGTCCAGGAAGGCGCCCAGTCCGGTGCACGGCAGGTAATGGTCGGCGAGGCCGCACAGCAGGGCGTCGCCGGCGCCGATCTGTGCGCCGGTCAGGGCGAGGTGGGTGCCCAGTTCGCCCGGGGCGAGGGCGAGCAGGTAAGTGCCGCCGACGTCGGGGACGAAGCCGATGCCGGTCTCGGGCATGGCGATGCGCGACCGTTCGGTGACGATGCGGACGCTGCCGTGCGCGGATATGCCGACGCCGCCGCCCATGACGATGCCGTCCATGACGGCCACATAGGGCTTGGGGTAGCGGGCGATGCGGGCGTTGAGGCGGTACTCGTCGCGCCAGAACGCGGCGGAGGCGCTGCCGTCGCCGTCGCGGGCGTCGTCGTGGATGCTGCGGATGTCGCCGCCCGCACACAGGCCGCGCTCCCCGGCGCCGGTGACGACGACGGTCTGAACAGCCGGGTCGTGCTCCCACGCGGTCAGGGCCTCGTCGATGCGCCGGACCATCTCGTGGCTGAGTGCGTTGACGGCCCCCGGCCGGTTGAGCGTGATGTGGGCGGCCCGGCCTGCGGTGCGGAAGAGGACGGGTTCGTCGGTGGCGGTCATCCGAACGCCTCCGTCAGGCCGCGGGCCACGATGACACGCATGATCTCGTTGGTTCCTTCCAGGATCTGATGGACGCGCAGGTCGCGGACGATCTTCTCGATGCCGTACTCGCTGAGGTAGCCGTAGCCGCCGTACAGCTGGAGCGCCCGGTCGGCCACCGAGTACCCGGTGTCGGTGGCGAACCGCTTCGCCATCGCGCACAGGTACGGGGCCTGCGGGTCGCCCGCATCGAGTGCGCGGGCGGCCTGCTGGACCAGGGCTCGGGCGGCGGCGAGTTCCGTCGCCATGTCGGCGAGGCGGAAGCGCAGCGCCTGCGCGTCGAGCAGACGTGTGCCGAATGCCTCCCGGTCGGCAAGGTGGGCAAGACTTCGGTCGAGGGCACTGCGGGCGCCGCCTAGCGAGCAGGCGGCGATGCCGAGACGGCCGCCGTTCAGGCCGTTCATCGCGATCCGGAAGCCCTCGCCCTCGCGTCCGAGGAGCCGGTCGGCGGGCAGCCGTACGCCGTCCAGGACGACCTGGCGGGTCGGCTGGGCGTTCCAGCCCATCTTCCGTTCGTTCGGCCCGAAGGAGATGCCCGGGTCGTCCTTGTCGACCACGAACGCCGAGACACCGTCCGCGCCGTCGCCGCCGGTCCGGGCCATGACCACGTACAGCTGGGAGGCACCTGCCCCGGAGATGAACTGCTTCACACCGGTCAGTACGTAGTCGTCGCCGTCTCGGACGGCCCGGGTGGTCAGGGCCGCCGCGTCGGAGCCGGCACCCGGTTCTGTCAGGCAGTAGCTGGCCAGGTCCTCCATCGCGCACAGCCGGGGCAGCCACCGGTCGCGCTGGGCGCCGTCGCCGTAACGGTCGATCATCCAGGCGACCATGTTGTGGATGGAGAGGTAGCCGGCGATGGACGGGCAGCCCGAGGCCAGTGTCTCGAAGACGAGGATGCCGTCGGCACGGCTGAGGCCGGAGCCGCCGGACTCCTCCCGGACGTAGACGCCGCCGAGTCCGAGCCCGGCGGCCTTGCGCAGGACATCGACGGGGAAGTGCTTGTCGCGGTCCCAGTCCAGGGCGTGCGGGGCCAGGTGGTCCTGAGCAAAGTCGAGGGTGGTCTCGACGAGAGCCTGCTGGTCCTCGGTGAGCAGGGTGATGGTCATCGTCCGCTCACCCCATCGTCGGGATCGTGAAGCTCGCGCCCTCGCGCAGACCGGCGGGCCAGCGCGAAGTGACCGTCTTGGTACGGGTGTAGAAGCGGATCGCGTCCGGCCCGTGCTGGTTCAGGTCGCCGAAGCCGGAGCGCTTCCAGCCGCCGAAGGTGTGGTAGGCGACCGGCACCGGAATGGGCACGTTGACGCCGACCATGCCGGTGTCGACCCGTCGGGTGAAGTCGCGGGCCGTGTCGCCGTCACGGGTGAAGATCGCGACACCGTTGCCGAAAGCGTGCTCACTCGGCAGGCGCAGGGCCTCCTCGTAGTCGGCGGCGCGCACGACCGACAGCACGGGCCCGAAGATCTCCTCCTGGTAGATACGCATGGCGGGGGTGACCCGGTCGAAGAGCGAGGCCCCGGCGAAGAAGCCGTTCTCGTGGCCGGGGAGCACGAAGTCCCGTCCGTCCACGACCAGTTCGGCACCCTCCTCGACACCGAGGTCGACGTACGAACGCACCCGGTCCACCGCGTCCCGGCCCACCAGTGGGCCGAAGTCGACGTCGGGGTCGTCGCTGCGACCGATCCGCAGTGAGCCGATGCGCTCCTTCAGCCTGGCGACCAGTGCGTCGGCGGTGTCCTCACCCACGGGCACGGCCACGGAGATGGCCATGCAGCGCTCGCCCGCCGACCCGTAGCCGGCGCCGATCAGGGCGTCCACCGCCTGGTCGAGGTCGGCGTCCGGCATCACGATCATGTGGTTCTTGGCGCCGCCGAAGCACTGGGCGCGCTTGCCATGGGCGGCGGCCGCGGCATAGACGTGCGCGGCGACCGGCGTGGAGCCGACGAAGCCGAGGGCGGCGACGCGGGGGTCTTCGAGGAGGGTGTCGACCGATTCCCTCGCGCCGTTGACGACGTTGAGGACTCCGGCCGGCAGGCCCGCCTCCAGGAACAGCTCGGCGAGCCGGAGCGGCACGGACGGGTCGCGCTCGGACGGCTTGAGGAGGAAGGCGTTGCCGCAGGCCAGTGCCGGGGCCGCCTTCCACAGCGGGATCATCGCGGGGAAGTTGAACGGCGTGATCCCGGCGACCACACCGAGGGGCGCCCGCAGGGAGTGGACGTCGATGCCGGTACCCGCGTTGTCGGTGAACTCGCCCTTGAGCAGGTGCGGGATACCGGCGGCGAACTCCACGACCTCCAGGCCGCGTTGGATGTCGCCGTGTGCGTCGGCGATCGTCTTGCCGTGCTCGGAGGACAGCAGCCGGGCCAGCGCGCCCTTCTCCTGCTCGACAAGGTGCAGGAAGCGCAGCAGGACGCGGGCACGGCGCTGCGGGCTCCACGCGCCCCACTCGCGCTGCGCCTCGACGGCGACGCCGATCGCCGCCTCGGTCTCGGCCCGGTCCGCCAGGGGCACACGTGCCTGGACCTCGCCGGTATTGGGGTCGTACACATCGCCGTAGCGTCCCGAGGTTCCCGGGGTGTGCTTGCCGCCGACGAAGTGGGTCAACTCGCGTACGGCGCTGGGGTCGTGCGGACGGATCATGGGTGCCTGCTCTCGTCAGGTGGAGGTGATCCGGGATGGCGCGCCGGACCGGCACGCGTGGACGCGGTGGCGTACACGGGCATGCAGAAGCGACGCGAGAACGCGAATGGCGCGTGGTCAGGCGGTGACGACGGGAGTGCGGCGGGCCTGACGCCAACGACGGAGTCCGCCGGGACCGTGAATGCGCACCGGTGCCATGCGTGTCAGCTCCATCCTCGTGGACAACACGGAACATCCCACGGCCGGTATCCTGACTCCCGGATCAGCGCGCGCCGTCCGCCTTCCCGACATGCTGCTCGTCAGTGGCGTCCTGCTCGACGGCGTACTCCCCGGTCACAGTGGCGGGACCGTGCCGGAATCACACCGGCTTCCCTGCACCGCGGGCCTACCCCTCGAATATATAGTTGGACGTCCTAGTAAATCCACCCCGCAGTCGTATCTCCACTACCTCCCCAGGTCAGGAGGGGTCGGATTCGGCCGTTCTGGCGGCTGCGAAGCGCACGCGCGCCCGAAGCGGGCCTTGCGTGCGGCACGCCGGAAGGGCGTCAGTACGGCCGGGCCGCAGTGGCCTCCTGCAACTCGCGCATCGGGTCGGCAACCGAGGACCCCAGCACCTCCATCAGTTTCGGTGAGTGGTCGGACATCGATCACCGGCGGCCGGCTGTACCAGCTTCGGCACACCCCTTTGCCACATGAGCAAGAGGCATTCTCGATGTCCGAAGTGTCCCGCCCTCGCATTCCGGAGCGTACGCCGAGCAGGGCTCCTGCGGCGGGAGTCGCGCGACGTCACCGTTGCTCGTTCGGGCCAGCCACGAACCGCTTGCGCATGCCAGGCGCCCCGCGGGCGTGGCGCGCCAGGACCGAACCGTCGATGTGACTCATGCGCTCGCCAAGACCCGTTCCGCCTCGGCTCGCTCGCCCGGCCTGAGGACGTCGTAGCCGTACTGCTCGTGCATTCCACGGTGCGCGAAGTGCGGTAGGTCTGCTCCGGTGGCGGATTGCGGCAGGCAGCACGGCGCAAGGTGGCCAGTACGACCTGCCTTGTCGCACGAAGGCCGTCTCGGTGGCACGGGGGAGTCCACCGAGACGGCTCCGCCCAGAGTAGATCCCGTGAGTCCACCGGTCTACAACCTCACGTGCAGTGAACCTGGACAACTCACTTACGGCATCATCGGCCTCTTCGTGGTCGTCCGGGCCGCGGCCATCGGCCACTGGCGCCTGGCCAAGGTCGAGGAACGCTGGAGCGCCCGCACCGCCGATACCGGCTGAGGCCACAGCTGCCCGTTCCGACAGCAGGAAGGCTCCCGCGAGGAACTTCCTCCCGGGAGCCTTCCGTTGTGCCGCCTGCCCGTGAAGGGTGAGAAGACGATCACAAGGCAGGACGCTCAGGTGTTTCGCGGCGCCCTACGACGTCACGGCGCGAGCAGCAGGCTGTTGCCGCGCTCCTTGGCGGCGGCGTAGCGCTTGGCTACGTCCTGCCAGTTGACGACGGCCCACATCGCCTCGATGAAGTCGACCTTCTGGTTCTTGTACTGCAGGTAGAAGGCGTGTTCCCAGGCGTCGAAGACCAGGATCGGGGTCGAGCCCTGGCCGACGTTGCCCTGGTGGTCGTAGACCTGCTCGACGACCAGCCGGCCGCTCAGCGGCTCATAGGCGAGCACGCCCCAGCCCGAACCCTGCGTGGTGGCGGCGGCCTTGGTCAGCTGGGCCTTGAAGCCCGCGTAGGAGCCGAAGGACTCGGCGATGGCATCCGCCAGCTCGCCCACTCCGTCCTTCTCCAGCGGTTCGCCGCCGCCGTCACCGGTCATGTTGTGCCAGTAGATGCTGTGCAGGATGTGCCCGGAGAGGTGGAAGGCCAGGTTCTTCTCCAGGCCGTTGATGGAACCCCAGGACTCCTTGTCCCGGGCCTCCGCGAGCTGCTCCAGCGTGTCGTTGGCGCCCTTGACGTACGCCGCGTGGTGCTTGTCGTGGTGCAGCTCGATGATCTCGGGGCTGATGACCGGGGCGAGCGCCGAGTAGTCGTACGGAAGCTCCGGGAGCGTGTACACGGGCATGTCCAACGTCCTCCGCCTTCTCACTTGTTGCCAATAAGATGCAAGTGCACGCTAACAGCAAGAACTCAGCGTTGCCGATCAGGCGTTGGTCCTAGGACTCCTTCCGTGTCACCGTCGGCGTGGAAGCACCGGTCGGCCCTGGGGCACCACGAGAGGGCGGAGAAATGGGGAACCTTTCGTCGCCGCCGCGCGGAGATGTCCGCCCGACGGATCTCCGCGCTCTGCTGCGGCGAGGCGGCCTGCGCTGCACGGCGGCCCGGCTGCTCGTCCTGGCCGTGCTCGGGGCACCCGAGTGTCATCTGTCCGCCGCGGAGATCCGTGCCGAGCTGCCCCGCATCGGCTCAGCGGTCCACCACACCACGGTCTACCGCACGCTCGACGCCCTGACCGCGGTGGGCCTCGTCCATGTCGTCCACGGGCCCGGCCCGACGCGTTACGGCATCACCGGCGAGCCGCACCACCACGCGGTGTGCCAGGGCTGCGGAGGCGTCTCGGCCGTCGCGGCCGCACATCTGGCCGAGGCGGTGCGAAGGATCGAGGAGCTGACGGGTCTCCGCCCCGACTCGTCGGGGTCGCTGATGCTGTTCGGCCTGTGCGGCGATTGCGGCTGACCTGCCGTGTGGCGCCACACCCGGGCGGCGCCATGGGGATCACCGCTCACGGACACCTACTCGGCCGGCTGTTCCGCCGCCCCGCGCGCCATGCCTGCCTCCCACTTCTCCTCAATGCGGCCGACCTTCCACACCGCGAAGGCCACGGCCCAGGTGGCGAAGAACAGGCCGACGATGACATAGCCGACGAGGTTCAGGTCCAGGCCGGAGACCCAGTCCCAGAAGGGGCCGTGCAGTCCGGCCTGGTCCGCTACCAGACCCAGCAGCTCAACGGTGCCGATGATGAGCGCGACGGCCACCGACAGGCCGGTCATGGTGAGGTTGTAGTAGACCTTCCGCACCGGCTTGGAGAACGCCCACTCGTAGGCGAAGTTCATGAACGAGCCGTCGATGGTGTCGAGCAGGGACATGCCGGCCGCGAACAGGACCGGCAGGCACAGAATCGCGTACCAGGGCAGCCCGGAGGCGGCGCCGGAGCCGGCGAGGACGAGCAGGGCGACCTCGGTGGCGGTGTCGAAGCCGAGGCCGAAGAGGAGCCCCACCGGGTACATCTGCCATGGCCTGGTGATCGCCTTCATCACGCGGCCGAGTAGGCGGTTCATGAACCCGCGGCTGTTGAGCTGCTCCTCCAGGGCGGCCTCGTCGAAGTGGCCGGCTCGCATCTGCCGGAAGACCTTCCAGATGCCCGCCATGATCACCAGGTTGATGATCGCGATGAGGTAGAGGAACGTGCCTGAGACGGTCGTGCCGATCCAGCCGGTGATGTCGTGCAGCGAGGAGTTGTCGTTCTCGACGGGGCCTGCCAGTTCCTTGACGCCCAGGGAGAGCAGGAAGGCGAGAGCGAAAACGATCGTGGAGTGCCCCAGCGAGAACCAGAAGCCGACCGACAGCGGCCGCTTGCCCTCACCCATCAGCTTGCGGGTGGTGTTGTCGATCGCCGCGATGTGGTCGGCGTCGAAAGCGTGCCGCATGCCGAGGGTGTATGCGGTGACACCTATGCCTATGCCGAAGGTCTTCGTGCCCAGGCTGTAGTGCTCCGGCGCGACGATCGCCACCAGCGTGAACCAGCCGATCACGTGCAGCGCGAGGATGAACGCCGCCATCCCGCCGGCACTGGCCCACTCCTTGCGGGTCATCGACGTGCGGATGCGCTGCCACGAGAAACCTCGCCCGCCGTCCCGGGCAGTCGGGCTCGCGGGAGCGGAATCAGGTGCGGTGGTCATGGGGTCCCGGCCTCACTTCTCGGTGAGCGTCTGTTTTCAGCCGCGCCTTTCAGGTTTCTGCAATCACATTGCAACTACAACGAACATGCGGCAAAGACCACACCAAGTCGCATCGCCGCGCGGAGGGTGGCGCCACAACCGCCGACCTCCTTATTGCATACTCCTTGCAGTAACAAGTTTTGGGCAGGAAGGATCTGTATGAGCCCCACCCCGATCGTGCTGGGCATCGAGTCGTCCTGCGACGAGACCGGCGCCGGCCTGGTCCGGGACGGGCGGCTGCTCGGGCACGCGATCGCATCGAGCATGGACGAGCACGCCCGGTACGGCGGCGTCGTGCCCGAGATCGCCAGCCGCGCCCACCTGCACGCCCTGCGCCCGGTGATCCAGCAGGCCCTGGACCAGGCCGGGCTCACACTGTCCGCCGTCGGCGCGGTGGCCGTCACGACGGGGCCAGGATTATCCGCCGCGCTCCAGGTCGGGCTGGCCGGCGCGAAGGGGCTGGCGTACGCACTGGGCGTCCCGCTGTACGGCGTCCACCACCTCGCCGGCCACGTCGCCGCCGACACGCTCGAACACGGCCCGCTCCCTGACCCCTGCATGGTGCTGATCGTCTCCGGAGGCCATACCTCGCTCCTCCTCGTCCGAGATCTCGCCCGCGATTCGATCGCCCACCTGGGCGACACTCTCGACGACGCGGCGGGCGAGTGCTTCGACAAGGTCGCGCGGGTCTTCGGGCTGCCGTACCCCGGCGGACCCGCCGTCGACCGGGCAGCGCGCGCGGGGGATCCGCACGCTGTCCCCTTCCCCCGCCCGCTTCCCGGTTCGTACGACTTCTCCTTCTCAGGGCTGAAGACAGCGGCTGCGCGCTGGGCCGAGAGTCACACGGCCTCCGAACTGCCAGTCGCCGACGGGGCGGCGTCCCTCCAGGAGGCGGTCGCGGACGTGCTCACCCGCAAGGCGGTCGCAGCCTGCCTGGAGCACGGCGTGGGCACACTCGTCGTGGTCGGCGGGGTCGCCGCGAACTCCCGGGTGCGCGCGCTGGCAGAGAAGCGGTGCCGGGCCGCCGGACTCACCCTGCGCGTGCCACCCCTGCGGCTGTGCACCGACAACGGCGCGATGATCGCCGCAGTCGGCGACCTCCTCGTACGGGCCGGAGCCGAACCAGCCCCCCTGGACGTGTCCATCGACCCGTCGGCACCCCTGGAGTACGCGGCCCTGCACCCAAATGCCACGGCAAGGGTGGCCGCCTGATGACCTCGGACATCCGCGTCTTCCACGGCGAGGACCTGCTGTCCCACTCCGACGCCCTGCGCTCCGTCTACCTCGACGCCTTCTGCGCCCCTCCGTGGAACGAGGATGAGAAGCAGGCCACGGAATTCGTCGGCCGACTGGTGCAGGACGTCAAACGCCCCGGCTTCACAGCAGCGCTCGCCGTCACGGGGCTGGACGTCGTCGGCTTCACCATTGCCTGGAGCACGGCGTCCCCCTTTCCCGCCGACCGCTGCTATCCCCAAGCCGCCGCCGGCCTAGGCAAGGAACGCACCACGGAGTGGCTCTGTGGCGCCCGCGAGATAGACGAACTCGCCGTCCGCACCGCAGCCCGCGGCACCGGCCTCGCTGCCGAGTTACTGAAGACGGTCATCGCCGACGCGCCCGAGGGCCGTTCCTGGCTGCTCACCTCACTCCGGTCGCCCCGGGCCATGGACTTCTACCGCCGCCAGGGCTGGACCCAGGCCACCCACCCCTCCCCCGAGGGCAAGGGCATCGCCGTCTTCCTCGGTCCCCGACATCCGGCGCGCGCCCTCGCCGCCCCGCCTCTCGACCTTTGAATGCCTCCGCAGGGATGCGGCCCCGCACACTCCCCACTCGAAGCAAGAGGAGGAACCATCCCGTGACCGTTACGGCACATATCAACACCGAGCGCCCTGTGGCGACGCTCATCAACGTCTTCACCGTCTCCCCCGACTGTCAGTCCGAACTGATCGCTCTGCTCGCCCACGCAACCGAAGAGACGATGAAGCACCAACCCGGCTTCATCTGCGCCAACTTCCACGCCTCCCAGGACGGCGAACGCGTCATCAACTACGCCCAGTGGGAGAGCGAGGAGCACTACCGCGCGATGCTCGCCACCCCCGAGGCCCGGGTCCACATGGACGAGGCGGCCACCATCGCGAGCGACGTCCAGCCCCGCCTCTTCCGAGTGGCGTCGGCCCACCGCCCCTGAGCCGCGACACGGGCATCAACGTGCCACCCGTTCGGGCCGCCCCATAGCGGGTCCCCCGGCGGTGCCGCCCGCTGCGGACCCGAAGCGGATCAAGCCCATTCAGCACACGCACACCCCTGGCAGACACCGCATGTTCCAGGCCCCTGGCCGACTACCCACACGGCGAATCGCCATCGCGTAGTGGGCGCCGTCACGGAGCACGAGCCTCGTAACCCTCCTGGGGCGGCGGCCGTCAGGCCGCGACGGGGCCTTGCAACGGGACTGCGAGTGCTTTCAGTGCCTGTTCCAGGCCATGCAGATGGGCCAACGCCAGTTCGCCACCGGAACGCTGCGGTGTTGCAACCGCCGCATGACCCTCGCTCGGCGTGGCACCGGGTGTGATGAGTGTCCGCTGCTGCCTCCACCCGCCAGCACGCTGCCGCAAACCTCGCGTCGTGGGAAGCATCCGGATCCGCCGCGACCGATGCCAGGCCGCGCACCTCCCGGGCACACCGGTCCAGCAGCTCGATCACCTGACGGGCCCGCGCTTTACGCGCCCGCAGCGGAGTGAACGGGCGCACTAGGGGCGCCAGCGACGGCCTCACCCTGCCCAACAGCAGCTCCAGTTCAGCGACATGCCAGGCCAGATCCGCAGCCGGAGAGCTGGCCAAGCGGGCCGCAGCCTCAGACGTGCACGCGTGGACACAGTGCAGCGCTCGCTGGATCCACGCCGCCGGGGGCGACGGGGCCTTCACCTTGGGTGCGCCGTTCCGCAGAGGCGCATCCCCCACAGGCGCGGAGTCGACAACATCCTCAAGGTCATGGCCGCGGACCCCGCCCAGGGTGTGGGTCAGCTGCTCATCGTCAACCTCATCTTGATGTTCAGCATCCTGATGATGTGTGGATCGAGCTGCTGATCAGATCGCGTGATCTACCGAGATCTGTACGACGGCGCGCTCGGGGTCCGTGGCCGGCGTGCGGCCATACCGCTCTCCGTACCGAGTGACGGCGTCCTGGACTTCGGAAGCGTCTGTACGAACTTCAGCCGTACCTTCGAGCATCACCAACGACCGCCGTCGACCTGGCACACCGCAACTCGGGCAATACCATCGCTCGCCAGCATGCTGGCAGATTCCCTGCCTGATTTGCGGATGATAACTCGGGCGACTCCCGCAGCGGCGTCAATCGTTACTCCTGCAGGCAGGACATGCGGTCGATCATCAGGACACAACGCAGCCAAACTGCACATACGGTGTTCATTCCAGAACTCCACGTAGCCGTCAGATCGATTCGGAAGCGCGCCCGGCACGGGCGAAAGCCCAACCGCACCCATTGCCCAAATTGCTCCGAAGTGACTGCGACCACACACTCCCCAAATCGGGAAATTTGCCCGATTTATTAACTCATGCCGCAGTGGAACTATAACGGATCCACAACAGCGCCAGGCATGGTCTAGACCTCTCCGTGGCATCCAACTAAAGCACAAACCCGCAGATCAACGCTTTGTGCAAACTTCAATCGTGGCCGATTTGGAGCATTTTGACACCCCGATGTAGTACATGGACGACAAAAGTTGATCAAGTCTTTTCAGTCACCACCTGCCCGAAGCGTCACGTACCGTCCATGGGGTTCCCGGCAGCTCCCTTGAGGAAACCGTTCGTGCTCCGTTGCTCGTTCGCATCCGTGACATCGGCGTCACGGAGCGATCTGGAATAGGCCCGGACCTCCGCGAGAACAACACGGTGGTGTCGCAGTCATGCTTGTCTGCGGTCGCTTCCCACGCTGTGAACAGGACGTCATCACTTGGGCACTTGGCGCCCTGCTCGGGGGAGCCGTTGCCGGTTGAAAGGGTTTTACTCATGTGGTCGGGAAGAGGCGGTCGTGGCGCCGCTGAGCCCAGCCGTCGTAGGTTCGGACGCTGGCGCACGGCCGGGAATCGGACGGTGGAGCGAGACCTCCACCGCCGGCTTCGGGAAGAGCTGCGCAGCCTGAAGGTCACACCTCCTCTGGATGTAGAGGAACTGGCCAGGGCTCTCGGCGAGAGGCGCGGACGCCCCATCGTCCTCCGTCCTTTTCCGCTGGAGAAGCCCGGACCGACAGGCCTGTGGGTCGATATGACCGTGAGGGACGTGGTCCTCTACCAGGAGGAAACGACGAAGCTGCACCAGCGGCAGATCATCCTCCACGAGGTCCTCCACATCCTCGTCTCCGAGTGGGGGGAAGCCCCAGAGTCTCCGGACGCCGCTGTCGAGGACTGGGCAGCCCTGGTCCCCGTGCTCGATCCTGCGCTGATCCGGCGGGTTGCCCGTCGCTGTACGTACGAGGACCAGGAGGAGTGCTGGGTGGAGTTGGCGGCCACGGTCATCCTGGAGTGGTCCTCGGTGGTCGACGCGCTCCCGCCTCTGTCCGAGCACCCGGAAGTCCGTCGCGTACAGGCAGCTCTGGGCGACCGGCGAGGGTGGCTGTAGACCATGGGGATATACCTCTTGCTGATCTTCGTGGCTGCCACCGTGTGGAGGCTGTATCTGTGGTCGCGTGCCCCCCATGACGCTCCCACCCGATCAGTGGCTCTCACCCTCTTGAGTCTGGGGCTGTCGAACGCAGTGGCCATGCCGGGGGGCGAAAGCGGCCTGGAGACCATCGCTGGGCACGACATGCTGCGGCTGGTCCAGAACCTGCTGCTGTTGCTGGCCTGCTACTTCCTGATGTGTTTCTACCTGTACTCGACCGACGGGCAAGCCCGTCGTCGCGCCCGCGTTGAGGGCATCGTCGTGGCCCTAGCCACCGTAGCGATCGCTCTGGCCACCGTGACCGCACCACGGGGAGCGCTCAGCAAAGCGTCTAGCACGGTGGACATGACGATCCTCCAGGTTGCCGCCTTCTACCTCGTCGCCGGCCTGTACCTGATGTACGCGATCGGAGCGGCCGGATGGTGGTCCGCCCGCTATGCCCGTATGTCACGACGCCCTCACGCGACTGGGCTGTGGATGACCGCGATCGGTCTCGGCGCACTGGCGGTGGCCTGCGCCGTCCGCGCGGCCTTCGTCGCCGTCCGCTGGAGCGGCGGGTCCGTGCCACAGCAACTCACGACCTGGGCGGCAGCCTTGGTAGCCGTGTCGAGCGTGGTCTTCGTCCTGGGCATCACGTATTCAGGTGTCCGCGCGAGGATCACTGCCACGCGGCTGTGGCTGCGTCGGCGCCGGGATCACCGTCGGCTGGCTCCACTGTGGCAACTACTGATCTCGGTCTACCCGGAGAACGAGTTGAGGCCCGCGTCCCGTACGCCGTGGGATCGGTGGCGTGCTCGCGGTGTGCACCGTCGCTACCACCGGCGGATAGTGGAATGCCGGGATGGACTGGTCCATATCAGCCCGTACCTTGTGGGCGAGGAGGATGACACAGACCTGCTGCACCTGGAGCCGGCCCAGCTGGCCAGACAGCTTCGTCGTGCCTCGGCGGCGATCCGGCAGGGTGTGCCGGCTCCCGCAAGGGCGGTTCCTCTGGCAGTGCCGCAGGGAAACGAGAGGGAGTCGGATGTCGACCAGCTGATCGCGGTGGCGGAGGCGCTGCGGCTGACCGCGTGACCGTAGAAGAGCGAGGAAGACGAGACGAGATGCTGATCACTGCTGGACGGGTCCTGACCGGCTCCGGGACGTACGTGGAGGACGGCGCCGTCCGTATCGAAGGTGGCTCGATCACCGCCGTCGGCCCGCGCGCGCAGGTCGCTGACCACTCCGGCACGCAGGAGATGGACCTCGCGTTTCCGGATGCGACGCTGATGCCCGGGCTCATCGACTCCCACGTGCATCTCGTGTTCGACGGCAGCGCCGAAGTGTTGGCCGCCTTCTCCGAATCGAGCGACGAACAGCTGCTGCAAGACATGCGCCGACGCGCGGAGCAACTCCTGTCGAGCGGCGTAACAACAGTCCGTGACCTGGGGGACCGCAACGGTCTGACCTTCCGCTTGCAGGAGGAAATCAGCCGGGGTGCTGTTCCCGGCCCCCGCATCGTGGCTGCGGGCACGCCGCTGACCACGCCTGGAGGCCACTGCTATTTCCTGGGCGGCGAGGTCTCGGGCGAAGCTGCGGTCCGTGATCTCGTACAGCGCAACGTGGCGGCGGGCGCCAAGGCGATCAAGGTGATGGCGAGCGGCGGCGGTCTCACGAAGGACGGGCCGAAGAGCTGGCAGAGCCAGTTCTCCGCGGACGAGCTGCGGGCCCTGGTGGAAGAGGCCCATCAGGCCGGTGTGCCGGTGGCCGCGCACGCACACAGCGCGGACGGCATCTCGGCGGTCGTGGATGCCGGGGTGGACACCATTGAGCATTGCACGTGGATGACGGAGGACGGGTTCGGCCTGCGCCCGGACGTCCTGAAGAAGATCGTTGAGCAGGGCATTGCGGTCTGCCCGGCCGTCGGTCCGCACTGGCAGATGGCGGCCCGCGTCTTCGGCGAGGAACGGACGGCCACTCTGTTCGGACAGGTACGGCAGATGGCCGAGGCTGGCGTCCGGTTCATCGCTGGGACTGACGCCGGAGTGCAGCGGACTGGGTTCGACGGCTCGCTCGCGGGAGCACTCGGTTTCTACGCGCACGTGGGTATGCCGAACGCCAAGGTCATCGATATGGCGACGTCTGAAGCAGCGGCTGCTTTGGGGTTGGGCTCCACGACCGGCACGATCGCTCCCGGCTACCGCGCTGACCTGCTCCTGGTCGACGGTGATCCGCTCGCCGATCTCGCAGCGCTGAAGGAGGTCAGGGCCGTGTGGGCCTCTGGCCGTCGGCACGAGCCGAACGCGGCCGAATAGACGCCCGCGGCCGGCCGTCGGTCGATCGCAGCGCCTGTTCCTGGGGTAAACGCCCTCGGAACAGGCGCTATTCGTTTGCGTCGGGGTCCTCCTTGTCCAGCTCGGCTGCAAGGTCGTTCAGCATCGACAGAACGTTGGCCGGCAGGCCTTCGGGCTTGATCCCGCGGGCGCGGACGCGGCGGACCTTCCCCTGCTTGGCGGCCGACATGAGGCGCAGTCCTTCGTAGACCTGCCGTACGACAGCGTCGTCCGGCTCGAAGTACAGGGGGGACACCCCGAAGGTGTGCGCGAGACCTTGGCGGACGACGGGGGCGGCCTCTTCGCCCAGGCCTGTCCGAAGCCGCTCTACCTCCTCGGCGGTGATCACGTCCGCTCCCGCGTACGCGTTCACTGACGCAGCGATGTCCTCGTCTCCTGGCGCCGTCTGGCCGGGATACGAACGCTCCAGGACCAGGGTGATCTTCTCCGCCAGGGTGCTGGGTGGTTCGTCGGCAAGGAGGACTGCGGTGGACACGCCCTCTTCATCTTCACGGTGGGCTGGCCCGAAGGACCGTTCCTGTGCCAGCCTCAGCTCGTCCTCGGTCACCCCGTAGGCCCGGGCCAGGGCCGGGATGTACTTCTCCTTGAGGCGCCGCACCCCTTGCTCCGCCCCTGCCACAGGGCCGTCGCTCTTCGTCCCGATGACCTCGGCCATCTCGTACCGGTAGAGGCCGGCGTCGCAACGCAGGTCCCGAAGATCAGGCAGCCCGCCACGCGGGAACAGCTCGTCCAGGTCCTGCTTCAGGACCTGGGCCAGAGCGGACAGTTTCTCCTGGTCGGGCTCGGATGAGCCAAGCTCCCAGCCCGCCACCGTCGAGTCGCCGACGCCTACGCCCGCGGCTACGTCGGCCTGCGAGATCTCGGCGGCTCGCCGTACCGAGCGCACACGACCTCTATCGAAGCGGCGAGCAGGCATCAGACCTCGTTTTTGTGCGAACCGAAGAAACATCGAGCTGTTGACTTTTAGCGGGAATCGCGATAGCTTCAGCTTAGCGAAAAACGAGGGACTTCGCACCCCTCAGCCTTCGCTCGTCCAGCTGCCCCCAGCATGGGAGCTGCTGGACAGAGGGGACAGCCGCACGCGCCTCGCACACGGGTCCACCCCCTCAAAACGCCACTGGCGCCCGAGAGTTCGCACCTCCCAGACGCCAGACGGCAGCTCGCGGCCTTAGCCCCTTACCGGGGCGCCGGCCACTCGCACGGCCACTCCGTCGTCCTTCGCACGGCATAAACGGAGCGGCGTACCACATAGAGGAGTGTCGCATGTCCCTCACTGCGGACTGCAACCCGGAGCCGGACAAGGCTTCGCTGACCACTGAGCGGCTGGCCGCTCAGCTCGCGTCGATGCTGCCCGAAGCCGCCGTCGTCCAGGTGCGCCTTCAGGGCCCCCGTACGCTCTGGCCTCACCTGGGGCTGACCGCCATGAACGACCGCGGACACGCCCTTCGTATACCCCGGGCGAAGGCCTTGACCATCGCGCGGTGGATCATCCGCAGTTTTCCGCAGGCTGGCTGGGCAGCCTCGGGCGGCCATGTCTTCGACCTGCGGACGGGCCAGCTGCGCGGGCTGGAAGCGTGATGTCAACCGTGGCACCGGCGAACGTAGGCCCACTCACCTTCGGGCCTGCCGAAATGCAGGGGTTCGCCACCGTGATGAGCCTGCTGGCACAGGCGGGTGGCATCGATGCACTGGTGGGCAACCGGCCGTCAGAACCTCGCGATACGCGGCTCCACATCGGATACAGCGAAGCGGCCGAGCGGCTGAATATTCCGGAAAAGTGGCTGCGCGAGCGAATCTCCACGCTTCCCCACCGGAAGTTCGGAAAGTTCGTGCAATTCACCGAGGAAGACCTTCGCGCCATTTCGGATATGCACTTCGTGAGTCCAGGAACAGCGCAAAGGAAACGCATGTCGGCGTCGATGTCGCTTCAGCCCTCTACACGCTCACGCAAGCGCCCCTGATCCCCTTTTCCGCTCGGGCGCATAAAGGCGCTTGACTTCGTGAACATCGCGAGACACAAATGAGCAGCGACATATGCAGTCTCATCGAGGCTGCGTATAAGGGGGATTGGTCTCCCCTTATCGAAGAATCAAAGAAGGCCCCTGGAAAGCGCTGGGCGGAAGAAGCCAGGTGTTCTGGCCAAGACATCGATATCTTCGTCCCCCTTTGGGATGGCCCGCGTGAAGATCCCCAGATTGTGAAACACAAGCTGGGCAGCTCCCTTAATCGGCCGCGTAATCTCTGCGCATCGTGCCCGTCGGCTGTGGCTGCTCGTTGCCTGGTCGAATCGCTCAGAGATGACGATGAGTTCGGTATTCGAGCTGGTCTCCTGGCTTCAGAGCGGTTCACACTGCGCGTCGCGTGGCAGCAGCGCGTGAATGAAGAAGCCGTCCAAGGTGCGCTTCAGGGCAATACCACGGCGCTTAGCCGGGTCGAGCGGGAGACAGTGATCGCTCGATTCGCGGCTGACCCTTCACTCGAACCTGCCGCGGTGGCCCGAGGACTCGGCGTTACGCACAAATACCTACTGAAACTCGCGCGATGCCACCGGAAGAAGTCCAAATCCAGGCCGACCGTACCTGTTCACGGCACTGACGCAGCCTGACGCACCCCCACGAGCAAACGATCCTCCCGCAAGGAATTCCTTGCGATTCAGGGAGTTCCTCCATGTTTCAGAATGACCTTGCCTCTTCGCCGTGCGCAAATCTTGGTGACGCGATCCGCGAAATAGCCCCCACGGCAGCCCTTGTCCGCGTGTATTCGGAACGCTGCGCTGTTACCCAGCTATTCGAATCAGACTTCTACCGCATGCTCATCGACCGCCGAATCGAAAAAGAGGCGGCACGCCTGATCATGTGCCACTTCGGCGACGCTGCCGACTGGCGCCTTTCCCATGATTTCCATCTCCCCACCGGGGCTCTTTACCTAACTCCTGAGCCGTATCAGATCGGGTACATCCCTGAGGATGATCACTCTTTCGGTCTTGTCCGTTCTCGCCTCATAGCGATAGCTGACAGGAACTTCCGATGAGTGATATAGCGACGGAATTGGTCTGGTCGAAGTCCAAGTCGTGCAGAGGATCGCGTCTCGTCATGCTGGCCATCGCTCGTGAGGCCGACGACAAGGGAAAGGCCAAACTGACTCTGGAGGACATCTCCTGCCTCACGCAACTCACCGCGCGCTCGGTAACGAAGTGCTTGAGGGAGCTGGCGACGCTCGGTGAACTCAGCCGCGAGCGCGGAGGGGGCGCCTCGCACCCCAACAGCTACTCGATTCTCCTCTTCAACCAGGGGGCCGAGACCCCAACCGTTTCAGAGAAAGAACTTCCCACTCCATCTCCGGAACCATCAGATGAGGGAACAAGGTTCCAGGAAGTCTCTTCCCAGAACGCCCCTTCGACAGCTGCAAGTGGGAAGTCTCTGCACGGGAACTGGGAAGTTTCTTCCTCTCGCGCGCCTGGTGGTAATACTCCCGTAGGGAGTATTACCACCGCCAAAGAGCAAGCTAGCTCGCTTGGGTCAAGCCGAGAGAACCATGCAACCAATCAGGGTTCAGTCACGGTTCCTGATGGCGCCAAGAATCTGGTAACAGCCATAACCAGTGCCGGAATGCTCGTCGGCTGGCGTCTGACCGAATCGGAATGGGATCGGGTAACAGCTCTCGTGGCTCGTTGGGGACATGAACGGCTGGTCGAGATGATCGCGCGACGGTGGAACGCCGACCGACCGCCGCAGTCGGCCCGCTACCTGCTCCGCATCTGGGCTGACCTCCCGTCGCACACCCCTACGGCGGCATTCCAAGGCCCCCAAGACAACGTCGTCCCCCTGCGTCGGCCTCCCGGGGGCTGGACCCCATTTCAGAACACAGCTGAGCCCAGCGCTTACCAGAACGGATTTTGATCATGGCAGAGCCGGAATGCGTAGGCAGTGCCAGGTCAATGCGCCGCCTGGAACGAATACTCGCCGCGAAAGGAATCCAGGTGTCCGACAGCGCCGCTGACGACTCATCGGAGGAAAATCCGGGGGACCGCGGATGGCATCGCCGTGCCCGCGCTGAATACGCACTGAACCGGTGGCGGACCGCAACCCCTCCCCGGTTCAGCGGCGCTGAGGCGACGATCCGGGAAGTCACCGCATGGGCTGATCGCGCTCTCGCGGACAACTCCGCCGCTGGTGCTCTCCTCCTCACCGGCCTGACCGGGACGGGGAAGACGCACCAGGCGTACGGGGCCCTGCGCAGGATCGCGGCCGGCGGCCCCGACCGGTTCGAGCTGATCGCGGTCAACTCGGCGGACATGTACGGCACGCTGCGTCCCTCGCAGGTGATGGGTGCGGCGGAACGGGAGCTGCGGAAGCTGAGCGAGGTTCAGTACCTGCTGCTCGATGACCTCGGCACGGCGAAAACGTCGGAGTGGACCGAGGAGGTGACGTATCGGCTCATCAACTACAGGTACAACCACTGCTTGCCGACGATCATCACGTCCAATCTTCCGGCCCGCAATGACAACGGGCCGTCCCTGACCGACTTCGTCGGGGCCCGAGTGGCGAGCCGTCTGGCTGAGATGGTGACCAGCCTCGTGCCGATGATCGGCGCCGACCGGCGGCGCGGCGGGAGGGCGGCCTGATGCCCATCCGTCTTCGCGGTGCGTCCCGGGATACCGCGACCTTGCCCACAGCCTGTATATACGTCGGCCCACGCAGCCGGTTTGCGAATCCGTTCAGGGCTGGAGACCCCGCTCCTTCTCCCTTCGGCCCCCCGATGGACGCGGCAGAGACCGTGGATCTCTTCGCCGCCACGCTCCGCGGCCCCATAGGCCGCTTCTATGCCGCCCGGTTCGCCCGTGCCCTGCGCGGTCTCGACCTGATGTGCACCTGCCCTCTCGACGTGCCGTGCCACGCCGACATGCTCCTCCGCCTTGCCAACGAACCCGGCGACGGCTACACGATCAGCTCCCTGGAAGGCCCCTGATGAGTCACCCGATCATGTTCGCCGCGGCCCAGCACCTCGCGACCGCCGAGGAACGGCGCAAAGCCGAACGGGAGAACGCCTTCCGCACCTGGGGCCCGCGGTCCGTAACGGCGGCCGCGAAGTACGCCCGTCGCGTCCTGGGTGACACGGCGGTCACCCTCGACTGGGAAGTCCTGGGTCTCCTCTCCTTCGAAGAACACCTGCAAGCCTTCGCCTCGATCGACACCGTCGGGGGCCAGCACCTGGAGCTGCACTACAGCGATCAGGGAGGCACGGAACGCATCCTGCTGCGGGTGTCGTGCGTGAGCTGCCCGAGTCAGCATGTGCACGAGGTGACGTCCTTGGAACAGCTCGGACAGCTGCTTTCCCAGACCCCCGCATGGTCGTCCATCGACCCGCGCGACGGAGGGAACCTCTGATGTCACGGGCTCACATAGAGGCGACGGCCACTGAACCGCAGGGGGTCTACAGCCTTCGCGGTATGACGGCCTGGGACCGTTCCGCCATCATCCTGCTCGGCGCGGCTGGCTTCGCTTTCTCCTATGACGCACTGCGGCAGATCGCCATCGCGATCCACGCGCGGGAAAGCCTGAGCTACCTGTTTCCGGTGTTCATAGACGGGTTCATTGCGTACGGCGTCCGAGCGATCGTGCTCCTTCGCCACCAGCGCTTCGGCGCTCGGCTGTACGCCTGGTTCCTCTTCCTTGCGGCCACGGGGGCCAGTCTCGGCGCGAACGCCCTGCATGCCACCACGCTGAACGACGGTCCGCAGGCCGGACGGTCCGCGCTGCACCTGGCGGACAGCGTCGTCGGGGTGCTGTCGACGCTCGCTCCGCTCGCACTGGCGGGCTCCGTGCACCTCTACATCCTGATGGCGCGGACCGCCGAACTGTCGGTCCCAGACGGCGCGGACGACGGTCCCGGACCGGTCCGCCAAGAGGTTCCGTCGCTCGAAAGCGCTGCAATTCTGCCGGATTCTCGTCCGTTGGAGACACCCACGACAGCCGATTCAGGAAGCCTTGCCGCCGGTCCGTCCGCAGCAGACAGCTCCGCTGCAACCTACGTTGACCTGCGGAAACATGAGCCTGACCGAGACGGTGAGGCTCGTGCGGACGAACCCGGTACGGATTCATCTGCCGATGCGGACGGCACGGACGGCGACCCTTGCGACGTAGACGGACCGTCTGTCGGCCTCGCGGACCTCGGGATGGCGACGACGCTCACGGCGGAGGACAAGCCTTCGGTCCCGGCGGCGGTCCGCGCGTCTGCGGACGGTGAAAAGCCGTCCGTCCCGGACAGTGCGGAGCTTCCGCAGGACCGGGAGGCAGACGACGAGTGGTTGGCCGAGTTGCTGCCGATCGCACGGGCCGCTTCCCAGCAGGCCGGACGGATCAGTCGTGATGCCGTGGCCGGGGCCGTCCGCGCACACCAGCCGATCAGCAACGACCGGTTGGGCGTGCTGCTGGCCCGGCTGAAGGACGAGGAGGAAGAGGCGGCGAAGGCACCCGCCGCTGCCTCCAGCGCCCTCTGGTGATCTCATCTCCGAGTGCCCCTGTGGTCGCTGCGACTCGCACGGCAGCGACCACGGAAGGTTCGCTTGTTCAGGAAGGAATGGGTATGTGGCTTCGCCGACGAGATCGGGTGCAGGACGCAGTCCGGCTCGACGCCGTGCCAGCAGCGTCCGCGCTCGCGGCTCACCTCCACGGCGGTGGTGAACTGGTGCCGGTCCAGGTGGACGACCTTCCTCTTGCGGACGGGGAAGTCGCCTTCGCGGATGTGACGTGCTCGGTCGCGCGCTTCTACGGAAGCGAAGTCGTCTGTCCGCCGTCGACCGGGTACTTCGAGAACCACCCGACCTTCGGCCGGCGGTGGGTGGCCAACAACCGCCTGGACGCCCGGCGCCGCCAGGAGGCGGAAGATGCCGCCGCGCCACAGTGGCGTGATCACACCGCGGCCCGGGTGGTCCTCACCTCTACCGGACTACGGCTCAGGCCTCACCGGTCGCCAACCTGGCTGCCGTTCGACCATGCCCTTCTGACCGGAGTCACGGCGGGCCGGCCCGAGGTAGTGCTTTCGTACAGCGTGTGCGCGCCGGTGCTCCTCGCCGGCCCGGCTGCGCCGTGGCTCGGCGTAGCGATCGAGCACCTGCGCTGCCCGGCCATGTAGAGACCAAATCACCTGAAAGACCCCCTCGATTACAGAAGTCGGAACCTAATTCCTGGAATTAAGTTCCGACTTTTTTTCTGATTCGAGTTGTCTCCGAATCTCTGCAAGGATTCAGGCACGGCCAACGCTGCAAGGAATTTCCAGGCCGATGGAGACCCGTTTCCCGGTCTCTCGCTGATCATGCAAGGGGGGCGATGGCTTTGATATGAGTAACGGCCACCTAAAATCGACCGTTGCACACTATGGCACAGGTCGAGCGCTAAAACTGAATTCGATACCGGTGCGAAGCGCGATCGAATTCCCTCTCCATCCGAGAATCACGACGAGCAGGGGTCACAAGGCTCCGGTCTGATCCTCAGATTCTCCGGCGTCCGGCCGGTAGGACCCGCAGGTGGAGTCTTCCTCTTTCCTGCGAAGGGGTGGCGCAGGCCCCGACCCTCCATGGGGCCGCGCCACCCAATCTCTCGAAATCCCATGCACCGAGATTGTGGTTCCCGAATGCCTCGAACGTCCCGTTTCACTCCTATATATGCCGCAATAGGGATAGTCAGTTCTCTGTCTGCCCTGTTGACCGGCTGCTCCAGTTCGACCACCGGCCAGTCCAAGCCCACGACGGCACAGCCGCATTCCGTCTCGGCGGGCATCACCGACGCGGCCCCACCGAGCGCGGGAGGTCCCGCAGCACCGCCAAGCTCCGCCCTGCCGAAGGACGTTGAGAAGACGGCTCGGGCCTTCACCACGGCCTACGCCGAGCATGACGCACGCGACGGCAAGGACAGCTCGTATGCCGACGCCGGCGCGCGGGCGGCCAAGCTCGCCTCCGGGGAGCTGATAGGCATCCTGAGTCAGCAGCGGCCGGGCCAAGACGCCCCGTGGGCAGCACTTCGTGCCGAGAAGGCGCGTCAGACGGTGAAGATCGCCTCAGTCGTGGTCCCCGACGGCGCGCCCGGGGTCAGCGCGTCCTCGGCTCTCGTCCGAGTCGGCTACACCCTGACGACAGCCCCTAAGTCCGGGCAGGCCAGGCACAGCAGCGAACAGCTCGTCCTGCGTCTGGAGCACACCTCCGACGGCTGGCGCGTCACCGCCCTGCCCTGGGCGTGACGGGGTCGCCGTGAACAGAGCCATACAAGGCGGTCTGGCGCTCCTAGCGGCAATGATCGTTTCGGCTACCGCTCTGCTGACCACGTTCGGCGGGGCTGACAGTGCCTCTGCCCAGGAGACCGGCCCCGGAGGGGACATCCTGACGGACGCTCCCGTGCCGGGCTGGGTCCGCGAACTCATCATCAAACACGCAGGCGAGTGCCCGCAGGTCACGGCCTCCCTCCTGGCGGCTCAGCTCTACCAGGAGTCGAGCTTCAACCCGAAGGCGGAGTCCAAGGACAAGAACGGCAACCCGGTCGCGATGGGTATCGCGCAGTTCACCCCTGAGACCTGGGCCGCTCGCGGTGTCGACGGCGACGGCGACGGCGTCAAGGACGTCTTCAACCCCGCCGACGCTATCGCGGCGCAGGCGAAGTACGACTGCACGCTCGCCCAGGAGGTCAAGGGGGTGCCCGGGGATTCGACGGACAACATGCTCGCCGCGTACAACGCGGGCGGCGGCGCCGTGATCCATTTCGGCGGCATCCCGCCCTATCCCGAGACGCGTGACTACGTGCGGAACATCCGCCAGCTGGCGGCGAAGTGGGCCGCCGCAGTCCAGCCGAACGCTCCGGCCGGCAAAGGCGCCGCCCGGGCCATCGCGGCCGCGAAGACGGCCCTGGGGACCTGGTACCAGTGGGGCGGGAGTTGCACCTCGCCGTACACGGGCGCGGGCGGCTGCGACTGCTCGTCGCTCACCAAGATGGCCTGGGCTTCAGCGGGCGTGAACCTCCCGAGGGTCACCTACGACCAGGTCCACGCCGGGACAGCCGTCAACAGCGTGTCCCAACTCCGCCCGGGTGACCTGCTGTTCAGCGTCCCCGGCAGTGCCGGCCCCGAACACGTCGGCATGTACATCGGCGACGACCAGGTCATCGAGGCCCCGCACACGGGCGCCCAGGTGCGGATCAAACCGCTCAGTTTCTGGACGCCGCAGATCATCGCGATGCGGCACGTCGACTAATCGCCACAAAACATCTTATTTACCTCTTAAAGCATCAAGGGGCTGAACATGCACAACCTCCTGTCTGTCGCTGCTGATCCCTCCCTTCACACGACCCTCGCCTCCGGGGCCGACGTCGTGTCCGGTGTGAAGCCGGACTGGGGCCCCTTCGGGAAGCTGGGCGGCACGGCGAAGGTGATCCTCGGTGTCATCGCCGCCGTCGTTCTCGTCATCGGCGCCGGCGCTTTCCTCGCCGGAGTCGGCAAGTCCAAGGGGTGGTTCGGTGAGGGCCACTCCACCATGGACAGCTCGCGCGGCAAGGGCATGATGGTCGGCGGCCTGACCTGCGTCTTCCTCGTGGCTTCCTTCGGCACCATCTTCGCCATCACGTACGGCATGGGTGTGTGACCCATGACCTCCCGATCCCGACAGAGGAGCGACTCCTCCAGGAAGGCGGCCGGGGCGCGCAAGTCGTCGGCCAAGCTCTGGGGCGTCGCTGTCTGCGGCGCGGCGGTGGTCACCGCAGCAGGGGTGGTCGTCAGCGTCGCCACCGGTAATCCTCGCGCCTCCGCTCCCAGCTCAGCAGCCCCCGCCAACTCGGCACCGCAGGCGAGCGGTGAGGGCATACGTGAGCTGGACGGCGTCCCCGTGGGCTACCCGCACACACAGGAGGGCGCAAAGGCTGCGGCGGCCAACTACACCACGGTCAGCGGCAGTTCTGACTTCCTCACAAACAGAGCGGCTCGGCACCGTGCCGTGTCGGTCATGGCGGCCACGGGCACTGCCGGTACGGCGACGAAGAGGGCCGATTACGCCGCCCGTGCAGCAGTCAGCGCACTGCGGGGCGACAACTCCAGAGTCGCCGCAGGGAAGGCCATCGCGCGTACCGGTGTCCTCTCGGCTCACATCCTGGGCTTCGACGCTCACGGCGCAATGGTCCGGCTGTGGACGACGACGGTTCGCGGCAGCGCGTCCGGGCACGCGACGCCGACGGCGGACTTCCAGTCGGTGACGGTCACGCTCACCTGGGAGGCCAACGACTGGAAGTTGAAGGACAGTTCGAGCGCGACCGGCCTGGTCGCCCCGATCGATGAGCGGCAGGCGTCCAACGTTACGAGCGACTTCGCCGACTACGTACCGGCCGCTGCGGAAGACCCTGTCATGAGCGGTTCGGTCGGTCGGGACGGCTTCCCGGCACCGTACGGGCACACCGAGCACGGCGCCCGCGCCGCCGCTGCCAGCGCCACCATGCTCTACGGCGACCCGCGGTTCTTCACCGATGACGCCTGGCGCCACCGGATGCTGACGGCGACCGCGGCGCCGAGCGTACTGCCCTCGGTCACCTCGGACACCGACTCGACGGCCCGCCTGGTCGTGCAGAACCGCGGGGTTGGTGCCGACGGCACGACTGCCGACGGAAGCGAATTGATCACGCGGACGGCCGCGCTCGCCACCCGCCCGATCTCCTACTCCGGCCAAGCCGCGAGCATCGAGCTGTGGACCGCGTCGGTGGGTGGCGTTGCCGGGAAGGACGAGACGCAGCGCCCGCAGGTCGCCTTCCTCCGGATGACCGTTGACCTGGTCTGGCTGGACGGTACGTGGAAGACGACGGCCGTCACTCCGTCCGAACCGCTCGTGCCGTCGCCGCCGGCCATGCAGGAGGCAGACCCGGCCGACAACTTCGCGGACTTGGGGGGTGCCGGCAATGCGCCTGCGACTGCGTGACGACGCCCCCGGCCTGCTCACCATCGAGTGGGGCACCCCGAGCCGCTGGCGGCGCCGCCTCCAGACGGTGGCCATGGTCAACGTGGTCATCGGGTTCCTGTTCGTGCCTTCCGCGGTCGCCAACCCCTTCTGCTACATCCCGATGGTGTGTGAGGCGAAGGCAGCGATCGACTTCGTCAAGGACCCGTTGGGCTTCTTGTTGCAGAAGCTGACCGAGGCCAACATCTGGTTCCTGCGCAAGATGCTGGAACTGATCCAGAACACGACGAAGATCGACCTCACGAGCCCCGGCTTCCTGAAGCAGTACGCGATTATTTTCGCGGCCTCCAGCCTGCTCACCGTGGCCCTGTGGCTGATAGCTGTGGCCAAGCGGGCGGTCCGGGGAGTCTCCGTGACCACCGCGATCTCCGAGGCGATCGGCTTCCTGCTCCTCCAGTTCGTGGTCAACGCGATGACGCCGGGCGCAATCGCTCTGCTGCTGAAGGGCATTGACGAGGTCACGGCCGTCTTCGAGCCGTACGCGACGTCGAACTTCAAGCCGTTCCTGGAGAACATCCTCAAGGTGATGGCCGGGAACCCCACCGAGGGTGTGGGGCAGCTCCTGGTCGTCAACTTGATCATGATGGTCGGCGCGCTGCTGATGTGGGTCGAGCTGCTGATCCGCGGCGCGGCCGTCTACGTGGCAGTCGCGCTCGGTCCCGTCGTGAACGCCGGGCTCGTCGACCGCGACCTGTGGAACAAGAGCAAGAAGTGGTTCGGCGCCATTTTCGCGATCGGCCTGAGCAAGCCCATCCTCTTCGCCCTGCTCGGCCTCGGCGGCGCGATCCTCAGCGACACCTCGGGCAGCATGTCCGACGCGGTCTCCAAGACGCTGGTCGGCGCGCTGATCCTGCTGCTCGCCGTCTTCGCCAGCGCCACGCTCTACAAGTGGGTGCCCGCCTTCGGCGATGAGATGGCCCAGCTCCACCACGACCGTAAGACCGCACAGTCCTCCGGCCCGGCCGCCGCGATTGACGGTCCCGGCCAGCACGCCAACCGCGCGATCGGGGCCCGCGTGCAGGACTCCTTGGTCGGCGGCAGCGCCAAAACAGCGGGCAGCAAGACGGCAGGCGTCACAATGGGCGGCGGAACGGCTGCCGGGCCGGTCGCTGCCGCGGCGGCAGTGGCCAAGGCCGGCGGCGACATGGTGAAGAACAAGGCAACGAGTTCCCCCGGCGCGCAGGGCGTCGGTGCCGTCAACGACCGCGGCGCCGAGCAGCCCGAAGCCCAGCAGGGCAGCAACGACCAGGCCGGAACCTCCGGCGCACCGGCCGCAGCTCGCCCCGGGGGCGCAACCTCCGCCCCGGTCGTCAGCTCTGCCCCCGACTGGTCCTCGGCCGGAAGCCACGCAGCGTCCGGCCGTCCACCGGGAACCAGCGGAGCCCCGAGTACGGCACAGCCGCCCTCGCCGCCGGCTCCCCGCCCGGCGACCTCCTTCCCGACGCCGCCCGTCTCCCCCTCCCCTGCATCAGGAACCACCTCGGGCTCCCGGCCCTCGATCACGCCCCCGCCACCGCCACCGCGCCCGTCGGGCGGCCAGGCACCCGGACGTCCGAACCCCAGCAAGGATCAGTGACCCATGTCGACTCGTACGTATCAGTTCGGAAAGCACCGCCCTACGGGGCTGGTGGGCCGCCGCGACCTCGGCGAACAGGTCGTTCTCGGTGGCGGCGCGGTCACCGGCATCCTGTTCGGCTACCTCTTCAGCGGCGTGACGGCTATCGCCGCGAGCTGCCTCGTGCTGCCGATCGTGCTGGCCCTGGTCATCGTGTACGCCCCGTACCGGCCAAAGGGCACGTCCCAGCGGCGCACGCTGTACCGCTGGTGGCGGATCAACCGCTACCACCGCAAGGCGCTCCGCCGTACCGGCGGCGTATGGGTGTCCCCGGCCTTCGAGGCCGGCGTGGGCCGCGACGGCACCCCGCCGGACGCAGCCCTGACGGAGCCGGAGGGCCTCACGGGCATGACGTGGGTGCCGGTCACGGTCCGCGGGCAAAGGGCTGTCGTGGTCCTCCAGCCGGAGGCCGGGTGCGTCACGGCCACCCTGGAGATCGCCTCCCCCGGCCTCGGTGGCAAGGAAGTCGGGGAACAGGTCGTCGCCCTGGAGCGATGGGGCGAACTCCTCGACGCCTTCGGCAACGTCGAGGAACACCCGGTGAAGCGGATTCAGGTCCTCGCCCGGCAGATGAAGTCCGACCCCTACGCACACCAGCGGTTCATCGCGCAGCGCGACCAGTCAGCCGCGACAGCCGATGCTCCGCAGTGGCTGAAGGACTCGTACGACGTGCTGGCCAACGCGGTGTCGACCTCGGCGGAGGAGCACCGCTACTACATCACCATCCACGCGAAGTTCACCCGCGATCTGGCCGCCGAAGGCGCGGCCCGAGGCACCGGTGACGAAGGGGTCGCCGCCGCCATGGCCGCGTACCTGGAAGAGCTGTGGTCCCGCGCGGAGGATGCCGACCTCTCCGTGATCGCACCCCTGGACGAGGGCCGGATGACCGCGTTCATCCGCAACTCCTACGACCCGGACCACGCCATCTGGGACACCGCCCTCCCGCAGGCGCACGCCTTCCCCCGCAACGTCGACGTCCGCAACGGGACTCACGTCGCCACCCGCGCCGCAGGCTCCACCGACAGCTGGTACCACGCCACGGCCGCCGTCGTCGGATGGCCCACCACTCCCGTAGGCCCCGACTTCCTGTCACCCCTGCTGATCGGGATGCCCGACGTGATCCGCACCATCGCGATCACCCAGCAGCTCGAACCCAACGACAAGGCCGTGGAACGGATGCTCGCGGAGGACACGAACAACCAGGCCGAAATGGACCGCGACCGCAAGCGCGGCAAGAACATCGACCCTCGCGACCGGATCGCGGCGGACGCCACCGGATCACGGGGCATGGCCCTCGCGTCTTCCGGCGCGGCCGGTTCCGCCGTCGTCGGCTACATCACCGTCTCCTCACGCAGCGCCGAGGAACTGGAGCGCACGAAACGGACGACCGCTTCCCGTGCCCGCAACGCTCACCTCCGGATCGAATGGCTCGACCTCGAACACGCTCGCGCCTTCGCCACGACCCTCCCCCTCGCCGGAGGCATCAAGTGACTGACCTGCTCGACCTCGCTCCGCTGTCGCCGATGTACGAGACGGTGCGCCGCCCGCTGCACACGGAGACGACCACCAGCCAGGCCCTGTACCTGCCCATCGCGCCGCCGACTCTCGGCACCGAGGGCGCGATCATCGGCCGGGAGCTCTACAGCGGGAAGGCTTTCATCTACTGCCCCTTCAGCGCCTTCGGTGACGGCCTGCCCGGCGGCAACATGATCGTGATGGGCGACACCGGCCGGGGGAAGTCGGCCCTCACCAAGACGTACACCGCACGACAGATCCGCCTCGGCCGACAGGTGGTCGTGCTCGACACCAAAGAGCAGAAGGAGCGGGAGGAGGGCGAGTGGGCCGCTCTCGGCCGCTCGCTGACCGGCAAGGCCCCGGTGCGGTTCGCGCCGGGCGGCGGTCGCGGTGCCTCGTGCATCAACCCGATGGACCCCGCCATCGCAGGCAAGCGGCAGATCGAGCTGGTACGGACGATCGTCGAACTCGGCCTCGGCCGGTCCTTGGACGAGTTCGCCGGCTCCGCCCTGCGTATCGCGATCCGACGGGCCCACCAGCGGGCGGGCGACCTCGGCCGCACGCCGGTCCTCGCGGACGTCGCCGCAGCGCTGCGGTCGCCGGAGGAGTCCGACGCCACGGCCAAGCAGCGGACGCGGGACGAACTCCTCGGTGACGGTCTGGAGGCGTCCTACGTCCTGGACCGGCTCTGCGGGGGCGAGCAGGATGCGACCGGCGACCTCACCGGCATGCTCGACGGGCCGACCAGCCTCGGCGTGGACCTCGACGCCGACATGATCGTCTTCGACCTGACGAAGGTCCCGTCCGGCGGCGTCGCCATGACCATCCTCGTCGCCGTCATCAGCGTCTTTCTCGAAGAGGTGTGGCTGCGCCCCCTGTGCGAGTGCGGGACGGAACCAGGACAGCACGAACGCGTCGTGGTGGACGCCAACTCCGGGGCCTGGGAACTGGGGCCGAACCCGGAATCGAGCTGCCGCCGCTACACCCAGCGCAAGCGGATTCTCGTCTGCGAGGAGGCATGGCACATCCTCGGAACTCCCCAACTCGCCTCCCTGTTGGAGAAGTTCCTCAAATTCGCTCGCGGCTACGGCCTCTCCTGCATCTTCATCGTCCACCACCTCTCGGACATCGATGACAGCCCGGAGACCCAAGCGGCACTGAAGATGGCCGACACCATCGTCATCTACTCGCAGAAGAAGGCCGAGGCAGAAGCGACGGTGTCCCGGCTGGGCCTGCCGTCCTGGACGGCGGAACACATCACCCGCCTGCGCCGCGGAATCGCCCTGTGGAAGGTCGGTGAAGTCATCTATCCCGGCGTCCAACACCTCCTGGTCCAGGCCGAGCAGCATCTGTGCTTCTCCTCCGGCTCGATGACCGACCTGACCAGCACTTCCCCGGACACCGAATGAGCAGGCACCACCACCTCGCCGTCGCCGGCCCCTTCCACTCAGATTCGGAGCACGCCCCCTCCATGACCATCACGACCACGCTTCCGACCGACGAGCACGCGGTGCGGCAGGACATCGACCAGTTGCACGCCGATGCGCTCGATCTCGCCGACCGTACGAAGGCGCTGGCCATCGCGCTGGACCACGGCGACTACTCCGCCGCCGGGGGCCGCGTCCGCACAGCCGTCGCCCACATCTGGCGTGCTGCCGAGGACCTGCACAGCGCCTTCCACACGGCGCCGCCGCGCTGTGCGGGGCCTGATGCCTCACTCTCCCGGCTGTGCGGCCGGCGGATGCGGTACCTCGCGGCACGTGTCGCACGGAGGGCCGAGTAGTGGACGTCATGCCCGGCGGGATCTCCCTGGCCCTGTACGCCCTGACCGTCGTGTGCGCGGTGGCCCTGGTGACGCTCTGGGTTCTGGCGAACCGGGGCCGCCGCAACGCCGGATTCGCAAGCAAGGGCCAGCTGAAGCGCCAGATGTCGGCCAAGGCGGTCCTGCGAGCAACGGAGATCCGCCCCTCTCTCACCCGCGCTGACGACCAGCCCGCCCCTGCATCAGCGGTGAGCCTCGCGAAGGACCGCTCCGCCGGTCGTTGACCAGCCCCCTCCTCTCCCCACCTCGTTCCGGAGCACGCCATGCACCACCCCCTTGATCCTTACGACTTCGGCTACTCGCTGGGAACCTCGCAACGTCCGAAAGGCGTAGACCTGTGGTCCCGCGCCGACAAAGCGTGCCGGGTCATCGGCCCCATGGGCAGCGGAAAGACCCTGCGCTTCTTCGCTCCGACCATCCGCAACTGGGCCGGTCCGGTCCTGGCCACCTCGACCAAGCCCGACCTGGTCGAACTGACCCTCGACGCACGGCGGCGTGACGGCCGACCCGTCATGGGCTTCGACCCACAGGACATCGCGCCCTCCCTCCCTCGGTTCCGCTGGACGCCGATCACCGGCGCCTCCGAAACGGAGATCGCGATGATGCGCGCCAAGGCCTTCGTCGCCGGTTCACGAACACCCGGGTCCGCGGCACAGTCCAGCGAGGGCAGCGCCTTCTACAAGGGACAGGCATCCAAGATCCTCGCCGCCTTCTTCCACGCCGCCGCCCTCGACGGCGCCAACCTCGACTGGGTGCTGAAGTGGGCCCGCAAGCTCACCGACCCCGCCCCCCTTGGCATCCTCAACGCCCACCCCGGCGCAGGCCCCGGCTGGGCGGACATGCTCCGCACGGCCACCACTGGGGACAGCCGTACCGTCGGCAACACCGCCTCGACCCTCGACGCGGCCCTCGAACCCTTCATGCACCAGTCGGTGATCCGGGCCCTTCAGGGAGACGGAGCGGACGCCACGGACTTCCACGACTTCCTTGACGCAGGCGGCACCCTCTACCTGCTCGGCAAGGACTCGGAGGTGAACAGCGTCGCACCTCTGACCACGGCGATAGCCGAAGACCTGCTGGACCTCGCAGAAGCTCACGCCATCGCATCCCCAGCCGGGCGGCTCGACCCCGCCCTCCTCGCCGCCTTGGACGAGGCGCCGAACATCGCCCCGATCCCGAGCTTGCGCCAACGCGTCGCCGACGGCCGAGGACGAGGCATCACGGTCATCTACGGACTCCAGGCCTGGGCGTCCGCCCGCGCCCGCTTCGGCGAGGACACAGCGAAAGAGCTGGCCGCGTTCACCAACAACGTCGTGGTCTTCAGCGGAGACAAAGACCCGGCCTTCCTCAAGGACATGTCCGACCTGTGCGGTCAGGTCGAACGGGAGCGCAAAACAAAGACCACGACCGGGGGAGACCGCGGCGGCCATTCGACGGCCACGCACATGGCACTGGAACCGGTCCTGCGCGGGGACGAGATCAGGAGCCTGCCGGAAGGCCACGCCCTGGTGCTCGCGGACAACCTCCCGCCCGTCGTCACTCGTCTCGACGGCATGTGGACCTGGGAGTCCTGGTCCGAGATCGAAGGTCACGTCCGCGACCTGCGAGCGGCCAACGAAGCGGAGCGCGCACGGCAGGCCACAGCGAAGAAGAGCCAGGCCAAGGCTCACGCCGCCGCATGGGCTGGCCGCGAGGGGGCGGCTGCCGCATGACGAATCTCCTTGCCCGATTCGAGCCCTTCCCCGAGCCGCCCGCGTTGATCCTGGAGTACATCGCAGAGCGAAGTGCGGAGGAGTCCGTGGTCGACGGTCCTGCTCCGTGGGACCTGGGGGCTCTACCAGCTGAGTTGATCGCGCCGATGCCCGCGTGGCTCGACTCAGTGTGCCGCTGGCTCAACTGGGCGTATGCCTGGCAGCCACAGGACGTCATCCCACCGTGCTGGACGAAGCACGAGGGCCTTGGGTACGAGATCGCGGCCCTCGCCTTCGCACGAACCGATGCGTACGCGGACGCGGGCTCAACCGTGATCTGGCACGAGCAGTACGACCGGTTCCTCACACGGATGAACAAGGCCCTCGGCAAGGCCGGCGACGAATGCCGAGTGGGACGGCACGAAGACCGCCCGGCGCGCTTCCAGCTCGCAGCCTGGCCCTCACAAGCCGGTGGAGGCCACGAAGAAACCGAGCCTGCGGAACGAGCCGAGGAGATGGCGCAGTGATGACGAACCCCGACATGGTCTTCTCCGCGGACCCCCGGCATGGGTTGGTTGCGCGAAGCGGCTGGGAGAAAGAAGAAGCTCGAACGGTGCTCCGCGATCTCGGCTGGGAGTGGGCGGAGGAGCTGCACGCGCTCGTCCCGCCGGACGACGTGCCAGAGATCGACGCCGCAGTTCAGGCAGTGGCAGAACTGCACCTTCACGGTCACCTCACCGGTTACGCAGTGGGACCGTACGGCACAACGCGGCTTACTCTGACTCGCGCGGAGCAGGTATTCACGAAGCTCGTGACACGGGATGCCGCAGAGGTGCAGCCCCTGGAGACTGGTCAAGAAGTGCAGCAGACGGCCTCACGGCAGCGGCTGGGGTATGGCCGCAACGCAACCACCATGGAGACCTTCGCAGCCGAAACACCGGACAGTCCAGCGATCTGAGTGGGCGTTGTCGCTTCCGTGGCTTTAGGGCCAAGGAAGCGGTCCATTTACGATCAGCCCAAATCGCAATTCACAAGGGTGGCCCACCACCGGTGCTGTTGGAAGGGGCTGCGGGTGCGGCACCGGGCACCTGCGCCTGGTAAGCCGCGCTGAGCGCCGAACTCTGCGCCCTTGCGATCTGCCTAGCGCTGTCCGAGTCGACCCGCCGAAGTACGAAGAGCCCTGCGAGTGAGAGCACACTTGGGCCTGACAGCATGGCCGCCAGCCACGGGGAACCATTCACGCCTACGATGACTGCCGCAGTCAGCATGCCGACGGCCAGGACGAACCCAGCTATTAGGCCAACGAAGTAAAGCTGGTGCACACGGCGGTCTTTGGCTTCAAGCGACTTTAAGCGCGCTTCCTCCAGTCGCCACTCATGCTGCCGCGCGAGTTCGGGATCCAGCGCCTTCAATGCGACTTCAAGGTGTTCGGGTGGAAGTTGCGCCCACTGCAGCGCGATCTCCAGCCCGCTGGGCTGGCTCGTTGATGAGTCGCTGGTCATCGCTTGCTTCCGCCCCCATCACTCACCACAGGTTCGAACGTACCGAGCAGCCCCTCCGGAGGTGGCCCCAATGCTTGAAAGAGACGCTCGATTCCACCCGCCAACTCTCTTGCCGCAACTGCCATTTCAGGATGCGTCCCGATATCTAGCAAGTCCGGAGCGTGCGCCTGGACGCCACGATCGACGGTCTCACTGCGCAAACCCAACCTGCCGTCAACTACTGTGCGTACCAACAGATCGTCCGGGTCATGAATCCAAGCTCGGAATGTGGCATTTTTTACTTTGACTGACACCTCACGGAAGGAATCCGCCGAGATGCCCAAAAAACCGTGCTGCAAAACCGTTTGATAGACCGTCGAAGAAATGCATACAACAGTGGGGGCGGTTGTATTCCTGAGCATTCGGCGCAACAAGTCGTGATCCAGGAGGCGGAAGGCTTGGAACCTCCTCTGGTCCATGCCGCCTGATGCGGCGTCAACAACTTCCCCGTCATCGACTACGACTCGCAGACGCAGTTGAAGGCGCGGCGCCCGCCCACTGTTCCACTTCCCCACTTCCACGGGGAGTCGTTCCATTGTGGCGCGGAGGAGCACGGCCGGAGGCACCGACTGGTCGACCAAGACCATGACCGCATCACCACGGTCAATAATCTCATAGTCATCACGATCGGCACCCGCTGCCCTCAGCAGCGAAGCAGCGCAACTGTAGATGCCGCGACGTAATTCAGCGCGCTGGGAATCAGTTGATTCTCGCCCTTCGGCTTCCAGCAGAACAATCGAGCGCCGCACTGCCTGAGCGCCGGGAGGTCGAGCACCAAACTCCACACGACCCGCCTGAATGACGGGGCCGTGGAAAGTGCCCCCACTTAGTTCATTGGAAACGTCCCCAGCTTGCTGGCCGCGCTCCAAATCACCGAGGAGTTCCCTCAGGGAATGGGATGCCTCCGGATGTTTATCCAGGAGATCAAATAGCCGCAGACGCAAGAGCTGTAAAATATCTTGCTCAATATGTATGTCTCTGCCGTTAGGGGTCGCCCGTAAAGCGGCTAACAGCTCCATCAATTCGACCTTCACCTGAACGGCGGCATCAGAGCCTAGACGGGCATGGAGTTGCACAAAGCGATCACGTGCCTGCTTCCACGCCCCGGTAGTCATGGCCGCCACCAACGCGGAGGCTACCGCCGAGACCAGCGCTACTTCCTCCACAGCCCAATCCCACCCCCTACGACAACACGGTCAGCTCCAGCGTAGACAGCGCACCTCCCCCTGCGTAAGACCAACGAGGCTTCCCGCCCCACCACCCACTCTCGGTCGGCGAGCGCCAGGGCCTCGCTCTGCGCTACGGAGCAGACCTCCCGGATGACGAGTCCGGGGTCCTCCCAGACGGGACTGCTCGTGCCGTGCGCTACCGCTGCGAACGCGGCATCGGGAAGATTGCCCACCATCTGAACGGCCTTGCGTACGTGGATGGCCCTCAGGAGTCTGCCACCGTCAGCTGAAGTAGAGCGTCCCGTCCTCCGGCGGGGCGCCTCCCTTGCATCAGCGCCGTTCATGAGCTCAGCGTGTGCTGCCGGCTCATGCGAGAACACCCAACGCCACCATGACTAACACGAGTACGGTCATCGTTGCCCCCACCGAGGCGCCGCCTCGCATGATGCAGGCGGGCACTTTGGCGCCGTCGAGGTGGGCCAACATACCGGCCACCATCCCAACAATTACCGCCGTGAGCAGCGCCACGCCAACGACCAGGACCCTCACACTGAACGAGAACCCCACCACGAACCTCCCTGACTGCACTGGGACTTGGAGACGACCACAGCGTCATTCAGAGCGCCCTCGCTGGTCTACGATTTTGGACTAGCTCGGAGATCTCTGGACTACTCGGGAGTTGGGGGGACTACCGTGGGGCGACGGCCGAAGCCACTCGATCCGAACCAGCCGCTTCACGCCTTCGCCATCCAGCTCCGGCTCCTGCGGGACCGCGCAGGCGCGGCCAGCTCCGAGAAGGAGACATGCGAGCGAGCGGAGATCGGCCGATCGACGTACTACTCGTACCTGAATGGCGAGAACCTCCCGAGCCGGGAGAACCTCGAACGCGTGATCAAGGCATGGGGCGGCGATGTAGCGGCATGGCTTGAGCTCCGACGACAGGCGGAGGAAGCGATGGTGCACCCGCCTGCACGAGAGGACGCTGTGCTCCCTCATGTTGACTGGAGCGGTTCGGAACCCCTATTCACCCCGCTCAACGAGAACGAACTACTGGCGGCGGAAGAGAAGTACGCCAGCGCTGTAGGAAGCTTCTACGGATTCCTCGGCGCCCTCCGTGAGCGGGTGGGGTCTCCTGCGTTCGAGGCAATTAGCGCGACGGCAAACGGGGTGAGCGTTGCTGCGGTCCGCCTTGTCTTCGACGGCGCCGACTTCCTACCAGCGCGCGTAACCCTTAAGGTCGTAGACGCAATAAAGGCATGCGCAATAAACCCTGACTAAGGCTTGTCCCGTAATCCGTGCCCGTACCGGCCAATGGAAGGTCAGGCGTGCTCATGGCTCAGGGGGCGGCGCCCTCTGGGACTACGAGCACGGGGGGTGTAGCGTCCTGGGGGCTGGTGATCAAGCCGTTCGGGGAGAGGCCGTGACGTTAGCGGGGCGGGTGCGGGCGATCTGGAGTGAGACCCCGCAGGGGTTGCGTGCCGGGTGCGCCCTGCTGTGGGGAACCGGTGTGCTGCTGCTGGGGCTGGGCTGGTGGGGCGACCGCACGGATTTCTGGGCCGACAAGGCGTTCCTCACCAATGTCTTCTCCTCCGTGACGGCTGCGGCATTCGGTGTGCCACTGGCCCTGGTCGTGCTCAACCAGGTCGGAATGGCTCAGGCCGAAGCAGTGGAGGCCCGCGCTGGCCGTCGCCTGGCCATCAGAGTGATTGGTGAGTTTGCTGAGTCCGTCCCACGGCTCGTCCCTGGACCCGCGAACCGCCTCGAGGATGCGGCGGACGGGCTTCTCGCCCTAGAGCGTGCCGCTCAACGTGCACTCAAGGACTGGGAGTCCAGTCAGGACGACGACGCTCTCGCCGAGCTGCGCCAACTGCTAGTGGACGGATTGGTCGAGCGAACCCTGGAGGATTTCCGTTCTGCCGTGCGGCCGGGCAGGCAGGCCGTGCCGGCGGTGGCGGAAGTGGCGGCGCACTGGTCGTTCTTGAACACGACCGTGCGCAGCAGGCTGCTGGAGACGGGAGGCGCCTGGCTCGACGCACATCTGGCTGTCCAGATCGACGAGTACGTGTCCCGGCTGACGACGGATCCGTATATGGATGGCTGGCTGCGGGACCTCGACATCGCGCTTCGACGGTTGACCAACGGCGCGGATGGGTTTGCCGCACTGCGCGAGCTGTGGCGGCAGCTGGAAACCGGATGGGAGGTGGCCGAGGCTCTAGCCGGGCTCGGCCCGCTGAGCCGGGACGCGTGTGCGGCCCTCGCTTCAGCCGAGGCTGGCCCCGGCTGAAGCGGTATCGCCCGGTGCCGTGAGGGTAGCAGGGGACGGCGGGTGGAACGATCTTGTGGTGGCTGGTGTGATCACGGCATCGGAGCCGTCTTGGATAGTCTCGTTCAGCGGGTTGAGCCCGCGTAGCTTCCGCAAGCTGATCACTGCGCTACGACAAGACGGCGTGGAACCGGTGCGCCGAGGTCGGCCCTGGAGTCTGTCGCTGGAGGACCGCGTGCTGCTGGTCACCGCGTATTGGCGTACAAACCTGACGCTTCGCCAGTTGGCCCCGCTGTTCGGGGTCTCGAAGTCTGTGGCCAACCGCATCATCAATCATCTGGCGCCGGCACTCGCGCTCCGGCCTCGCAAGCAGTTCCGCAATGACACCGTGCTCATCGTGGACGGCACCCTCGTACCCACCCGCGACCATACGATCGCCGAGCAGTCGAAGAACTACAGGTACTCCACCAACCACCAGGTCGTCATCGACGCCGACACCCGGCTCGTCGTCGCCGTCGGCCGGCCACTGCCCGGCAACCGCAACGACTGCAAGGCGTGGGAGCTGTCCGGCGCGAAGGACGCCGTCGGCCGCACCACCGTCATCGCCGACGGCGGCTACCGCGGCACCGGCCTGGTCATCCCGCACCGCCGCCGGCCCGGCCAGGCCGACCTCCCCGAATGGAAAGAGGAACACAACGCCTCACACCGCAGGGTCCGCGCCCGCGTCGAGCACGCCTTCGCCCGCATGAAGAACTGGAAGATCCTCCGCGACTGCCGGCTCAAGGGCGACGGCGTCCACCACGCCATGCTCGGCATCGCCCGCCTGCACAACCTCACCCTCGCCGGATGACAGCGAAACCAGCTGGTCGACCCATGCCGTAGATCATTTACGGGACAACCCTTACCCTGACGTATCCGAACTCCACGCCTACGCCCTTCTGACAGCAAAGGAGTTGGCTCAAGCCCGCCAAGGGCTACACGACGTGAAGGGCGAGGTACAAGAGCCGTCACGGGCCGCAACGAGTTGGGCCCTCACCCCTCCAGGGCCGCGGGAGGTTCTTGAGGTTCTTGAAGGAGAGGGAGGCGCCGCGCGAGCAGCGTCCTACTTCCGGCAAGCCCTCTCCTCCCTTCACATCGTCGTTGGGTCTCCGAAGGATCACGAGATCAGCGACATGGCCTCTCAGGAGGCCGACATGCACATAGGGATGAGTGCGGTACGTGCAGTATTCGATAACACACCACTCGTGCCTCCCACCATTAGGAACATCACGGTGAACGCTCTCAGGGGATGCGCAGGTAACCCCGATGACGCCACGGTGGTCGACCTGCACGCTAAAGCGCTCCGCTGGTCGGAAGCCATGACGCCCACGGCTGACCGCGCTGACAATGGCGCTGCTCGGTGGGACAGTTAGGCCGCCGCGGGCAGAGTCTCAAGGCGCTCACGGACCGCCGGAACCCGACCGGTGCGAACCGAGCTGCTCGGAGAACCCCTTCAGCCGGTCCAGCACCCCGACCAAGAGTTCCAAGCTCGCGATCTGCACGAACTCCTCGGCATGCCTACTGGCGAGGCATCCGTCAACATCACCAGCAGCCGCCTCAGACGCCTCACCCTCCAAGGCTTCCTCACCCAACCCGGACGAGGCCGCTACAAGAAACCGGGGATCGGCTCACCCCACGGCTTCCCATCGCCAAGGCCGTGGCCCGTGCAGGCCACGAACGCACTCGATGCGATAACGGGCCTGCCCAAGGGCGCTGTCATTGTGGTCCGCGGTCTGAAGGGCGAACGTCACGAGGCGCAATTCTCGGATGCTGCGGAGTGTCGCGTACCCCGCCCACTCCCTGACGTCGTGGCCGTACTGCTCACAGTAAGCCGCGTACTCGGCTGCGGACAGTGTGCCGAAGGAGTCGAAGGCGACCGCGGTGGAGGTCAGGTCCCACTCGGGCGGTCCGATTGACGTCCGCTCGAAATCCAAGAGCACCGCCCCTTCTGCGGTCACAGCGCAGTTGCCGCCCCAGGCGTCGCCGTGGATCACGCAGTGGGGAAGCCCTTCTGGAAGGTTGGCCCACTGTTGTTTGAGTTCGTCGAGCCGATCGAGGAGCCACTTCCGGTCATCATCGTTCGCTGAGCGCGCGGCAGCGAGGCGTTCGGCAATCCGAACGAACGGCTGCAGCTGGCCAATGGGGAAAGTCGGCTTGGGCAATCGATGCATCTGGCGAAGAAGCAGCGCAAGGTCAGCTTCGGTGCCGTGCCGGTGCGGAGGCAGGAGCTCCCAGAAGGTGGCGGCTCGGCCGGCAGCACGGACAGGTTGATCCCGCTGTATCGGGCGCACAGCCGGGACGTTGTTCTCAGCCAGCCAGCGCGCCACGGCCACTTCTCGGGCTGCCGCTTCGTCCTGCCCCGCTCGTGCGATGCGCACGACGACTCCGGTTGGCAATCGCCACAGGTCGTTCTCGGCCAGCCGAATGGGTTCAGCTCCCTCGGCCGACAGCCCGGCAGCGGCTGTCACTTCCCGAAGGACGCCAAAGGACTCCTCGGTGCGCGTCGTGGTCATGCAAGGACCGTAGTGGTGATCCGGCTCCTCAGCTCCGCTACCTCCGGCTTCCGGGCATAGCGCGCGGACGCCTTAGACAGGTCCTGCATGTCCGTTGCGGCTCGTTTAGAACGGAGCCTCCCTACTTCGTCCAGGGCGCGGTTAGCGATGACCACCGCTTGTTGTGGGTCCCCGGTGGCCATGGTCAGCGTCGCTAGCTTGGCGCCCGACAGGGCACGCGAGCGTACGTAGTCGTCCGTGTGGCCTTCGATCGCGGTCTTCAGACGAGAAACGGCCAAGGAGGGGGACTGCCCTGGCATGAGCGCGATGTCGAACGCGGCATGTCCGCTATCCCCATGGTGCTGGGCCTCGTCGTAGTAGGCCATCCACGGGGCGTCCTCCCCGTCGCGAGCGCGGTCGAAGACCTCATCCGACTGCCTGATGGCAGCCAACGCCTCCTTCGGCCTCTGCATCTTCGCCCAGGCTCGGGCCCTGGCGTTGTGAAGCGTCGCCTGTTCCCGATGTGTAAGACGGTCCGCTCGCACAAGGCCGTTCTCAGCGTGAGTCAGGCCCTCATCGGGCCTTCCGCACCAGATCTCGTGTCGGGCTCTCCAGTTGAGGACCGCGGCCCGGAGGTGCCAATTGTTCGCCCGCTCTGCGCACCAGGTGCCGAACCGCAACAGCTCGGTGGCGTCATGGTGCTCGTACGCATCGAATGCGCTCGCTCCCATCACCATGGAAAGGCGCCCGACGGCGGTATATAGGTCTGACTCCAACTGCGGGGGGTACTTCGTGGCGAGGAGCCCCCTGGCCCAGATGAACAGCCCGGCAGAGGAACTGCGGGCGATTCCCCCACCGCCGTAGAGGTTGTCCCATCCGGCAAGGGTGACGGCGGCAGTCGTGACTTGCTCGATGTCTTCGGGGCGAACCATCTTGGGGAGCGCGGTTGGTCCCGATCCAGGGAGTAGGTCGATGAACGCTCCGGGGGCGAGGGCGGCTATGCCGCCGAGGGTGAAGAAGGCTCGACGCTCCACTGGTGACAGACTCCGTTCCGAAAACACGGGCGGGCTTAGTCCAAGCATGCCCGTGGTCGGTGTCCCGATGCCGTCAAGAGTCGGTCCGCCAGGGGTCTTGTCCGCATCAGCGGACCGCTTGTCCGCTTCCTCTTCGACGAGGCGCCAGAGCCGTCGCAATGCTCCTCCGGCCTGCACAGCATCGTCCAGCTGGCTGGCCAGATTGGCGTTGCAGGGGCGCTCGTCCTTCTCGATGCGCTCGATCGATGTGGCGCTGAGGTGCACCTTTGCGCCTAATTCGCGGCTCGACATGCCCCGCGCTTCCCTCCAGTTGCGGAGTTCCTTGCCCCACCAGGCGCGCATCGACTTCGTCTCATCCAGGGGCTTGGGCTTCTGCGGCATGACTTCCCCTTCGGCACCCTGATGCGGACAACACTCGCGTCCTCCGATTGTCCGCATCGAGAATCTGCTGCACAGACTTTTCCCGAGACTGGTCCGCCCGACCCCACCGGTTGTCCACGTGTTCGCGGGGGAGCTGACTGAACGGTCTCTCGGGACATGACACGACGGCCCGGCATCCATGAGGGGGCCGGGCCGTGCAACATGATCGCGACGTCAGTCGCGTGTGGGTGCGTTCGGAGAGCGGATGCTCTCTGTGAAGCTGGCCCACGCGGCGTGCGAGAAAGCTGTGTGTGGGCCGTCAGGCCTCTTGGAGTCTCGGACCCACGGTCCCTTGGGCATCTTGGCTACCTCTACGCACTCGTTGTCGGGAGTGCCGCTGTAACTGCTCTTGAACCACAGTGGTTTCTGGGGCTGTTCGGCCACGGATGATTTCCTCGCTACTTCTGATCTTGCAGGTGCCTCTTTCGGGCCTCGGCGATCAACTCCGCCGAGGAATCAGGGTCCAGCGCTTCATCGCGCAGGAAGGCGCGAGCGTGCCCGTACGCCTCGCGTGCGTCCTCTTCCTCCAGGAACAAGGAACCCACCGCGTTCTCCACGAAGATGACGTCCAGTGATGGGTCTGGGCCGCCGTACACGATGAAGCTCGTCAGCGCCGCGCTGTAGGCGCCGGCGGCGAACGGCAGCACCTGAATGGTGACGTTCTCCTCCTGCCGACGGTCCAGCAGCAGATCAAGCTGCTCTGCCATGACGTCAGGACCGCCGACCTTGCGCCGAAGCACGCTCTCGTCCAGAACAACGTGGTACTCCGGAGGAGACTCGCGTTGAAGGATCTGCTGCCGCTGCATCCTCATATCCAGGAACTCGGTCACCCTCTCAGGCTCCAGGGTGTTCCCCGGCGTCGCCTTGATCGCTGTGGCGTATCGCCTGGTCTGCAAGAGCCCTGGAACGACTCCCATAGAGAGGTGCCAGATGGACTGCGCCTCATTCTCAAGCGGGAGCAGCATCCGCATCGGGTCCGAGAGCTTCCCGGCGTACGGAACCCACCACCCCTCCGTGACCTTGCTGTTCTTCGCCAGGCCGATCAGCTCAGCCGTCTCCTCGGCGGAAGCTCCGTAGACCTCGCAGAGCTGCTTGACCTGGTTCCAGCGAACGTTGCCTTTGGCCTGCTCGTAGCGGCTGACGGTGGCCTTCGACATACCGGCCTGGTGCCCAGCAGCTTCGGCCGACAGCCCGCAGCCCCGTCTGAGCGCGAGAAGGCGAAAGCCCAGCTGACGCCGCCGCGCTGTCGGCCCTGCCTCGACCTCGTCAGTCCGCTCGGCCGATCTCGACTCGTTCGTCATGCTGGCGCTCCCCTTGGACGAGTGCGGCCAGTGTCCTTGCTGGCGCTTCGCGACCGCAAGGGACGTTACACGGCGGAACAACTTCCGGGTTACGCACTGACGGGGCCCCGAAAGGTCCATGCGGACACTTCCGTTGTGAGCGTTACATGGGGAGCGATCCGGCGGCCATACTCCAACTCGTTCGCCACCGAGAGCAGTTGAACGAGAGCGCTTCGTGTGCCGGCCGCGGTCCCCCATCGTCCCGCGGCGGCGATTCCCGCGGCGCTGCTACGTCTCAACTGCCCTCGCAGACGTCAGTAACCCGCGCAAGTGCCCCCCTCGCGTACGCCACCTGGGAGACTGCCGATGACCCCCGCCGCAACCGCCGTCACGGTCGCTTCAGACCTGATGCAGCAGACCAGCCGCGGCTTCGCGGTGGCCTTCACGCCGGACAAGGCGCGAGTCGGCCGCATGCGCCGAATCACGGCAGCGCACCTTCGCCTGTGGCACGTATCCGAGCCGACTGCGGAGAGCGTAGTGCTCGCCGTCTCCGAACTCGTCACCAACGCGATCCGGCACGGCCGAGGGGACGTCGGACTCAAGATTCTCTACGCCGACAACGATGTGCGGGTCGAGGTCACAGACGGCAACCCGAAGCCGGCGACGCTCACCAACGCTCAGTCCGACGACACGTCCGGCCGCGGACTGTTCCTCGTCGCCGTACTGGCGCGCGACTGGGGCGTGAGCGACGACGGCGAGATGACCTGGTGCGTCTTCAACGCTCCTGCGGGGAGGTCGTAATGGTCGCCGTGGATACGGCCACCGCCGCCCAGCTGCTGAGCCGGCCGGTCGCCTCCGGAGACGAGACGATGCGCAGGCTCTCCCACGTTCTGTCCCTCTCACTCGCGGCCGAAGGCATCAGTGACGACCTGATCGACGCCTTAGAGGACATCCTCGGCGACAGGCCCGACCCCACGCTTGCCGACGGCAGCGGCAAGCTCGACGGCCTTCTACTCCGCCTCGGTCTGCCCCTCCCTCGGCGGCAGCAGCACCGGGCCGCGCCGCAGATCAGCAAGGAGGAGGCTGCACGGATCATCGCGCGGTTCAGCCGAGCGACGCACCAGCTCATGCAGGTCGTCCCACATCGCGTCGCGATCTACCCCACCGACGAGCTGCGTCGCCTGCTCGCGCTCCGCGACGAACGGCCGACCGAAGATGAGGCGCTGTCGCACCTGCGCCGGTACGCGCTCGCGATCGTGTGCATCCTCGACCTGATGGGGGACGACGAATGATGCGCGCTCCTTCCCCGCACGTCGGGCCTGCCCTGCGAAGTGGCTCCCCACGGCAGCAGACCCGACCTCACGCCCGGCGCTGGGAGCCCACGGCTCCGTACGTCCCCCACGGGGAGTCGACATGCCCCAGCGCCGGGCACCGCCTCCGCCCTGTCGTCTCCACGCTGCTCACCGCGCTCGCCCTCGTCACCCCGCGGTGGTCGCGGAGCCGTCGGCGGCCAGCACCCGTCATACACCGGCTCGCGGCTGAGGAGGAGCTGCGGTTCGCCCTGCTCTGCCATCAGATCGTCCAAGCCCGTCAAGGAGTAGAGCAGTGACCACGCCCGTCATTCCCGACAAAGCCGAGATCCTGGCGCTCGTGGAGATGGCACTCGTCTGGGACCTCAAGGGCTCCCACCTCCCGTCCGTCGAAGTCGCGCTGGACATGGTCGAGCAGTTCACCGTGTTCGGTCGGGCTGTCGCCGACGACCTGCGCACCGGGTGCCTGAGCATCCCGGCCGACTCGGAGGCAGGGATTGAGATCAGCGCGCAAGCAACCCTCGGCGAAGCCACCCGACGGCTGTACCTATCGCCCCCACGCGCCACCCAAGAGGTGGCGTCGCACCGCGCGCAGAACATCGCCCGGCTCGTCCGTCGCCTCCTCGAAGCCACCGAGGCAGTGCGCCAGGAGCTGGAGCGTGCCGCTCGCCAAACCCCGCAACACGCCATCACGAAAGGCATCTGATGAAGACCTCGCACGCCGTGCTCGTCGCCTCCGCTGTGGGGACCGCCGGTCTGTGGCTCGCCGAACGCCGGCATCGGCAGCGGCTCGTGCTGCACGCGGCAGAGTTGCATCAGGGGCTTCTCGCCGACATCACTTCGGACCCCGAGCACCTGGAGATCTGGACGACCAACGGCCTGTCCGGAGAAGAGAACGTCCGCCTGGTGCACTGCAACCGGCTGGTCAGCTTCCTGTCAGCGAAGCACCGCGTGGGCCTGCTCGACAAAGCGGCGCTGCGGGTACAGGCCCGCGCGCTGATGGAGCGCGCCCCCTACCGGGTGTACTGGGCCCGATTCGGCGCCTTCCGCGAGGAGGAGGCGATGGACCGCATCGACCACGCGTTCAACTCGATCCTCGACGACGAGTACGCCGCCGCAGCCGACGACACGGCGCCCGTCGCCGCCTAGGACTGGGGTCTCCTCCCGGTCATGAGGCCCGCTGCCCCCGTGCGCGGTGGACCCGAGACCACGCCCCCAGTGGAGGAGGCGGCGCCGAGACCCGCGTCCCGGCCGCGCTCTGTGGGGGAGTAAGCGGCCGGCTCATCAAACTGCCCGCCGGCCATCGGTGCGTGACGGGCCCGACCGCGGGCGGGCGTTTGACCCGGTGAACGGGCCTGACACAAGGATCGGCACCGGACGAAGAGCGCGGGGAGAGGCCCCTCCTCTTGGTCTCTCCCCACGCTCGACAGCCTGAACGAGAGGAAGAACCACAGTGACGATCTTCGGCACTGTAATTCAGCCGAACTCCGAGCACTGCCACTCACGACGGCGCGTAGTCGCCTCACTGATGTGGCGTCCTGGCTAGCGTCTTCGCCGACCACGAAGCCGAGTTGGGCCGCCGCAAGCACCAGCCCTCCCAACAGAAGTAGGTAATCGGATGACTGCTATTGATGACTCGACTGTTCGTGATCCCGATGCGCTCCGTGCGGACATGGTCCGCGCGCTGCGCGACGAGAACGGGGTCAAGACCGAGCCCGTCGCCGCCGCCTTCGCTGCTGTGCCCCGCCACAAGTTCGCGCCGGACGCATCCGCGGAACTGGCGTACAGCCTGCACCGCACCGTGCCGGTCAAGAAGGACGAGCACGGCATGGACATCAGCGTCATGTCCGCGGCCCATCTCCAGGCCGTCATGCTGGAGCAGGCAGAAGTCGAGCCCGGTATGAAGGTCCTGGAGATCGGGTCCGGCGGGGTCAACGCCGCCTATCTTCAGGAACTGGTGGGCAGTGAAGGCGAAGTCACGACCGTCGACATCGACCGAGACGTCATCGACCGAGCCCGCCAGTGCCTCGACGACGCCGGGTACGCCCAGGTGAAGACGGTCCTCGACGACGGTGAGCACGGCGTACCCGACGGCGCTCCGTATGACCGGATCATCGTGACCGCGGCGGCGTGGGACATCCCTCCGTCGTGGATCAGCGGACTCGCGGAGAAGGGCCGGCTCGTTGTCCCGCTGACAGTGTGCGGCACGACTCGCAGCATCGCCTTCGACCGCGATGGAGCCGGTCTGATCAGCCGCTCCTACGGCTTGGCGCACTTCGTGCCCATGCAGGGCGAGGGCGCTGCCGACGAGCGCAAGGTGATGCTGCGGGAAGGCATCGCTCTGCAGACCGACGACGTACGGGTTCCCCTGGAGGCTCAGGCCCTCAACGCGGCCCTCGGCATGCCCCGGTTGGAGCACTGGTCTGGTGCTGCGTACGACCTGCCCGACGAGCTGGATCTGTTCCTCACGCTCAAGCTGCCGAGCCCGGCCCGTCTTCATGCCTCGCAGGACGTCGTCGCCAGCGGGCTCGTGGAAGCGTCTGCTCTCAAGGGGGTGCCTGCCCTGGTGAGCGAGGACAGCATCGCCTACCGCACACGCCGGGAGAACGCCGACACCGGCGGCTTCGAGAGCGGCGTGATCGCCCACGGCCCACAGGCCGAGGCACTAGCCGACCAGTACGCGGACCTGCTCCGCCGCTGGGCGCGGAACCACCGTCGGCGGGGAGCCGCGACGTTCCGCTACCTGCCGGGCCCCGCCCCCACCCCATTGCCCGAGGACGCCGTTCTGCGCCGCCACGGCATCGTCACGGCGACCTGGGCCTAAAACTCCGGGGCCCTCGGGCTCCGGGACCGTGCACCATCCGTCAACTGCCTGTAGGAGGCATACATGACCGTACAGATGGAGCGCCCGCTGGCGCCCGTGCAGCCGGACGCCGCCCTGACGCCGTCCGGAGAGCCGGCGGACTGGGACCTCGACATCACCATCGTCGAAGGTGGCCCCGCCGCGGATCAGCTGATCCGCCTGACGAGCGACGGCTGCAACTCCACGTGCGCCACGGCGTGCGTGAGCTGCCCGTAGCGGGACCGACCGCATAGTTCGCGGTGTCCGGTCGCGCCCAGCACAGGGCGCGGCCGGGCACCGCACGGCCGCAGGAGAGGCACATGTACCGCCATGCCGATGCAGCGCTGATCCGAGGCGCTGCGAGCCACCCTGACCAGCAGATCGACTGGCCCGACCTCGTGAGCGCCGCTGCGAACGCAGCATCGTGGCGAACGTGGCTAGAGAAGATCTGGTCCAGCGCCGAGTTCGCCGCTGCCGTCATGGCCGCCAGTCCCGACCTTACGGAGCAAGTCGAGCAGGTCTGCACCGGCCGCTCGCTGCCGGATGCCACCGTGCGCCGTACCGTGCTCGCCGTTCTGCGCTACCTGCTGCGCGCCCGTACGCGCGCCACGCCGTTCGGTCTGTTCGCCGGGGTTGCAGCTGCGCGAATAGGTGGCACGCCCGTGGTGCGCGTCGGCCGCGCACACCGTCCCGCGGCCAGAGCAGACGCCGCGCACGCCACGATCCTTGCCGACCGCTTCGAGCAGCACCCCGCACTACAACCGCGTCTGATGTTGCTCACCTCCAGCCTCACCGTCGAACTCGACGATCACGTGGTGATCGAGTATCGGCCTAGCGGGAAGCGCGATGTCGGCCCTGAGCACGTACGGATACGCATGACGGCGCCCGTGCGCGGAGCCCTGAACGGGGCACGGAACCCGATCCCGTGGAGTGATCTCGCGGCGAAGCTCGCCGTCGACTTCCCCGACGCCCCGCCTGCAGCGATAGACAAGCTCCTCGGGGGCCTGGTCCAGCAACGGATCCTGCTCACCAGTCTGCGGCCCGCGATGACGACGCCCGACCCGCTCACCGGCCTCGACGACCACGCACACCACCTGTCTACTGCCGAGAGGATCGAGCTGGGCGAAGCTCGCCGGCCCGTGATCGACCTTCGTCTGGACTGGGACCTGACCATCCCGGACGTGGTAGCCCACGAGGCGGCCACGGCAGCGAAGGCCCTCACCCGGCTCGCGCCGCGCTCTGCGCTGACCGGCTGGACCGAATGGCACGCCGGGTTCCTCGACCGGTATGGGCCGCGCACGGTTGTCCCCGTCCTGGACGCCATTGACGCGCTGGGATACCCGCCCGGCTACCTCGGCGCCACCACCGCGTCGGCGCTCTCCCCGCTGCCCGCTCGGGACAGCCGCCTCATCAAGCTCGCCCACGTCGCCGCCGTCCAAGGCCGTACTGAGGTCGTGCTCGAAGACGCCGCGCTGGAAAACCTGGCCAGCACCGACCCCGGCCATCCGGTCCAGCCCAGCACCGAGGTGACCGTACGCATCGAGGCCGTTGACACCGCCGCGCTCCAGCGAGGGGAGTTCACCCTGCATGTCGTCGGCGTGGCGCGTTCGGCCGGGGCCACCACCGGCCGCTTTCTCGACCTGCTGTCCGATGATGACCGGCGCCGCATGACCGACGTGTACGCCGGGCTTCCCGGAGTGCACCACGACGCGCTCGTGGCCCAGATCAGTGCTACCCCTCTATCCGTCCGTGCGGAAAACGTCGCACGCGCCCCGCAGGCGACCGATCTGGTCATCTCGCTGGGCGAATATCGGAGCCCGGATACCCGCTTGATTCCGGTGACGGACCTGGCCGTCACCGCCGACGCCGAACAGCTCCACCTCGTCTCGCTCTCCCGCCGCCGCCCGGTGCACACGCTGTTGCTCAACGCCGTGGACCTCGGACTGCATTCACATCCGCTCACGCGGTTTCTGGCCGAGGCACCGGTCGCGCTCGCCGTGCCCTGCACCGGGTTCCTGTGGGGCACGGCTGCCTCGAACCTTCCGTTCCTGCCCGCGTTGCGCTACGGCCGCACGATCCTGTCGCCGGCTCGCTGGCTCCTCGACCGTGACGACCTGCCCCGCGCATCGGCACCGTGGCCGGAGTGGGACGAAGTCCTGACCCGGTGGTGCAGCGACATGCACCTTCCCCAGCACGTGTACCTGAGCGAGGCCGACCAGCGCATTGCTCTGGACCTGACCGAGCCCTCCCACCGGGCCCTGCTCCGCTCCCACCTCGACCGCGACGGCAGGGCGACCTTGCACCCTGCCCCAGGGCCCAAGGCGCTGGGGTGGATCGACGGCCGTGCCCACGAAGCCGTGATTCCCCTGATCACAGAGCAGAACCGCGTACCCGTGCGTGCGACAACACCCCACGTCGTGGCCCGCGAACACGGGCACCTACCCGGCAGCGGAAACCGCCTCTATCTCCAGCTCCACGGACACCGAGACCGGCAAAACTCCATCCTGACCCGGCACCTGCCGCCCCTGCTCAGCGACCTGGGTGACGACTCCCGCTGCTGGTTCGTCCGCTACCCCGACCCCGACGATCACCTTCGCCTTCGCCTGACCTGCGCATCGCGAACCCTCGGTGCGGCCTTCGAGCGCATCGGCGAGTGGACCGAGCAGCTTCGCCGCCGTGGACTGATCGCCCACGCCAGCTTGGAGACCTACCATCCGGAGACCGCGCGGTTCGGCGGCCCCGCGGCGATCGATGCGGCCGAGGCGTACTTCGCCGCCGACTCCGCCGCCGCGCTGGCCCAACTCGCCGCCGCCGGGCCGAAGAACGCGCCGGACGCCCGTGCAGTGACCGCTGCCAGCATGGTGGACATCGCCGCCGGCCTGCTGGGCAACCGCACCGCGGCGATGCACTGGCTCATCGAGCGCACCCGAACCAACTCGACCGCCCCTCCCCGCGCGGTCTACCGACAGGCCGTCGACCTGGTGCACACGCACCCCGCCGGTTTGGACCAACTAACCGTCACGGCATGGGCCGCACGACGGATAGCTCTGGCCGACTATGCCCGTGCGCTCGTGGAGGCGGACGCGAATCCCGGCGATCTACTGCCCGATCTTCTGCACCTTCACCACGTACGGATGCAAGGCCCCGGTCTGCCAGAGGAGCGCGCACACCTGCACCTGGCCAGGGCCGCAGCTCTGAGCTGGACGGCACGAGCAAGGAGAACACCGTGACCACGACAGCCCCTGCTCCCGCCGTGCTGTCGGCCGCCGACAAGGTGGCCGATGCCCTGGCCGACCCGGCCACCGCGTGGCCGCACGGTCGGCCCGCCGGTGGCCGGGCCTGGCCCCAGTCGCTCGCAGGAGGCGCTTCAGGCATCGCGCTTCTGCACATCGAGCGGGCTCGTGCCGGCCGCGGTTCCTGGGAGATCGCGCACGCATGGCTGGCTGCGGCTGTGGACGGCGACATCAGCGCTGCGGCCAACGCGAACCTGTACTTCGGTGCTCCCGCCCTCGCGTTCATCACGCATCGCGCGGCGAGCGCGTCAACCCGATACTTGCGGCTCCTGGAGCGCCTGGACGCGGCCACCCTCGCTGTCACCAAAACCCGGCTCGCCACCGCCCACCAACGCATCGACCGTGCCGAACGCCCGCCGATGGAAGAGTTCGACCTGATTCAGGGTCTCTCCGGCCTCGGCGCCTATCACCTCAGCCGCCACCCTCACCACGAGATCACCCGCGACCTACTGGCCTACCTCGCGCGGCTAACCGAACCCCTGCCCGGCCTGGCCGGACTGCCGCCCTGGTGGATGGACGTCGCCCCCACCGGGGCGCCCCACCCTGACTACCCCGGCGGACACGGCAACTTCGGACTTGCCCACGGCATCGGCGCTGCTTTGTCCGTACTTTCGCAGGCCCTGATCTACGGGGTGACCCTGCCCGGCCTGGCTGACGCCATCGGACGGATCTGTGCCTGGACCGACCGCTGGCGACAGGGCAACGACACCCATCCCTGGTGGCCCGGCCAGATCACTGCTCAGCAGGCGGCCGACCAACACGTTCACGCCGAACTCCGCCCCCGGCCTTCCTGGTGCTACGGAGCCAGCGGCACCGCCCGTGCCCAGCAGCTGGCTGGTCTCGCCCTCGGAGACGCGACCCGTGTGCGGCTGGCAGAGAACGCGATCCTCGACGCCCTGCGCGACCCGCACCAGCAGGCCAAGCTCCCCGAGATCGGGCTGTGCCACGGCATGGCCGGACTCCTGCACGCGGCGTGGCGCATGGCAGCCGAGACCGACAACCCCGAGATCGCCGCAGAGCTACCGCACCTCGCCGAGCGGCTGATCGCGACACTCGAACAAGACGATCACGACCCGGAACTCCTCGACGGAGCCGCTGGCGCGGCACTCGCCCTGCACACCCTCGGTACGAACCACGCGCCTGCTCCCCACTGGGACACCTTCCTCGCCTTGGCTTGAACACCACGGAGGACCACTTCATGACCCAACCCGCCTGGCGTCAGGTCAACGTGGCATTCCCGGACTGGGAGCACGCCGAGACCACCGCCGTTGCCGAACTCGCACCACTCCTTCGCACTGCAGAGGCCGTCGGCGCCATCACCACGTGGTTCATCATCCGAAAGGTTCCCTGCTGGCGCATCCGCTACATACCTGTCGCCGGCGCAGAGAACCCCATAGACCAGCGTCTCGATGAGCTGGTCTCAGCCGGACAGCTCACGGGGTGGACGGAGATCATCTACGAGCCCGAGGTGCACGCCTTCGGCGGCGCTCAGTCCATGGACGCAGCACACCGCTTCTTCCACCGCGACAGCCGCAATCTCCTGGACTACCTCCGCGGTGACGCCGCCCGGCACAGACGCGAGACCTCCCTGATGCTGTTCAGCCTCATGATGCGCGCCGCCGGGCTGGATTGGTACGAGCAGGGCGACGTCTGGGCACGCGTCGCCGCCCACCGCGCGCTGCCACCGGGCTCCGAGCAGAACAGCAACGACCAGTTGCACACCGCCGTGCGCCGTTTGCTCTCCGTGGACCCCAAGTACGCGGGGCAGCCCGGCGGTCCTTTGGCAGCGGCCACCGGATGGGTCTCGGCCTACAACGATGCGGGAAGCGACCTGGCCCGCCTCAACGACAACGGCCAACTCCACCGCGGGCTACGAGATGTCCTTGCCCACCATGTGATTTTCGCCTGGAACCGACTCGGCCTTCCCTACGGCACACAGGCCACCCTCACGGCAGCGGCGAAGACCGTCGTCTTCGGCCCAGACCCGGCCACAGAGAGGAGTAATGCGGACCGTGTGGAAACTCCATAACAGCGTCGCCCAGCGGTTCCCGCTCGTCGCTCGTCCCCGCCCCGCCTGCCTCCCCCTGCCCCAGCGAGTCCAGGCACTGGCCGAACTCGCGGACACGGCTCAGAAGCAGAACAACCCAAGCGTGGCCTCCACGGTCTTCAACCAGGCCGCGCTGATCGCCTCGGACATCGGACTTCCCGATCTCGCCCGCACCATGTGCACACAACACGCTGCCGCCTACCTATGCGCCACGCCGTTGTCCCCCAAGGCGGCCGTGCGCGCGCTCGAACCGGCAGTCAACCTGGTACGCCTCCAGCTCCGTGCCGGGCATCCAGACACGGGGCGTCAACTCCTCCTGACCCTGTTCCACGGCATCACCCACGACAAGCCCACGCAGGTCGAGAGCATTGCCATCCCTGCGAACCTCGTGGCCACGGAAGCCGACCGCAAGAAGGTGCGCACCTGGTTATGGGCGGTCCTCCTCGCCGACGGAACACGCGCGCTCACGAGCGCCGGCCACTGGAACGATGCCCTCAATCACATTCAGCACCACCGTGGCCTCGCCCAACGAATGCTTGACGGCCGCCAAGTCGCCGTCCTCGCTGCTCTCGCAACCGGTGACGCCACCCACGCCGATCACCTGCTGATGGGGACAAAGCCGGGAGAGCCGGAGGAAGCCATGGTTGCGGGCTGCCTGACGGTTCTGTGTCACCGCGTCGCCGGGCGACCGTGGCAGCACTCCCTTCAGGACCTGGTCACCACGTATCTCGACTACCCAGCCTTGGAGGGCCTGGCAGCATTCCGCGCCCGGCTCGGCCTTGTCGTACTGGACCTGATCGACTCACCTGAAGATCCGGCCGCCCAGCACGTGGTCGCTGACCTGCACCGCCGAGCGCTTGAGTCGAATGATGGATACGCCGCCCGTGACGCGCTCTCGCACTCACTGTCCAAAGAGCTGGCGACCGATGCGGAGGCGAAGGGCTGCCTGCGCCTGCTGAGCGCCTGTGCCCTGCAATCTGGCGTCCTCCCTCCGGAAGTCCGGGCCCAGATCGACGGTGCCTTGCGGACCAGTCGACTCGTCATCCGGGAAAGTCTCGCCAGTCCGTCTTCTACATCGTTGGCGTGTCCGGAGCGCCATCCGGAGACTGATCAGGATGCGAGAACTCCGCCGTAGTGCGGCTGGCGTACGGAGATTCCGGCTTCGCGACGTACCGCGTCGGGGACTCTTCAACATCGGACTGCTGACGCCCGTGCTGAACCCGCCGTGCCATCTCATCTTTGAGACCAGATGCTCGGTGTTCAGCACCGCGAGCGGTATTCCGCGCCCTGACTGCATCCCCACGGAGGTGCTTGGCGCCCTGGTTGTCCTTCTCCTGGGCTCGTCGCCGCAGGCTGATCTTGTCCTGCTCGGACATGTTCGCCTCGATGAGCACGGCGTCGAACTCATCGGCGGGACCTGCGGACTCGGACGCCTCGCGGAGCCGCCCGGTCAACTGCTCCAACTCACGCACGGCCTCCTCGTACCCGTGAAACAGTTCGCCACGGTCGGCTTCGACTGTGCTCCGGTCGTCCCCGCGCAACACTGGTCGCCCGAATCGACCGGTGGCATTCAGCTGCTGTTGGAGCCTTTCAAGACGTTCCTCGACGCCACGTAGATCAGCGGTCCGTTCGGCGACAACCCCCCTCAGCGCTTGAACTTCACCGATCGCGGCAGCGCGGTGGGCAATGTCCTGCTGGCGACGGTCGAGCGCGAGCACGTTCGGGCCGGTTCCAGCGGCGGCTTGCTGTTCGGCGCGTTCGGCTGCCGCCTCCGCCTTCTCTGCCGCCGTCCTAGTGGCACGCGCGGCCGTGGCAGCCTTGCGTGCAGCGTCGCGCAGGGCCGCGTTGCTGAGATGTGCGTACGGACGGTCAGCCGTCGGCGCGATGTCCGGTGCTGAGGCCGGCGCCGTGGGCCGCTCCGTGGTACTCGGGCTATGCGTTTCTTCGGGCTCCGGCGCGTCCTCGGGGCCGTCTGTATCGTGCGTGTCACCGGTTCCAGGAGCGCGCGGGGTCGGCAGATCGGCTACCGCCTGCCGAACGTGGGCGGGGACCGCGTTCTTCGGGAGTTCGGTGAGGATCATGCGCTCCTCGGTGCCGCTCTCGATCTCTCGGATGAGACCCGCGACAGCGCGGTCAAGCTGTTCCTGCTCGGTGAGCGCGTCGCCTCCGCGGGCACGGTCGGCGTCGGTTTCGTAGACGGACAGCGGCAGGAAGAGGTGTGACTCCTTCTTGTCGCGGCTCATCATCGTGTAGAGCGCATTCGCCTGCGCGCCCGGACCGTAGACCAGGGCCTCTTGGACGCTCAGGCCCTGGGACTTGTGGCCGGTGATCGCGTACCCGAGGCTGAGGCCGCCCTGCGCGATGTAGTCGGCGTCGACCCATTCGGCGACGTCTCGATGGCCGTCGGCGGTCTTCTCCCGCCACTCGACCAGGACCCGGCGCTCCTCATCGACGGCACGCACGATCCCCCGGTACCCGTTCAGCACGTCCTCGTGCTCACCACGGCTTCGCTTACCCCGGTAGTCGTTGGCCCGAAGGAGGACCTGGTCCCCGACGGACAGCGTCAGTTCCCCACCGCCGGGGAGGGCGTAGACGTGTTCCTGCCCCGTGAGGTCGCCGCCCGCCTTCCGCAGGGCGCGGGCCCCAACGTTCAGTTCCTCCACGACCTCGTTGGTGGCAGCCAGCATGAGGAGCTGCTGCACGGCGGTGTGGTCGTCGGTGTGCGCGGCGCGCTTGTCGGCCCAGACGGTGAGCATCGCAGCGAGAGTGGCGTCCTTGTCCGCGAGGGCGTGCACGCGGCCCGTCCCGGCGAAGGTACGGAGGGCTTCCACCCGCTTGTCGTCGCGCCATAGCTCCAGTGCCCGGCGCTCGACCAAGTCCTTCTGTCGGAAGTTTTCGTTGAGGCTGAGCCCGCCGACGATGTGGTGCACGGCAGCGAAGGACCCGCCGATGCCGGGCGAGTGGAGCTGCTTGGGGTCGCCGATGCCGACGACCTTCGTTCCGGTCTCCGCGGCGTGGGTGAGGAGTTCGGCGATGTCACGGTCATCGCACATGGCGGCCTCGTCGATGACCAACACGTCAACACCGGTGAGGCCGGAGCCGCCGTTGCGGATGCCGGTGAGCCAGGATGCGAGGGTGCGGGACTCGATGCCCGCCTCGGCCTTCAGGTTCGCGGCGGCGACGGCGGCCGTGCTCGCGCCGGCGATGACCAGGCCGTGGGACTCCCATGCCGTACGCGCGGTGTTCATGATCGTGGTCTTGCCTGATCCGGCGATGCCCACCACGGCATCGATTCCGTGCCCGGCCGTGAGCAGCCGTTCGAGGACGGCACGCTGTTCGTCGGAGAACGCAAAGCTGCCGCCGTGCTGGGCCTCGACGGTGGACAGGGTCATGTCGGCCGTGTCGCGGCTGACGATGGCGGCCTGCTCGTTGAGACGGTTCGTGGTCTCGGAGACGATCAGTGCTTCTGCGGCCACGACGTCCGCCGTCGTGTACCGGTCGGCGTGCGTGAAGTGCTGGGCGCCCTTCGGGTTCAGTTGGACCGCGTATCCGGCGTGCCGGAGGACGGAGTTGGTGAGCTGTTCGGCTTCGTCAGCGTTCGCGACTCCGTACGGGAGAGCGTCCAGTACGGCGGCGATCGCGGCGGCGTGGGTGAACTCCTTGGAGTGGCTGGTCAAGCCGGTCTTCGGGTCGAAGACCTGGGCGCACAGTTCGTCCAGACCGGGGTTCTGGTCCGCTCGGTCCTGCCCCACCGCGCTGGCTGCGATGGCTTCTGGATCGTCACCGGCAGCGCGACCTTCGGCCTGCCAGTAGGCGCGCAGCACGTCGTCCTCGACACCAGCGGCTTCGCCGTTCTTCGCAGCCTTAGACGCGGTAGAAGCGGCGGTGCGCTCACGGGTCGTGGCGCTGTCGTAGTCGATGCCCAGCTTCGTCAACAGGTCCCGGACCTGGCCGTCGCGCTTACTGAACAGGCGGATCGTGGACTCGGGAATCGCCGCGATCTCCCACGCGCCGGTCCGCTCCTCGCGGCGGAAGCTGATGCCGAACTGGTCTGTCAGCTCCCTGCGGATGCGGGCGTTCATGAGTGACTGGGTCGCGCGGGCGTGCCGGTGGAGGTCGCGGCCCCCGCTGGCCATCGTGGACCACTTGCCGTCAGCGCCCTTGACCATGTTGGCCAGAGTGAAGTGCAGGTGGAAGTGGGGATCGCCGTACGGGGCACCGTCCACGGGGCGGGCGGCGCGGTGCACCATCATCCAGCCGGAGAACCCGCTCGTCTCCACGGTCTCCGCTTCGTCGCCGTCGCCGTGGTGGCCGCGCATGGCGTACGCGGTCCACCGTTCCAGGGCGCCGATGGACTCGCGGCCAGCGGAGGTGTAGATGCCCTCGACCTGGGCGGCAATCTCCTTGGGCGCGTAAGCGAGGAACGCCGATTTCGACTTCGAGAGGTCCAAGGTGGTGTCGGCGCCGAAGTTGCCAACCTGCACACGGCCTTCGAGGAGGGCGGCCTTGATCTCCTCGGCGTCCCACACATCCTCGGGCATGAGCCCTGCCGCCTTGACCATGGCGACGGCTTCGCGGACATCCATCGGCAGGTCCCGAAGACGGCGTTCCCCCTCGCCCGCGGTCTGCACGTACCGGCGCTTCATGGACGCGGCGGCGAACAGGTCGGCGGGCTCCTGCCCGGTTTCGGTGGCACGGGCCTCGACGGCACGCAGGAGTGCGCGGGCATCAAGGTGGCCGCCCGCCTCGGCGGCCATGGCCTTCTCCAATGTGACTTCGCCATACAGGTCGACGGCGTCGATGCCGACGGCGTCGGCGAGTTTGAGAAGGGTGGAGGCGGGGATGCGGTGCGATTCACCGAACCGCTTGAGCTGGCTCTCCATCCTGCGGAAGGCGTCCTGCTTGCGCTTGGAGTCCAGCAGGGTCACAGGGTTCACGCTGCGTTCGGCGGCGGCGCGGCGGATGGCGCGGGCCAGTGGGGCGGCGGGGAGCTTTGCGGCCGGTGCGATGGCGAGCTTGGGTTCCACGAGGGTCTGCCCGGTCCGAGGGTCCTCACCGTGCATGAGGCGGCGGGCAGCCTGGAAGTGCTCGGGGGCGAGGATGCTGCCGGGGGTGATGTCGAACTCGGTGAGGCCGTTGCCGATCCACACCAGGGGGCGTTCGCTGGCGTCCAGGTGGTAGTCCACCTGTCCGTCGGCGGCCCGTGGAGGAATGGCCTGTTCGCCGTAGAGGTCGCGGACTTCGAGCCCGGCCGCGGCAGCGACTTCGACGGCGTCGAACCCGGTGAACCGCGCCGTGCCCTTGCTGCGGATCAGTCCGCGGGCGCGGAAGAAGGCACGCTTGGCCTCGCGGGAGCCGAGCAGGGACGCGACGGGAGCGCCCGCTGCTGCGGCCTTGGCCTCAATGGCGGCGACGAGGGGGGCCGCGTCGACCGTGGTGGACTTCCCGCAGCCGTGACCGCCGGTAAGGCGGTACTCAACCTGCTCGTCGGACGGGCCGATCATGGTCACCCATCCCATCGGCCCGCTCACCCCCCGCTCTCAACTGGCCAGATTCAGTCATCTTGGCCGATTGTATCGTCACGAAGTGACGATACCTTGGTCCTTCATTTTGAGGATCGGTCAGAGCCGAGAGGCTCTCTGCTCTGAGAATTGGGCGGGATACGGCTTCGGTTTTCGCTGTTACCGAGCAGCTCGCGCTCGGATTGTCAGTAGCGCCTGCTTTCCTCGACGGCAGTGGCGCTGAGGAAAGCAAGCGCCAACCGACGCAAGGAGATCCTCCGTGACACCTGAGTCCGTATCCCCCCGGGCCGCGGCTCGCCCGGCCCACTGGCGGCTGTGGGCTGGGGCGACCGGCGTCGGTGTGGCCGTTGCCCTCGCGGTTGCGGCGCTCAGCAGTGCCTCGTTGGCACTGTTCCGCGGCTCGGCCTTGTTCTCGGCACTCCTGCTGCTCGGTTCGTATTGGGTCGTGAAGCCGTGGTTCGTGGACCGCTCCGAAACCTGGCATCGAGTGATCACGTTCGTGCCGATGGCCGGGTATGTGGTCGCTCTTGGCCTGGTCGTGGTGGCGGCGGCTAGTTTCCTGCCCGACCAGCCCGCTGAAGCCGGCCTGGCCCTGGTGATGATCTGGTGCTTCCACGTAGGCGGAGGCGTGCGGGAGCCGACCTCATTTGCCTACGAGCGTCTACGGGGGCGCCTCACGTGGGCAGCAGCCCTTCAGGTGTCCGCGATGTGCTGTGGAACCGTGGGCGCCGTCTGCTGGATCCGTGAGCTGCCGATCCCTGGACGTTACGCCCCTGGCGTCTTCACCACGTGTCTCAGCGTGGTGATCGGTCTGGTGGTCGCGTCGTTGAAGGTCTTCGCACGCGTGCGGAAGCTCGCAACGGAAGTGGATGCGCGTGCGCAGAAGATGGAGCGCTGCTTGGACAGGCTGTCCCGCGGCCCGATGGCTGATCGAAGGCAGCTCCGGGACGCCGCCGAGGATGCCTGGGACGAGCTGAACAGAACGCTCCGCAACAGGGTCGAGACTGGATTCCACCTGTGCGGGACCTTCATCATCCCCTCCGAAACACGGAGGTCGTTGGAGGCGTTGGTGATGAAGGCGATCAGCAACCCCGGTGCACCACCGCACCGGGATGCCGTCGCGCAGTTGAACATGCTGCGCACTGCGTGCTCGGCCAAGATCGACACCGTGGCGTGAAGGATCGTGAAGACAGCGCCTCCGCGGGCTCCTAACCGCATCTCATCGGCAGAACTTCGCCAGATAGCCCGCCTGTGGCGGTTCGGCCGTGCCACGATAGACGGGCTCAAGCAAGACGAGCACGAGGCCGACGGCAGGGCGGGAATCCTGTCTTAAGGTCTTCGTTCTAGCGGGGTCGACGTGCCGGGAGAACGAAACACACTCGAAGCCCTCAACGCTGCGAGATTCAGCTCTGGTCAGCTTGGAGGTAGCCGGTAGTTGCGGGTCGGCTCCGTGCGGATCTGAAACGTCGGCGGGTCCTCAGCTCATGGCCACTGTTGTTAGGTGGTCGGGCTGGGGCTGCCTTGCGTCAGGCTCGACCACCGCGAGTTGGATTGGGTCCAGACCCGCATGGTGCCGAACTTCAAAACCCGGCTGATGCTTGTCGTCATCGCCGCGCTCTTCTCCCTCGTGGTCGCTCTTACGACGGCGTTCCTTTTGTATGCCGTCAAGGGGAGCTTCTTGTCAGCGTTAACCGTGGGAGGAGGCACGTTCATCGCCACGATGACTCTGCTCCTCGGCGCACTGTCTCTGCTCCTCTCATAGGTCTCGCACCGTCGGACCCCTGATGCGCGAGTGGGGCGGGCTGACAGCCCGCCCCACTCGGTTCCTTGGCTCGAAGGCCAGCACATGGCGTGCACAGTCAGCTGGCTAGGAAAGGCCAGTCACCAAACGGGATCGGCGACTTTCTTCCCGCTTCACGGACCGCTTCGTCGGTTCCGCACGGGGTGCAGATCAGGGCAGCGCGCTCGGTCGTCAGCCGGGAACGCGCGGGCCGTTCGCCGAGCGGGCCGCCGCAGCGCGGACAGCGGGTGTCGGGCACGGGTCACTCCTCGGGGTGCTCGCGAGCGGAGTTGAGGATGAGGTTCCAGGTCGGGCGGGAGTAGGTCTTCTCCGTCTGCCCCTGGAGCTGCGGGATCAGTTCGGCGTTCTTCGCCCCGGGGTTCGCCGCGATGGCCTGCCGTGCGAGGGTCAGCCGCTCGTCTCCTTGGTACGGGTAGGCCAGTCCGCGGCGGCCGGTGGGCCGTCCGCCGGCGTGCCCGCGGCCCTTGCGGTCCGCGAGGTACTGCCACAGCCTCCAGCGCTTCCACTTCGGACGCCGCCGGGTCGGTAGCTCGTCCCAGTCGTCGGGCGCGGGCCACCCCTCGGGCGGGTTCTTGACGTAGTGGGAGACGGTGGTGGAATCGGCGAACCCGCAGACCTTCGCAGCTTCGGCGGGGCCGACCATCTCTTCGGGGTCGCCGTCGAGCTTCGGCGGGTTGGTGGTGCTCGCGGCGGCGCGCTGCCGCTGAAGCTCGTGGTGCCACGTCGCCCATACGTCGCCGTCCCAGTGCATGACGCCGTCGATGGTGTCCGCGACGGGCGGGTGACCGTTGTTCTCCCGGTCGGTCCAGAGGTTCTGAAGCGTCGGCTCACTGATGCCGTGGACCTTGCGCAGGTCCGCGCGTGAGTAGAGCGTGCGGCCGGTCTTGCGGGACACGGTCGCCTCCTGTTCTTGGTCGGGGTCGTGACCGCTCGGCACGGTCACTGGATGTCGTCCGGGTCCGGGGCCGGCGCCCACGTACGGCTGCCCGCCGGTTCGAGCCGGGTGAGGGTGGCTATGTCGGCCAGGGGGACGGCGGCGGCCCAGTCGGCGCGGCCTGGGTGGTCGACGGGGAGGTTGAGCACGAGATGCCGGCCGGTCGGGGGGAAGTCCTCGACGATGACGAAGCTGTCGCCGGGGTCGGCGCCGATGCTGTTACCCCTCGTGAGCTGGGCGATGTCGCCGGGCTGGGGACAGTCGGGGTGTCGGTCGCATAGCATGGTGGGGTTCTTTCTGGTGAGAGAACATCGACGGCCAGCGCCTTGTTGCCCTTGTGCGCTGGCCGTCATTTGTTGTCTGGGGTGCGTCGCGCCCGTGGGGCGCACGGCCGGTCGGAGGTTGCCCGCTCCGCTGACGGCGGAGTAATTAAACCACCTTTGGGTTGAGCGGGGCGGGTCTCTGATCCGGAGGACGGCGGTCATCAGAAGAGGGCCCCTTGATCTGTGGGGCGTCGGCCCCGGTCGATGGGTGGCCGGGTGACGCGGAGTTCGTAGCGGGGGCGTCCCGTGTACGGCGGGGCGTGAGCTTCGCGGCGGTAGCGGCGCCAGGTCACGACGGGGGCGCCCTGGTCGATCCAGCCCGCCGGGTACTGGGAGGTGAGCTGAGCCCAGCGGCTCCGGCTCCGCGGGACGGCCCACCGGTCCTCGACCGTGGTGATCGGCGGCAGCGCCCGCCAGCCGGGGAAACAGTGGTCGTGCGCGTCCTCTACCGCCTCGTTGTCACCGTCCCCGAACCCGTCGCCGGAGTGCACGGGGCCTTCCCACTCGCACGCGAGACACCCGCCCCGGAACTCCTGCTCGTCCCCCAGGCGGCCGGTCGGCCAGCTGCGGGAGAGCAGGGTCGGGGCGTGGTGTTCGGGCGGGTCCAGCTCATGGCCGAGGTCGCTGTACGCGCCGCCTGGGTGTCCGAGCTGAATGTGCCACGCCTGCCCGGCGCTCCCGGGTGACTGGCGCGTCCGCGCGTTGCGCACCCGCCAGTAGTACGTCTGCCGTGCCCGTGCTCCGGTCGGCTCGGCGACGGTCGCGGTCATGATGGCCCACCCCCGGCGGCGGCGAGCACTTCGCGCAGAGGATCAGCGAGTACGGCCTGTTCGTCCGGGGCGTCGAGGAACCGGGACCCGTACGCGCGGCGCACGGCCCGGCGGGCGTCCTGGTGACGGTCGAGCTCCGGGTAGTACGGCGATCGGTCGAGCACGTCATAGCCGTGCTGGGTGAGCACGTCGGCGATGAGCGACCGGACCCGTACCGGGTCGAGGGCGGTGAGGTCGGTTTCCCCCGGGGCCGCGAGGAGTACGCGGATCAGCTCGGCCGCGGTGAGCCGGGGTTGAAGGGGGACGCCGACTCGGTGGACGCCGTCCCGGCTGGGGGTGGCGGCTCCTCGGCGGCTCGGCGTCCTGGTGGTGCTGCGGGCTTCTGTCGTCTCGTCCATCGTGCTGGCCTTCGATGACTCGGGATGCTGGCGGGCGTCGGGGGTCAGAACAGGGCGTGTTCGGCGCGGGCGGCGGCGGTGCGGAACGCGTGGGCGGCGTCGGCGGCGGTGCGGCCGGGCTCGGCGCTCCACCGGTCGATGGCCTCGCGGTGCAGGGCTTTGGCGGCGGCGGGGTCGTCGGCGTCGACGGGGTGACCGGTGAGGGTTTCCGCGAGGATGCCGAACGCCTGGTCGCGGGCGCGGTCGATGCGGTCCCAGTCGTAGGTCCGGCCGGCGGCTCCCCGCCCGTGGCCGGCTGCGACTTGGAGGGCGCCGCGCGGCCAGCACGGCAACGTGGCCGTACGGCCGGGACCGGCGAACAGACGGGGGCCCTGGTGGATGCCGACGTGTTCGATGTGAAGCGCGGCCCATCGCAGGATCGCGGCGGGGGTGTCCGCGATGACGATGCTTTCGGGGGTGTGGCGGGTCGGCACGGTGCTGTCCTTCGGGGAAGCGGGGGCGGCGGCGCGCTGCCGCCGCCCCCCCGGTGGGGCTGCTAGTGGTAGGCGGTGATCAACCGGCGGACCTTGTCCTCTCCGATACACCCGCCCTTGTGACGGCGCGCGCTCGGCGGCTCTCCGTTGCGACCGCGCAGGTGGCTCCAGAACTTCGGGCCTTCCCACGGGCACAATTCGCAGCTGAGGAACCAGTGGTTATCGCTGCCGGGGAACCCGGTGAGGACTGCCCGCCAGTGGTGGGCCGCGAGTCCGGCGAACGCGATCTGGGCGCCCTCGATGTTGCGATCGTTGACCGGCATCCGCGGGTGCAGGAGAGGCACCGGCCCGCACAACGGCGTGGGGGCCTCGGCGAGCACCTGGTCCAGGGGGATGGCGCCGATCCGACCGGCGGCGTACTGCTCCGCGAGATGGGCGGCGGCCATGCCGGCGCCGGGTGTCCCCTTCGGCGGGCGGCGGAGGTTGTGTTCGCCCGCGGTGGTGAGGACGAACCAGTCCCGGTGCCACCTGTAGGCGCGGCCGATGACCTGGTCATTGCCGATGATCACGGGGTATCGGCACTGGGTGTCGGGGGCGCCGACGCGAAACGTCGGGATAGTGGTGCCTTCGGTCGCGGGGACGATGAGCCTGCCCGCTTCGGTGTCGGTGACGGTCGCGGGTCGTTCGAGGAGTTGCGTGGTCATGGTGGTGCCCTGTTCTGGTGAGAGAGGGCCCGCCCCGGGGCGCTCGGCCGCCGGGGCGGGCGGGGGCGTGGTTACGCGGCCTCGGCCGAGGCCTGAGGGGCGGCGGTCCATTCACGGCGCGGGGTGACGCCCAGGTCCGAAAGGACCGGGTCGAGACTCCCGTTGTCGGGCACCCATTCCCAGTCGGCACCTTCAACGCCGGGCCGATCGGTCCAGGTGAGCATGTAGGAGCGGCCGGAGGTGCGGGGGTCGCCGCACACGGCCTGTGCCTCGCGACGTGTCATCGCCCACAAGGCGCGCTTGCGGGAGCGGCGGGTGTTCTTCGAGGCGATGAGCACCAGCGCCACGTCCTCCTGCCGGTCGGCCCTGGCGGCGGGGGCCGACGCGGGGGTCGGCTTCCCTTCGGGGGCGTGGTGGCAGTGAGCGCAGCGGTGTTCTTCCGCGTGCCACTGGCTGGAGTGGCACATGGGGCACGTCTCGGCCGTCGGTTCCGGCTCCTCGACCGGCGGGGCCTGCTCGGCCTGCTCCTGGTGTTCGGCGGCCGCCGGGGCGGGCCCGGCCTTGAAGTTCTGCGGCTTGGCGTACCCGCACACGGTGCACATGCCGCGCGCCGTGCTGAACCGCGTCTCGCCCCTCGCCACGCGCTTGCAGTGCGGGCACACGGTCCGCTCTGCCTCGGGCTCGGGCTCCGTCGCTTCAAGGCGCGCGATGTCGGCGCCGCTGGCCCATCCGCGTACCGCGTCATACGGAAGGGTCTGGGTGTCGCAGGTGCACCGCTTCCCGCCCTTACACGGCGAGGGGTGCCCGTAGTACACCGTTCCGGCTGTGCACTCGCGGTCTCTGGACCGCATCACCGCCATACCGGTACGGGTCAGCAGATGTGGCACGGTCACGCTCTTCTTGTTCACCCGCAGCACCTCGCGCCAGGTGCCGCCCGCGTTCACGAAATCGCCCTTCGTGAAGTCGTCGGGCCCCCACACCTTGAAGCCCCGGGCTTCAGCCTCAGCGATCACCGCTTCCTCAAACGCGATCTTCTCCAGGACCACGTCCCGCTCAGTGGCCAGGGTTTCCAGACCCTCCGGCGTGGTCGAGCGGGTGAAGCCGCATGCGGACTCTCCGCGCTGCCATTTCTCGATGTCGCGGAGCTCCTTGCGCAGCTTCTCCAGGCGCCGCAAGGTCCGGTTGGGGTCGCGGCGGAACGCCTCGAAGTGCTCGGCCGCCGCCGCACGGTCAGCCCAGTAGGAAGCCTTCCGGCTTTCCTCGATACCGCGCCGCATGTGGTTGTCCAGGCGTTCGATGTCGCGGCGGTGCCTGCGCTCCGAGTGGTGACCGACCTTGATCGGCTCGCCGGTCATGTATTCCGAGATTGCGTCAACGGACCGGTGCGCGGCCTCGGCCCGGGAGGCGGCGTTCCCGGCGTAGCCGTCGAAGCGCTCGGCGCGGGCCTCGGCGCGCTCGATCCGCTCAGCCTCCGCTTCGGCGTAGCTGCGCCGCTCGTGGTCGTCGATGTCGACGACGACTGTGTACCCGGCCTTTTCGAGGTAGCCGCGCAGCTTGTTGACCGTCCACCGGTCGGCCGCGTGATCCCGGGAGTGGCGCAGGTACCAGCACTGAAGGTCATGCCCCCAGCGGAAGGCCAGGCCGCCCCGGCGCCCGTACTCCTTGCGCTTGAGGATCTTCCCGGCCTCGTCGTCCTTCTCGGTCCCCTCGACCAGGGTTCCTTCTCGGCGGGTGTGGGTGATCTTGATAGTCACTGAACTGGTCTTTTCTGGTGAGAGTTTGTGGTCCGGCCGGAGGGCGGACCTTGCGTTGAAAGCGGTCCGCACCACGGGCGCGGGCCGTGAGGGACGATCGGCTCGCGGGCCGTCGCGCCCTGCGCGACGGCAGGGGCTGCCGCGCCCCCGCGGGGCGCGTCCGCTGCAGTCCGGTGCCCGTCGTCGGTCGGCGGAGCCGCCTGCGGCGGAGTCGGCCGGCGGCGGTGAACGCACCGGACCTGTCCTGCCGCCCCGAAGGGGTGTCCGCTTGAGTGCTGGGGGCCCGCCGGTCCGGAGGTGTTGCCCTCCCCCCGAACCGGCGGGGCCTTGGTCAGCTGCGGTGGAGCGTGTGGCGGGCGGCCGGGTCGGCGTCGGCCAGCCCGGTCCGCTCGCGCCATGCCTGGCGGACGGCGGCGCGGAGCGCGTCCCCGTCGTCGTAGGCGAACCGGCCCCGGCGCAGGCTGCGGACGATGTCGCGGAACGTGTCCTGGCGCATCGTGGTCAGCGTGTCGTCCAGCGGGGTCAGCTCGTGCGGGAACATCGCCTGGACGCTGTCGCCCGGCTGCGGGGCACCGAGGGTGAAGAACCAGACCACGGACATGGTGGCCTCGCCCGCGAACTCCGGCCCGCCGAACGGGCCGACGACGACGGCGGGGCGGGTGTCGAGCTGGCGGCCCCGGAACCAGGGTCCGCCGATCACGAGCGTCGCGGTGGGGAAGTCCTGGACGGTGGGCTTCTGGTCGGTGGTGAGCATGTCGTGTCCTGTCTGGTGAGAGATTCCGCCGGGGCCGGTCGGCCCCGGCGGGGGTGTCGGTCGGGGGGTTGCCCTCCCCCTTCCGATACCATTAATTAAACCATGTTTCTGGGCCTGGGTCAACCGGCCACGGCAAGTTCGCGGCGGCGCTCGGCGACCATCGTGACGGCGCGGGCGATGGCGCGGCCGGTCTCGATTGCCCGGACGGCGGATTCGTGTACCGGGGGCTTCTTATCCTGGGTGATGATGCCCGCGAGCGGTGGCATGACGGCGGGGCCCGGAGTGATCTTCAGGATGAGCGCGGCGACGTGGGCGGCTGAGGCGACTTCGGCGGCGTGCTGGCCGGGAAGGGGGGCGTCCGCCTCGCTGATACGTCGCCACGCGTGGCCGTACAGCAGGATGCGGACGGCGTTATCGGGGGCTTCCTGGGTGAAGTCGAACCCTCCGGCCTGCTCGGGGTCCTCGTGGTACTGGTCGCGGTACTGGTTCACCAGGACATCGCGGATGACCTCGGCGGCGAGCGGGGCGGCGGCGGGCGGCTCGTAGGCGTCGCCATCGGTCTGACTGATGTCGAAAACCGGCCCGGCTTTGAAGCCGGACACCTTGCGCGTCTCACCCCCGGCGGCCTTGCCGGTGGCCTCGCGCTGCCCGCCGTCGGCGGCTGCGGCCGTGGCCTCCTGACCCTCCTCGGGCCGCCGCTTGATCGGCGTCCAGATGCGGAGGGAGGTGGAGCCCTTGACCGGGAAGCGTCCGGCCTTTCGCCAGTCTCCGGAGCTGAGTACGTGGGTGGCGTTGGGGTGCTGGGCGGCGATGGCGATGCAGTTGGCGGGGCTGCGGTCGTCGCGGTCCGGGTGGGTCAGGTTCGCGGCCGTGCGCATGACGGTGGCCCAGAAGTCTTCACTGGCGACCATCGCGCCGTACGCGCGATCCATGACGGCTTCGAGTTCACCGCGCATCTTGGCGGAGTAGGCCCGGCGCTCTTCGTCGGTCATCTTCGGCTTACGGGGCATGTCGCGGTCCTCCTGGTGAGAGATCGTCCGGGGCCGGCTGGCCCCACGGTGTCAGTTGGGGGGTTGCCCTCCCCCTTCCGACACAATTAATTAAACCATGTTCTTAGGTGATCGGCAACCCCCCTAAATCCAGTACAACCCTGCTTCGTTGCTCACGGCCCGGTATGCGGCTATGACCTCATCCTCTATTTGCGTCCAGCGTTCGAGGATATCGGGGGCGGTCGTCTTGTCGCTGGCCGCGCGCCTGACCCTGCGCCACTCAATGGCGATTTTGAGTGTGCGGAGTTGGGAACGGGTCAGTTCCCATCGGCCGGAGTCCGGGAGTTGATCGCCGTAGGCCATCGCCACGGCGTTGTTGATGTGCTCGGTGCCGGACCACACGCCCTGTGTGGCCTGGAGCGCAAGGGCGCGTTTGAGGGTGCACCGGAGGTGCGGGGCCTGCACGATCCATTGCGGCTCGATCGTGAATACGTCGGCGCTCATCCTGGGGCCTGTCTGGGGGGCGGCGCGCTGGGGTAGCGCGCCGCCGTGACGCGTGGGAATTAGAGGGCGTATCCGTCGACGTATTCGCCGCGCTCTCCCTCGGGGGTCTGAACATGGGGAAGGAATCGGCTCACCGCGAATACGACGGCGTCAGCGATAAGCCGGGGCACGTCGTTGAGTACAAGACTCACCGTGTCGCCGTCGAGTCCGATACGGACTTCACCCGGTTCAAGATCCATGTAGACAAAGGCGGTTGTGCCGTCGATTCGGGTTTGCGCTCCGGGAAGTCGGGCGGAGAGATCGCGTGCGGCTTCCTCAACACCCCGACGCATTGCGGCCTGTGCACGGTTGTGCCCCTTCACCCGCTCGTGAACCTCGCGGTGCACGGGGATGAGGTCGGCAGCGATCCGGGCCGCGATGTCCGCCGGGTCCTCGCTCATGGCAACTCGGACCGTGTCACGCTCGCCCCTGCGGAACGGATAGTCGGTGGCGGGGAACGCGCCCCGGATCTGCAGATGTCCGGGGTCGTCGAACCGTTCGGAGAGGTGGAGCTGTCGGCCGTCCAGATGGGTGAACGTGGCGGCGTGGTCCAGCTCCTGGACGCCGTGGCGCGCGGGCTGCGGTCGCCAGTTTCCGCCGAGTTCGAGAGCGATCGGGTGGGACAGTTCCGCGACGGTGAGAGGCATGTTCATCGTCCATCTCCTGGTGAGAGAGGTTGTCGGCGGCCGGTCGGCCTACCGGGTGCCGGTCGGGGGTTGCCCTCCCCTTCCGGCATCACTAATTAAACCATATTCTAGGGGTTGGGTCAACCCGGATACATGCTCTGACCTGCTCTTTTCTCGCCCCATCGACCCGCACCCGCCCGGCCGGGCCCGGCCACAACGGGCCTGGGCGGGGTTCCCTCCTCGGTCGGACAGCTCCGCCGTATCAGGGTTCCGGGCGCGGTGTCCTGGCTCGCGCAGCGACCGCGCAGCGGCTCGGCCTGGACGCCGTGCCCGGGTTCCTGATACGCCCCCTGGGTGTCCGGCCGAGGAGGGAACCCCGCCTTCACCACCCGCACCACAACGCTCCCGCACCCGACCGACCAGCCCCCACCCCCTCCGAGGAGGACCCGCCGGAGGCTGCCTTTCGCCCTGGCCGGCACCCAAAGAATCTGTTCGCCGGAGTCGCTGTTGGTCGGACGCGGCGCCTGTGCGGCCGGGGTCCGCGGGTGGTGCGGAGGGCTCCTCGGATGCATCACCGTCACCACAAGGCGGGTTGCACGGCGGTGTGCCGGTGCAGGGGCAGGATGATCCGGACGGGCGGGTTCGCGGGGGCGCCTGCTGCGGGGCGCGGAGTGTCCGCGCCGGGGCAGTAGCCGCCCTCGTCCTCCCACCGGTCGACGGCGTCGCGCTCGGCGCGGGCCTGCTGTTCGGTGAGGGTGACCGGCTTCCGGTACAACTTCCGCGCGCTGGAATCGAGCGGCGGGAGCACTCGGGCGGCGGCTTTCTGGTCGTCGCGACGCTTGTGGCGTCGCCGTCCCCGGGCGAACCGTGCCTCGTAGGCGGCCTTGTCGCTGCCGTGGAGCCCGGCGGGATGGAGCCGGGCCAGTTCAAGGGCGACTTGGCCCATCGGGCTGGGCATCAGTACGCGGGTGCCGTCGTCCTGACGGACGGCGACGAGGAACCGCGATGCGAACAGGGCTGCGGTTCGCTCGCGGCTGATCCGCCGGCCACCGTTCCACACGCCGCGCCGTGCTGCCTGCCGGGCCCTCCCGTCTCGCCAGTATGGCGCCCGGACGCGGCGGCCTCCAGCACACGGACGTGTCCCGCCGTCCAACCGAGTTCGGCAACGTGCCCTTCGGCGAGATAGCGGTTCCTCGCCGCCCGGTCCCGGTTGTCCGCGTCCATGCCGGTGGCCGCACGCTCCTCGGCCTCCCGCTCGGCTTCTTCCCGGCGGCGTTCGGTCTCCCGCTCGGCGTACTCGGCCGCCGTCAACTTCCGCTCCAACTCGGCCCGCAGGTCGGCGGCCGTCGTCTCGACTCCGGCGGCCGACTGCGCCCGAACAGCGTGGTCGACGGCCGCACGGGCGCAGTACAAGGGGGCACTGCTCGGCATGGTGGGGTCGTCGGCGTATTGCTCGGCGCGGTCGGCGTGACCCTCGGCTTCGACGGCTTCCTTGTGGGCCGCGTGCATGGCCGCCTCCAGGCGGGCGGCGGCGCCGGATCGGCTACGGCACACGGCAGTCATGGCGTCGTCGGCTGCGGTGACGGCGAGGATCGCGGCCTGTCTGGCGACCTGGAGACAGGTCTGCGGAGACGTGTCTCCCGCGAGGGCAACCTGATGTTGGACGGCGGACGCGTTCTCGGGCATCGGCTGTTCCTCTGGATCTCGGTGGTGCGGTCGGCGGCGTGCCGTTCCTTCGTCGGGGAGGTGCCGCCCGTGGTCGCGCGGAGCGCGATGGACAGGGCCGTCGTGCCCGAAGGGCACGTCCATCGGCCCGGCGTCCGGACGGGGCGGGAGGGCCGCCTGCGGCCCGGACGTTCCGGCCGGCTGCGAGCCGGGCCGGGCTGAGTCGTCCCGGAGGGGGGCCGGTGAGCGGGGCCGGCCGCCGACGTGGGCGGCCCCGGTCGGTGGTGGGCGGAGCGTGGGGTGGGCGGCTCGATGCCGCCCACCCCACGGCCCGGCGGCCGGGGTCCGGCCGGGCGGTGGCTCCCGCCCGGCCGGGCTGCTGCTACGCGGCGACCGGTTCGTGTGCGGCGACGCGGCACCGGGTGAGCACGGTCTGTGCGGTCTCGCCGTAGATGCTGTGGTCCTTGACCGTGCCGGTCAGCTCGACCTCGTCGCCCTGGTCGGGGACGTCGGCGGCGGAGCTGAACCAGACGAACACGTTTCCGTCGCCGTCCTGGAACTTCACCAGTCGGCGGCGCTGGGTGTGGTAGCCGTACGTGCGGCCCTCCAGCTCGATCACGGTGGTGACGGTGGCGTTGGTGGTGATGCGCTCGCCCACGGTGCCCTGCGGCTTGCTGTTCTGGGCGGCTCGCTCGGTGGCCTCCTTCTCCTGGTCGCGGTACCAACCGGCGATGGCGGACACGAGCGTTGGCAGGTGACGCGGGTCGACCGTTTCCGCCTTGGCGAGCTGGCCCACCTTGTGGCGGTAGTCGGAGAGGCTGCCGTATCCCTGGACGGCCCATGCCCGGACGGCGGCGGCGGTGGTCGGCGCGTCGGGGTCGGCGTCGATGGCGGCCCGCCAGTCCATCGGGGCCTTGCGGTCGAAGAAGTACGCTTCGACGCCGTCGGCGGTCGGCATCGTGTTCTTCCACTGCTCGGAGCGGCTGTAGAAGCGGCCTTCGGCGTTCACGATGGCGGCGGTCACCCGCAGGACCTCGATCACCGGGACACGGAGATCGGCCGGGATGCCGCCCTCGTCGCCGTCCCAATCGGAGTCCTTCAGCGTGCCGAACCGCCACAGCGCCTCAAGCCCCTTGATCGGCAGACCGGTGTACGGCTCGACGCACGTCGTGCCCAACTGCCGCATCTCGCCGTTCTCGTGGCGCGCGAGATAGGTGGCGGTGCGGTGGCGGGCGACGGCGCACCCGTGGCAGAAGTTCTCGATGGCGCGGTACTGGCGCGCGGCCTCGGCGTCCTGCTCAGGAAGTCCGGGGAACAGGCTGGTGATCGTCTCGCCCTCCTCGTCGTGGTCCAGGCGGGCGATGACGGTCCAGCCGTGGTGACGGGGGATGTCACCGGAGATCGTCACGGTGACGGTGGGGCGCTGGCCGATCAGGCGGCCGTCGATGTCGTGGTAGTCGGCAAGGAACGGCTTGGAGATGTCGAGCGCGTACGCGGTGAGCTGGTGGACGGCGGCGCGGGCGTTGGCGGCCTCGACAAGCTGACGGACGCGGGACTGGGCCGTGGCCGGGGCGGAAAACCGCATGGCTGCGCTGGTCATCGTGGGTGCTCCTGCTGGTGAGAGAGGAATCGAGCGCCCGGCCGGGCGGGTTGCCCTCCGCGCACGGCCGGGGTCGGGGCCGACTTGCGGCCCGTGGTGTCGGAGGGGGTTGCCCTCCCCCTCCGACACCATTAATTAAACCATGTTTTGAGGTGTGGGGCAAGCATCCCGGCCGGGAATGTCGAGTGCGGCGCGGTCGCGCAGGAACGCGGCGAACAGTGCGGCGGTGTAGCTGTCGGCAGTGCCGTAGGTGCGGCGGCAGTCCAGTGCTCCGATGCGCTCGCCCCGGTGGCGGACGGGGAACGGCTGGCCGGGAGCCGGGATGGCGAGCGCGTACAGTCCGCGCGGGGTGTCCACGCGCAGGACGACGGCGGCGGCCTGGTGGTCGTAGGCGGCGGACCAGCGGGCGGGCCCGATGCCGAACTCCGCGAGTCCGCCCGCGATGGCGCGGGCCTGCATGATGTCGGCGGTGGTGCCGGGGTCGGGCTCGGCGGGGGCGGGGACGCATCCGCAACCGTGGTCGTCGGCGTGGGTCTCGAACGAAGCTGTACGGGTCACTGTGGGGCTCCCGGGATGGCCGGGGGCGGGAGGGTTCCGCCCCCGGCGTCGGACGGCTGAGGCGGTTAGGCGGCGGCTTCGTCGTCGCTGGCCGGGTCGTCGGCTTCCTCGGCCTCCGGCTCGCCCGTCTCCTCGTCGGTGCCGGGCTCCTGCTCGGCCTCCGGCTCACTGCCGGACGTGATCGCCGCGCGGGGCTTCTTCTTCGACGGGTCGTAGGGCTCATCGTCCACGACCGACTGCTCAATGGGCGTGAGCGGGTACCCGAGGGACGCGAGCACCTGGAACCACCGGCCGGTGGGCGTCCGCGTCCACGGGGCTCGCTGGCTGTCCGTCCTCCACGCGGACCGGTTCGCGCACTTCTCCCGGACGGCGGCGATGGCGGCGAACTGGAGCTGCGGGGCCCTGCGGGGGTCCTTGGCGACGTGCCCGGCGAAGCTGCCCCGGTCCTTGGCCTGCTCGCTGTTCAGGCCCAGGAAGGCGGCCAGGATCTCGCTCGTCGGCTCCTTGTTCAGGTCGTCGCAGATTCCCCAACTACCGTTCAGCAGAGCGTTATTCACGTGACCGATCAGGGTGTTGGTCGTGACCTTCGGGAGGTTCCGCCGCTTGATCAGGTCGGTGATCCACTTCCGCCGCAGGGCCTCTGCCGCGTCCCAGTCGATGTTCCCCTTCTTGACGGCGGCGCGGGCGGCGCGCTCGGCCTCCACCTCGGCGGCGGTCTTCGTGCCGCCGGTGCCGTTGCCGCCCTCGGGCACCGTGTGCCCGTACAGGCCGGGGGCGGAGCAGTAGGGCTCGTACCGGTCGCCTCGCCGCTCGTCGAACACCCACACCAGACCCTTGCACTCGGCGTGCTCCTCGGTGCTGATGCCGCGCAGTCGCCACACGGGCATGGTGCGCTCGGACAGCTCCTCGGCGTCCCGGATCTTCTGCCCGGCCGCCTCCAGGTCCGCGCGGTGGGCCTCGGCCTTGGTCCGCTTGTCGCGCTTGGTCCGCTCGATGGCGATGGCCCAGTCCACGTCTCCCTCGTCAGCGTCGTCCTCGGCGGCGGCCTCGGTGATCGCGGCGAGCGCTTCGGTGTCGTCGGCGAACTCCGAGAGCGCGGCCAGGTGCTCGAACGTCCACTCGTAGCTGCTCGCGCCACTGACGGCGGCCGACAGCTTCTCGTCGGATCGGACCTTGACCAGCGTCTTGACGTCCTTCTGCCGCACGCCTGCGGCCTTGGCGATGCGGCCGACCTGCGCGCCCGCCTCGGCGGCGCTGAACATGGCCTGGTTCATCTCGGCCATGGTGAGGCTCTTGCGGTGCTGAGCGGTTGTGATCATGTCGAGGAACTGCCCGGCCTCGTCGCGGTCGTCGTCCTCCCACTCGTACGGCAGATGGGTAAGACCCGCGTCCTTCGCTGCGTGGTAGCGACGGTTCCCGTCGTTGACCTGAAGTACTCCGCCGTCGAGCCGCTGGATCTTGACGGGGATGCGGCACCCCTCGGCGCGGAGCGATTCCACGAACGGCGCACTGAGGTCAAGGTCTTCACGGGCGTTCTTCGGGTGCGGGGTGAGCGCGTCGATCCGGATCACGGGGCGGGGCGTGACCGGAACGCTCTCCAGCCCTGCGGCGACGGCGGCGGCCAGCCGCTGGAACCCGTCAATGACCTGCGGCACGTCGCCGTGGGTCCGCACGACGTACAGCGGCTCGACGACGCCGTTGTCCTTGACGTCGGCCAGCAGATCGGCCGGGGCCTTGATGTCGCGGAGGTTGCCGGGGTGCGCGGCGAGTTCGGCGACGGTGAGGGTGAGGGTGGGCCACGGGACGCCGGCCTCGGTCTTGGTGATGGTCATCGGCCCTTCTCTTCCTGGTGAGAGTTTCGTCGGGCCATTCGGCCCGGTGAGGGGGTGCCGGTCGGGGTGTTGCCCTCCCCTTCCGACACCATTAATTAAACCACATTCTGAGGGGTGGGGCAATCGAAAGTCATGTGATCACCGTCACTCAGGTTCGCCTCGCAAGGTGTCCGCAAGGTCGTACAGGAGCGATATCACCCTGTCCTCAAAAGAGCTGGTGGCGCTTTCCGCATCCTCCTGGTCGCATTCACGCTGCCCCGAGGATGGGTCGGCGTCAGCTTCCCACTCAGCGAGAAGGGACTGCGCACGCTGGGCAAACTTCCGTTGCTGTGTGGTGAGTTCAGAACGGCCGAGAAAGTCATGAAGTGCACTTTCATAGCTCCCACCGTGATAGTGGCCGTGCCACCATTCGGCAGGTGCGGGACCGAAAGGCTTCGGGACGACAGCAGTAACCCACTCCTGTCCTTCACGGAGCAACACCGTTCGCATACCGGTCTGCTGGTTGGTGTGGAAGCTCAATGCCTCATGGTTTCCGATTCGCATTACGTTCTCCCCTGAAAGGATCTGGTGATCGACGGCGACGGCCCCGGCCGGGGCGGCGGGCTACCGCCCCGGCGGGACGGTCGGCTCAGGCTGTGAGCGCTCCGACCGTGGCGGCACCGACACGGCGAGTACCTCCGATATCGGCGCGGTCGCCTGCGGCGGCACCGTGGCCGTACCCGGCGCCGCTGTACGATCCGCGCGACGACCGGATACGCGGATGTTCCTGCCGGAACGCGGCCTGAACCATGGCCTCACGGTCGGCCAGTACGAGTTCGCCACTGCGGCCGGTGGCCGACGTTTCCCCGCTGGCTGCGGCTCGGGCGGCCTCCTCGATCGCCTTGAGCCGTTGGATGACACGCTCGATGAATCCGAGCTGCCAGGAGTTCCGCCACGCTCGCGCGCTGCGGACTCCGTACGGGACAGCCTGCGCACTGAGCCCGTGGAACATCTGGAGCAGGAGGGAGGCGTAAAGGATCTCGGCACGCTGGACGTCGGACTCGTATCCGACGATATGGACGCGACGTACGCCTCCGGCCCCCAGCGCTCCGAGGTGGATGGCCTGACATCCGACGGCTTCGGCTATGAGGTACATGAGGCGGACGCGGGACATGGACCACGGGTTGGGCAGGTCGATGTACAGGCTGGTGATCGCGTCTCGCGACGGCTGCCCGTCGCTCAACAGAGCTTCATCAACACCGTACTTCGCCATCATCTCCATCGCCCGCGTGCGGGCCAGCTCGGCTTCCGCCTCGGAGGTTGCGGGGTCCTCGGCCTTGGCCAGCAGTGCCTGAATGGTGGCCAACTTAGGGTTCACGCCTGCCTGCGGGGTGCTCATAGCTCTGCCTCCTAGTGAGAGTGGGACCCAAGGTCAGCTCGACGTCGGGGCGCCGGTCGGGGTGTTGCCCTCCCCTTCCGACATCATTAATTAAACCATGTTCTAGGGTCTCGGTCAACCCGAACAAGGGCCCTGACCTGCCCTTTTCACACCCCACCGGCCCGCACCCGCCCGGCCGGGCCCGGCCACAACGGGCCTAGGCGGGGTTCCCTCCTCGGTCGGACAGCTCCGCCGGACCAGGGTTCCGGGCGCGGTGTCCAGGCTCGCGAAGCGACCGCGAAGCGGCCCGGCCTGGACGCCGTGACCGGGTTCCTGGTACGCCCCCCGGGTGTCCGGCCGAGGAGGGAACCCCGCCTTCCACCACCTTCACCACGACGGCGCCGCACCCAACCAACCAGCCCCCACCCCCTCCGAGAGAGGACCCGCCGGAGGCACGAAAATTCTGAAGCCGGCACCCCTGGCCGGACGTGCGCTACCTAGGGCAGCGGAGGCAGAGGCCGAGACCCTCTGGTTCGAGATGTCCGCGGACTTGTGCCTACGGTGCGCCCGATGAGCAGCAGCTTCGAACGGGACTGGGGTAACAGGTGAGCACAACATCGGCAGCAGTGAGCGCGGCGGAGTTGCGGCGGCGGGTTCGCGCCGTTGAGGCGCTTCAGGCGAAGACGCGAGAGATAGCTGCGGCGAACGTCTTGGCCACGCGTGAGGCAGCAGTGAAGGCAGCGCGAGCGAAGGAGGAGGCCGACGTCGCGGCTCGGGAGGCCGCCGCGGTTGTCCTCCGGCTGTTCGACAACGATGCGGAATTGGTCGCTGCGCTGCTGGGCGTACCGGCGGAGGACCTGGAGCGTGAGGCGAAGCCTGTTACCGCCGCCCGCGCCAAGGAGATCATCGAAGCACTGCGTGCTCAGGCCGAGCGCCCGCGCACCCGTCGTACCCGCACGCCACGAGCAGAGGCTCCGGCTCCGCCTTCGCCTCCCATTGCCAATGTTCCGGCCTCAGCTGCTGTGCCGGATGACGGCCGGGCTGATGCCGCCTGAGAGCGACTTCGGCCCCGGACTGTTCCCGCACACTGCGGTCAGGTCCGGGCCCGCTCCTGTTGACGAACAACTGGCCCTGGTCGGCGAGCCAACGCCGGTGCGTATCCCGGCGGTTGAGTGGACAGCGTGGTTGGCCGACGAGACGGTTCGGGCCCGGTACTGGGCCAAGGTATATCGCACGTCTTCCGCCTCGCACTGCTGGTTTTGGGCGGCCGGCATCTCCAGTACGGGCCACGCCAGTTTCCGAGCGGCGTCACGGCCGGGCAGGACTCGCCGCGGCACCGTGCCGGGCCACCTGTACGGATACCAGCTGGCGCACGGCGTCATACCGCGTCTCGGCTGGGGGAACGACAGCCCGACCGTTTGCCACACCTGTGACAACCATTCATGCCAGCAGCCAGCCCACCTACGGCTCGGCACCGCGGCGGAGAACCGCGCCGAGTGGCTGGCTCGCCGCAGAGACCCCGGCAGCCCCCTGGCAGACCTCCGTGGACCTGCCGAACGATCACGCGCGATCGGTGCCACCATCCGCGCCGGCCGGGCCAACGGCGAGTCCCAGCCGGAGATCGCCGACCGCATTCGAGCCGCCATCGCAGAAGGCAGACCGCTCAGCCTCTGGTGAAGCGAAACGGATGACGTGGGGCGGGACACCCACACTGGTGAGTGTCCCGCCCCACGCCATCCGCGGAGAATCCTCAAGCCGCATCAGCGAGATCCTGCTGTACCGCGGCGCTCATCGCCCACTTAACGGCTGCCACGACCTCGTCATCCGAGGACTCCAACAGGTGCCCGTACCTGTCGACGGTCGTAGTGATCGACTCGTGCCCAAGGCGAGCCTGAATCACAGGAAGCGGAACCTTGCCTGCGATGAGCCAGGAGGCATGCGTGTGACGAAGATCGTGGATGCGCGGGCGCTTGGTCAGACCAGCCTTGTTCGCAGCATCCAGGGCGGGCTTCCAGCGGTGCGCGTGGAACACCCCGGAGTGCCAGGCACCGCCTTCAGGGGCCGTGAAGACCAGCTCGTCCGGCTTCTTCCCGAGGCAGAGCCGCTTGAACAACTTCACCTGGTCAGGAGTGAGCACGAGCGTACGGCGCGACTTCTTCGTCTTGGGTGCCCCAAGGAACGTTCCGCCGCCCTCCCCATGCCGCTTCCACGCGCGCTGCACGCGGAGGGTAGGCCGCTTGGAGACGAAGGTGAAGTCGCGGGATTGCAGCGCCGTCACCTCACCCCAACGGAGTCCGGTACTCACCAGGGCGTCGATGATGTCCACGGCGTCGGCGCGCAGGTGCGCCCGGAGCACGGCGTACTCCTCGGGTTCGAGGAACACCTCGTCGTCCTCGGTCTCGTTCCCCTTGGGCAGGCGGGTGTGCTGACAGGGATTCGAGTCACGCAGTGACGGGTCGGACTCCACAGCGGACTGGAGGATGCTGAACAGCAACCCGTGGAGGTTCGCGATCGTCTTCGGCGCGTACGGCCGACGCACGGTCCCAGGGTCGTGAAGTGGACCGCGCTTTCCGTTCTGGAGGTCGAGTATCCACTGACTGACGTGGTCGCGCGTGAGCCTGCTTCCGCGGTCGGAGACCGTCAGCTCCCCGAACCACGGGACCATGTGACGGTCAATGAACCTGGTGTAGTTGATCCGTGTGTGATCCGATATATCCGTCAACAACCCTACATAGGCATGGGCGTACGCCGAGAACATCTCGGCATCCGGTACCTCAGACTCGTCGGGTTCGACGAACCCCTCACCCTTGACCCACCCCGGCGGCCATTGCTGTCCGTGACCATTGACGAGGTCGCGGAAACGTTCCGCCGTCTTGAGATCGTCGAAGGTCTCCCTCTGCCGATCCCCCGACCGGGCGCCGCCGGCGTACCACCTGACGGTGTAGGAGCAAGCTCCATCCTTGAGTTGGTTGGTCAAAATTGAGGCCATGGAGGGAATCATACGAGCGCACGGTGTGTCGGCCGTATGTCGTTCGCCTCGACGGCGCTAGCGTGAGACCTGCGTTTCCGCAGGTCACGACGTTTCTTCTGTGGTGGGGCGGGTGGGACTCGAACCCACGGCCGACGGATTATGAGTCCGCTGCTCTAACCGGCTGAGCTACCGCCCCATAGCGGCGTGTCGCGTACACGTGTGCGCGCCGTCTGCCGCAGCATAGCCGCTCATACGATCTCCTGCTTCGGATGGTCGGCTTCTGCGCTGCTCATGATCCTGAGGACACCGCCGCGGCCGCGCCGGTTCCCGCGGACATGAAGCGGGCATGAAAAAGGACCCCTGAGGGGCCCTCGATCACTGCGCTCCCCCGACTGGACTCGAACCAGTAACCTGCCGGTTAACAGCCGGCTGCTCTGCCAATTGAGCTACGGAGGACCGAAGCTCCCCCGACTGGACTCGAACCAGTAACCTGCCGGTTAACAGCCGGCTGCTCTGCCAATTGAGCTACGGAGGATCGCCTCGATTGCATCGAACGCACCTACCTGGGTATTCGCCAGGGGGCGGGCGCTCGCTGCGACACATACATTAGCGCAAGCAGGGGGGTGCTCCGCCAATCGGTATCCCCAGGCGCCCCACGTCGCACCGCAGACCCAGGCAAGGGAAGGGTGGCAGCCATGCGCTACCGGCTCACGTTCGTCGCGGGACTGGCCGTCGGTTACGTGCTCGGCACGAGGGCCGGACGCGAACGCTACGAGCAGCTGAAGAAGGCCGCGCGCCGGATCGCACAGAGCCCGGCCGTCCGGAACACCGCCGAGACCGCTGCTCAGCAGGGCCGCCAGTACGCGGGCAAGGCCTTCCACACGGTCAGCGGCAAGGTCGGCGACCGGGTCCCCGAGACGGTGAGCCAGCGGGTCCGCAGCCTGCGCGAGCGCACCCTCAACGGCACCCCCGAGGACGACTGGGGCACGAGCAACACCTGAACCCCCCACTCCTTTGGACGTCCCTGGCCCGAGCATCCTCAGGAATGCTGCAAAATTCGGTGTATGGGGATAGTCGCCGGCTTGGACAGCTCGCCAGATTTCACGCGCATCGTCGTCTGTGACGCGGACACCGGCGCCGTACTGCGGCAGGGCTACGCCCCGCACCCGGTCGAGGGCCGCCCCAGCGACATCGACCCCCAGGCCTGGCTGCTCTCCCTCGGCGAGGCCGCCGGTGGCGGTCTGCTGGAGGGCGTGCAGGCCATCGGGGTCTCGGCCCAGCAGAACGCCCTCGTCCCGCTGGACGCCCAGGGCAACACCGTGCGCCCGGCGCTGGTCGGCGGCGACAAGCGGGCGCAGGTCGCGGGGGCCGATCTGCTCGACGCGCTCGGCGGGCGCGAGGCGTGGGCGCAGGCCGTGGGGAGCGTGCCGCAGGCTGCCGCGCCGGTCACCAAGCTGCGCTGGCTGGCAAAGAACGAACCCGAGAACGCCCGCCGCACGGCCGTACTGCTCCAGGCGCACGACTGGCTGGTGTGGCAGCTGCTCGGCCGGCCCGTGCGCCGGACGACCGACCGCGGCGGAGCCTCCTCGACCGGGTACTGGTCGGCCGCCACCGCCGCCTACCGGCCCGACCTGGTCGAGCTGGCGCTCGGGCACCAGGCGATGCTCCCGGAGGTGATCGGCCCGTCCGACGCGGCCGGTACGACGCCTGAGGGGCTGCTGATCTCGGCCGGGACCGGGGAGACCATGGCCGCCGCGTTCGGGCTGGGGATCGGGCTGGGGGACGCGGTGGTGAGCCTCGGGGCGTCCGGGTCGGTCATGGCCGTCCACCCGGAGGCGCTCGCCGACCAGACCGGGATGATCACCTCCCTCGCCGACGCGACCGGCATGCACCTGCCGGTCGTCACCACCCTGAACGCCGTACGGACCCTGCGCGGCGCCGCCGAACTGCTCGGCCTGCCCGACCTGGAGAGCCTGTCCGATCTGGCGATGAAGTCGACGCCGGGGGCGCACGGGCTGGTGCTGCTGCCCTATCTGGAGGGTGAGCGCACGCCGAACCTGCCGCACACCGCCGGGACGCTCGCGGGGCTGCGCCGGGAGTCGATGAAGCCGGAGCATCTGGCACGGGCCGCGTTCGAGGGCATGCTGTGCGGGCTCGGCGACGCGCTGGACGTGCTGCGCGGGCGGGGCGTGGACGTGCGGCGGATCTTCCTGCTGGGCCCGGCCGCCGAGCTGCCCGCCGTACAGGCCTCGGCGCCCACGCTGTTCGGCGCGCAGGTCGTCGTGCCGCAGCCGGCGGACTACGCGGCGATCGGCGCGGCCCGGCAGGCCGCCTGGGCACTCGGTGTGTCGCAGGGCACACTCGACCCGCGCACTCCGCCGGCCTGGCAGGGCGCGGCGGCGCAGGTGCTGGAGCCGGGCGACGAGCTGGCGGTGGGTCAGGCGGTGCGCCAGCAGTTCACGGCCGTGCGGGAGCAGACGCACCCGGGGGCGTTTCACTCGTAAGTGTCGTACGAGCTTCCGCACGCGTGGCTGTACACGTTCGTCCGCCGGGTAAATCACTTGAGGTAACGCGGGTGGAGTGTCGGACGATAGGGGCCAAGGGCAACCGAACCGCCCCTTCGCCGACTCCGAGAGACGCAGCGTGCTCATACGACTCCTACGGGCCTATCTCAGGCCCTACAAAAAACCCATCGCCCTGCTGGTGCTGCTCCAGTTCCTCCAGACGTGCGCCACCCTCTATCTGCCCACCCTCAACGCGCACATCATCGACAACGGTGTCGTGAAGGGTGACACGGGTTACATCCTGTCCTTCGGCGCCCTCATGATCGGCATCTCGCTGGCCCAGGTCGTGTGCAACATCGGCGCCGTCTACTTCGGTGCGCGGACCGCCTCCGCGCTCGGCCGGGACGTGCGCGGAGCCGTCTTCGACCGGGTGCAGTCCTTCTCCTCGCGTGAGCTGGGCCACTTCGGTGCCCCCTCCCTCATCACCCGTACGACGAACGACGTACAGCAGGTCCAGATGCTGGCCCTGATGACGTTCACGCTGATGGTGTCGGCGCCCATCATGTGCGTCGGCGGCATCGTGATGGCCCTCGGCCTCGATGTGCCGCTGTCCGGGGTGCTGGTGGCCGTCGTTCCGGTGCTCGCGATCTGCGTCACGCTGATCGTGCGCCGGCTGCGGCCGCTGTTCCGGTCGATGCAGGAACGTCTCGACACGGTGAACCGGGTGCTGCGGGAGCAGATCAGCGGCAACCGGGTGATCCGCGCCTTCGTGCGGGACGGTTACGAGCAGGAGCGGTTCGGGAGGGCGAACGGCGACCTGACCGAGATGCAGCTGGCCACCGGCCGGATGCTCGCGCTGATGTTCCCCGTCGTCATGACCGTGGTGAACGTGTCGTCGATCGCGGTCGTGTGGTTCGGCGCACACCGCATCGACAGCGGCGACATGCAGATCGGCGACCTGACGGCGTTCCTCGCCTATCTGATGCAGATCGTGATGTCCGTGATGATGGCCACCTTCATGTTCATGATGGTGCCGCGCGCGGAGGTCTGCGCCGAGCGCATCCAGGACGTCCTCGCGACCGACTCCAGCGTGGTGCCGCCCGCCGCGCCCGTCACCGAGCTGCGCACGCACGGCCATCTGGAGATCCGCGCGGCCGGCTTCCGCTATCCGGGGGCCGAGGAGCCGGTGCTGAAGGGCGTCGACCTGGTCGCCCGGCCGGGTGAGACGACCGCCGTGATCGGCTCCACCGGCAGCGGCAAGTCCACGCTGCTCGGGCTGGTCCCGCGACTGTTCGACGCGACCGACGGCGAGGTCCTCGTCGACGGCGTGGACGTGCAGCAGGTCGAGCCGCAGCTGCTGGCGAGGACGGTCGGCCTGGTCCCGCAGAAGCCGTACCTGTTCGCGGGCACGGTCGCGACCAACCTGCGCTACGGCAATCCCGACGCCACCGACGAGGAACTGTGGCAGGCGCTGGAGGTGGCGCAGGCCAAGGACTTCGTCAGCAAGCTGGAGGGCGGGCTCGGCGCGCCCATCGCACAGGGCGGCACGAACGTGTCGGGTGGTCAGCGCCAGCGCCTCGCCATCGCCCGCACCCTCGTCCAGCGCCCGGAGATCTACCTCTTCGACGACTCCTTCTCCGCCCTCGACTACGCCACCGACGCGGCGCTGCGCGCGGCGCTCGGCCGGGAGACCGCCGAGGCCACCGTCGTCATCGTCGCCCAGCGCGTGGCGACCATCCGGGACGCGGACCGCATCATCGTGCTGGACGAGGGCCGGGTCGTCGGCAGCGGCCGCCACCAGGAGCTGATGGCGGGCAACGAGACCTACCGGGAGATCGTGCTCTCCCAGCTGACGGAAGCGGAGGCTGCCTGATGGCCGGGCCCATGCGCATGATGGCCGGGCGCGGTCCCGACCAGCGCTCCATGGACTTCAAGGGGTCGAGCAAACGGCTCCTCGCCCAGTTCAGACCCGAACGGGCCACGATCTGTCTCCTGTTGCTGTGCACGGTCGTCAGCGTGGCCCTGAGCGTGATCGGCCCGAAGATCCTCGGCCGGGCCACCGACCTGGTCTTCTCCGGCATCATCGGGCGGCGGATGCCCGCCGGTGTCACCAAGCAGCAGGTCCTCGACCAGATGCGGGCCCACGGCCAGGGCGCGGTCGCGGACATGCTGGGGAGCACCGCGTTCACCCCGGGCAAGGGCATCGACTTCGGGGCCGTCGGCGACGTCCTGCTGCTGGCGCTCGGCACGTTCATGGCCTCCGGCCTGCTGATGGCGGTCGCGACCCGGCTGGTCAACCGGACCGTGAACCTCACCATGCTCCGGCTGCGCGAGCAGGTGCAGACGAAGCTGTCCCGGCTGCCGCTGTCGTACTTCGACAAGCGCCAGCGCGGTGAGGTGCTCTCTCGTGCGACCAACGACATCGACAACATCGGCCAGACGCTCCAGCAGTCGATGGGCCAGCTGATCAACTCCCTGCTCACCATCGTCGGCGTGCTGGTGATGATGTTCTGGGTCTCGTGGATCCTGGCGCTCGTCGCCCTCGTCACCGTGCCGCTGTCCGCCTTGGTGGCGACCCGGGTCGGCAAGCGGTCCCAGCCGCACTTCGTGCAGCAGTGGCGCACGACGGGCAAACTGAACGCCCACATCGAGGAGATGTACACCGGGCACACCCTGGTGAAGGTGTTCGGCCGGCAGCAGCAGTCGGCGCAGCAGTTCGCCGAGCAGAACCAGGCGCTGTACGAGGCCGGGTTCAGGGCACAGTTCAACAGCGGTGTGATGCAGCCGCTGATGATGTTCGTCTCCAACCTGAACTACGTGCTGGTCGCGGTGGTCGGCGGGCTGCGGGTCGCCTCCGGCTCGCTGTCCATCGGTGACGTGCAGGCCTTCATCCAGTACTCGCGGCAGTTCTCGATGCCGCTGACCCAGGTCGCCTCGATGGCGAACCTGGTGCAGTCCGGCGTCGCCTCGGCCGAGCGGGTCTTCGAACTCCTCGACGCCGAGGAGCAGGAGGCCGATCCGGTGCCGGGCGAGCGGCCCGAGGAGCTGCGCGGACGGGTCCGCCTGGAGCACGTGTCCTTCCGGTACGACCCGGAGAAGCCGCTGATCGAGGATCTCTCGCTCACGGTGGAGCCCGGTCACACGGTCGCGATCGTCGGCCCGACCGGCGCGGGCAAGACCACGCTGGTCAACCTCCTGATGCGGTTCTACGACGTCTCGGGCGGCCGGATCACCCTGGACGGCGTCGACGTCCGGCGGATGACCCGCGACGAACTGCGGTCCGGGATCGGCATGGTGCTCCAGGACACCTGGCTGTTCGGCGGCACGATCGCGGAGAACATCGCGTACGGCGCCGCGCGCGAGGTCACCCGCGGGGAGATCGAGGAGGCGGCCCGGGCGGCCCACGCCGACCGGTTCATCCGCACCCTGCCCGAGGGCTACGACACGGTGATCGACGACGAGGGCACGGGGGTCAGCGCGGGTGAGAAGCAGCTCATCACCATCGCGCGGGCGTTCCTGTCCGACCCGGTGATCCTGGTCCTGGACGAGGCGACGAGCTCCGTGGACACCCGCACGGAGGTCCTGATCCAGAAGGCCATGGCCAAACTGGCGCACGGCCGCACCTCGTTCGTGATCGCCCACCGGCTCTCCACGATCCGGGACGCCGACACCATCCTCGTGATGGAGAACGGCTCGATCGTGGAACAGGGCGCGCACGCCGAGCTGTTGGCGGCGGACGGGGCGTACGCGCGGCTCTACAAGGCGCAGTTCGCGCAGGCGGTGGCCGAGGTGGACTGACAGCACAGCGGGGCCGCCCGTCCCGGGCGGCCCCGCTTCAGTCCAGATAGCCCCGCAGCTGGTCCGCGAACGCGTGATCCCGCAGCTTGTTGAGGGTCTTGGACTCGATCTGCCGTATCCGCTCCCGTGTGACGCCGAAGATGCGGCCTATCTCCTCCAGCGTGCGGGGCCGGCCGTCGGCGAGGCCGTAGCGGAGCTGGACGACCTTGCGCTCCCGCTCCCCCAGCGTGGACAGGACCGCCTCCAGGTGCTGCCGCAGCAGCAGGAACGCGGCCGATTCGACCGGGCTGGCGGCGTCGCCGTCCTCGATGAGGTCACCGAGGGCCACGTCCTCCTCCTCGCCGACCGGAGCGTGCAGGGAGACCGGTTCCTGGGCGAGCCGCAGCACCTCGCTGACCCGCTCGGGCGGCAGGTCGAGGTGGGCGGCGACCTCGTCGGGCGTCGGCTCGTACCCCCGCTCCTGGAGCATCCGGCGCTGCACGCGCACGACCCGGTTGATCAGCTCGACCACGTGCACCGGGACGCGGATGGTGCGGGCCTGGTCGGCCAGCGCCCGGGACATGGCCTGGCGGATCCACCAGGTGGCGTACGTGGAGAACTTGTAGCCACGGGCGTAGTCGAACTTCTCCACCGCGCGGATCAGCCCGAGGTTGCCCTCCTGGACGAGGTCGAGCATGGTCAGCCCGCGTCCGACGTACCGCTTGGCGACCGAGACGACGAGCCGCAGGTTGGCCTCGATGAGCCGGCGCTTGGCCATCCGTCCCATGACGACGAGCCGGTCCAGGTCGAGCGCCAGCCTGGTGTCCAGGTCGGGGGTGTTGCCCAGCTTCTCCTCGGCGAACAGGCCGGCCTCGACCCGGCGGGCGAGTTCGACCTCCTCGGCGGCGGTGAGCAGCGGGATGCGCCCGATCTCGCGCAGGTACTGGCGGAACAGATCGGCGGAGGGGCCACCGGAGTCGGCCCGTGCGGCGACCGGTGCGACGGCGGGTTCGTCGGGCTCCTCGGGCTCTTGGGGCTCGTCCGTGAGGGCGTCCGCCGGCGGTTCGGCCGGCTCGGCGGGCGTGCCCTCCGGGTGCCGGTCACCGCGGCTCTGCGGGGGCACGGCCCCGAGGACGTCCGGCTCGGCGTCCGGCTCGTCCGCGGTGACGGGGGTGGCGCGGGTGGTGCGGGTGGCACGGGTGGCGCTGTCGGTCTGAGTGAGGGTCTGGGTCTGCACGGGGGCGACCTCCAGGATGATCGCTGCCGACCGAGTGCGACAGCGCTACTTCGGGAGCGGAGAGTCGACGGCCTGCGCTCCGAGGACTCGGGCACCGCCCCCAGTGTGGAGTACGACACATCCCCGCCACGAGGGGCGTGCGGTGACTTTTTGCGTTCGTCTCGTGACCGGGTGGTTACTCAGCTCGTCGGACTATCCGAATGACATATGCGGCCAGGAGTGGGCCGCACCGGCATGAGGCAGGATGGAAGGCATGAGCGAGATGGACGAGCTGCGGCGGCGTGTGGAGGCGCTGGAGGCGCAGGTGCACGACGTGGCGGAGGAACAGGCTGCCACCCGGCACCTCGCAGTGAACTCCGATCGCGACGTGGCCGCGCTTCAGGAGCAGCGCAGGGCGGACGTGCAACTGATGCAGGCACTTCGGCAGACGCAGCTTGAGCACGGCAAGACGCTGGAGGAACACAGCAAACTGCTCGGCGCCCTGGTGTCCGGCCAGGTGGCGATGATGGAGCAGATCGGAACGCTCACCACACACGTCGGCGCGATCACCGACCACCTCGGCATCGCACCGCCCGAGCAGCCCCAGGAAGCGGACTAGCCCCCTTCACAGCGCCTCCGAGCCCCGGGTCTTCAGGGACTGGTCGTACTGCTGGAGGACCCACAACTCGTTGTGCGCGGAGGCCAGTTGGGCCGGGTCGCCGCCGGCTTCCAGGCGGCGGGCGGTGATCTGGAGTTCCTGGACGCGGCGCTCCACGGCACGGCGGCGGACGGTCACGAGCTGTTCGCCCGCGTAGTTCTCGTCGACCGTCCGGCGCATGATCGCCTCCACGGCCAGCTCCGTGACCATGGCGCGGACCGTGTCGTCGGGGGCCGCCTCACGGACCCGGACCAGGTACTCCTGGCTGTCCTGCATGCCGTACTCGGCGCCGCCCGCGTCCAGGATCGCCTGGCGGACGGCGGCGTAGGGGGCGGCCGTGAACTCGTCCACGCCGTACGCGTCGAAGGCCGGGGAGACCAGCTCCGGGCGCTGGAGGGCGAGTTTGAGCAGCTCGCGTTCGGTGGCGTAGATCGGGTTGCGGAGCTGGAGGGCGGGGCCCGCCGTGGCGGGGCGGGCAGCGGCCTCGTACGACCGCGGGCCCGCCGGGGCCGGGCCCTGGCCGCCGCGCTCGCGCGCCCAGCGGGCCAGCTGGGCCACCCGCTTGACCACGAACTGGGTGTCGAGGATGCCGAGCATGCCGGCCAGTTGGACGGCGACCTCGTGCTGGGCGCCGCTGTTCTTGATCCGGGCGACGATGGGGGCCGCCTCGTCCAGGGCACCGGCGCGGCCCGCCGGGGTGTCCAGGTCGTAGCGGTTCACGATCTGGCGCAGCGCGAACTCGAAGAGCGGGGTGCGCGGTTCGGCCAGGTCGGCCACCGCCTCGTCGCCCTTGGCGAGGCGCAGCTCGCAGGGGTCCATGCCGTCCGGCGCGATCGCGATGTACGTCTCGGCGGCGAACTTCTGGTCGTCCTCGAAGGCGCGCAGCGCGGCCTTCTGGCCGGCCGCGTCGCCGTCGAAGGTGAAGATGACGCGGGCCGAGCCGTTGTCCAGCAGCAGACGGCGCAGGATCTTGATGTGCTCGCCGCCGAAGGCCGTGCCGCAGGTGGCGATCGCGGTCGTCACGCCGGCGAGGTGGCAGGCCATGACGTCGGTGTAGCCCTCGACGACCACGGCCCGGCTGGCCTTGGCGATGTGCTGCTTGGCCAGGTCGACGCCGTAGAGGACCTGGGACTTCTTGTAGATCGCCGTCTCGGGGGTGTTGAGGTACTTGGGGCCGTTGTCCGCCTCGTACAGCTTGCGGGCGCCGAAACCGACGACCTCGCCGCCGATGTCCCGGATGGGCCACATCAGGCGGCCGCGGAAGCGGTCGATGGGCCCGCGGCGGCCTTCTTGCGACAGCCCGGACAGGACCAGTTCCTTGTCCGTGAAGCCCTTGCCGCGCAGATAGCGGGTGAGATGGTCCCAGCCCTGGGGGCTGTAGCCGACGCCGAAGTGGACGGCGGCGGCCTGGTCGAAGCCGCGCTCGGCGAGGAAGACCCGGCCGGTCTCGGCCTCGGGGCTGGTGGCCAGCTGCTCGGCGTACCACTGCGCGGCGATCTTGTGCGCCTCGACCAGGCGGATCCGCTCGCCGCGCTGGTGGGCCGGGTTGTACCCGCCCTCCTCGTAGCGCAGCGTGATGCCCGCCTGGGCGGCGAGCCGCTCCACCGCCTCCGAGAAGGACAGGTGGTCCACCTTCATCACGAAGGTGATGGTGTCGCCGCCCTCCTGGCAGCCGAAGCAGTGGAAGAGCCCCTTGCTCGGGCTGACCTGGAAGGACGGCGACTTCTCGTCGTGGAACGGGCACAGGCCCTTGAGATTGCCGCCGCCCGCGCTGCGCAACTGGAGGTACTCGGAGACCACGGCGTCGATCGGGACCGCGTCCCGTACCGCCTTCACGTCCTCGTCGTTGATCCGTCCTGCCACGAGGTGATTCTACGGGGCCGCACCGACACCCCCGATGGTCAGGAGGCGAGGCCGTCCAGGGGTACGTGCGGGTCGGCCAGGGCCTCCGTGTCCACCTGGGCCCGGGAGCGGATCAGCTTCTGGATGGGGTCTGTGACGTCCCACACGTTCACGTTCATCCCGGCCAGCACGCGTCCCTCCTTCATCCAGAACGCGATGAACTCCCGCTTGCCGGCGTCGCCCCGGATCACCACCTCGTCGTACGACCCCGGCGGCGCCCAGCCGCTGTACTCCATCCCCAGGTCGTACTGGTCGGTGAAGAAGTACGGCACCCGGTCGTAGCTGATCTCCTGGCCGAGCATCGCGCGGGCGGCGGCCGGGCCGCCGTTGAGGGCATTGGCCCAGTGCTCCACCCGCAGCCGGGTGCCGAACAGGGCGAGCGGGAAGTTCGCCACGTCGCCGGCCGCGTGGATGTCGGGGTCGGAGGTGCGCAGCCGCTCGTCGACGACGATGCCGCCGCCGTGCGCCCGGTCGGCGATCTCCAGCCCGGCCGCCTCCGCGAGACCGGTCCGGGGCGCCGCGCCGATCGCCGCGAGGACGTCGTGCGCCGGGTGCTCCTCGCCGTCGTCGGTGCGGGCCGCGAGCACCATGCCGTCCTGGCCGACGATCTCGGTGAGGTGCCGCCCGAAGTGGAAGCGGACACCGTGCTCGCGGTGCAGCTCGGCGAAGACGTTGCCCAGCTCGGGGCCGAGCACGTGGTGCAGCGGGGTGGGCGACGGGTCGATCACCGTGACCTCCGCGCCGTACTCGCGGGCCGCCGCCGCGACCTCCAGGCCGATCCAGCCGGCGCCCGCGATCACCAGGTGCCCGTTGTCCCGGCCGAGCGAGCCGAGCACGCCCTTGAGCCGCTCGGCGTGCGCGAGCCGGCGCAGATGGTGCACGCCCGCGAGGCCGGTGCCCGGGATGTCGAGGCGGCGCGGCTCGGCGCCGGTGACCAGCAGCAGCTTGTCGTAGCGGACGAGGGTGCCGTCGTCGCCGAAGCGGACCGTCTTCGCCGCGCGGTCGATGCGGTCGACGAACTGGCCGAGGTGCAGCTCGACGTCGTTCTGCGCGTACCAGGCGGGCTCGTGCACGAAGACGCTGTCGCGCTCCTCCTTGCCGAGCAGGTAGCCCTTGGACAGCGGCGGGCGTTCGTACGGGTGGTCGCGCTCGTCGCTGATCAGTATCACCCGGCCGGTGAAGCCCTCCGCCCGGAGCGTCTCCGCCGCCTTCGCGCCGGCGAGACCGCCCCCGACGATGACGAATGTCTGATCCGCGTCGACCACTTGATGCCTCCTCGTAAGGGTGTCGCCATGTGTGAGCGTCCCGCACGCAGCGTCCCGCGGGAAGAGGGAGTGACCCGATCAGGCCACCGGAGGTCACTTTCCTCTCACATATGCCCCGTCAGTCTCGCGTGCAGGGACCGCGCGGACACGTCCGTGAGGGAGGCGATCTGGTCGACGATCACCCGCTTGCGCGCGTGGTCGTCGCCTGCCCCGTCGAACAGGGCCCGAAACTGCGGATCGAGACCGTCCGGCGCGCGGACCGTGAGCGCCTGCGCCAGCTCGGCCACGATCACCCGCTGGTCCGCGCGCTCCCGCTCCTGCTCGGCGCGCTGCATGACGTAACGGTCCGCGACCGCCTTGAGCACCGCGCACTCCATCCGGGCCTCGCGGGGTACGACGAGTTCGGCGCCGTAGCGGGTGAGCCGGCCGGTGCCGTACGCGGCGCGCGTGGCGCCCTCGGCGGCCAGGCAGAACCGGCCGATGAGCTGGCTGGTGGTGTCCTTCAGCCGAGCCTGGGCGACCGCGGTGCCGTCGTAGCCGTGCGGCCACCACTCCGCGTCCTGGAGGCGGTCGAGGGCGGCGGAGAGCTCGGCGGGGTCGGTGTCCGCCGGGACGTAGCGGCCGACGGCGACCTCGAACACCGCCTGCCGCTCCGACTCGGCGTACAGGCAGTTGGGGTCGATGTGACCGGCGTGCAGACCGTCCTCGACGTCGTGCACCGAGTACGCCACGTCGTCCGACCAGTCCATGACCTGGGCCTCGAAGCAGGTGCGGGTGCCCGGCGCCGGGCCTCTGACCCAGTCGAACACCGGGCGGTCGTCCTCGTACACGCCGAACTTCCCTGACGCCGGGTCGGTGGGGTGGGCGCCGCGCGGCCAGGGGTACTTGGTGGCGGCGTCGAGGGTGGCGCGGGTGAGGTTGAGGCCGACGGAGCGTTCCGCCACGAACCGCTTGGGCTCGATGCGGGTGAGGAGCCGCAGGGACTGGGCATTGCCCTCGAAGCCGCCGCAGTCGGCCGCGAAGTCGTTCAGCGCCTGTTCGCCGTTGTGGCCGAAGGGCGGGTGACCGAGGTCGTGGGCGAGGCAGGCCGCCTCGACCAGGTCGGGATCACAGCCGAGGGCCGCGCCCAGCTCGCGGCCCACCTGGGCGCATTCCAGGGAGTGGGTGAGCCGGGTGCGGGGGCTGGCGTCCCAGGCCTGGCTGCGGGTGCCGGGGGTGACCACCTGAGTCTTGCCGGCGAGGCGGCGCAGGGCGGCCGAGTGGAGGATGCGGGCGCGGTCGCGCTGGAAGGCGGTGCGGCCCGGGCGTTTGTCGGGTTCGGGCGCGTAGCGCTCCGCGGAGGTGGAGCCGTACGTTCCGTTCGGTGCGGTGCCTTCCATGGCTCGACAGTAAGCCAGGCAGGCCGCTCCCCTTCAGGCGGCTTGCGCCGACGGCGTCGCCAGGCTCTGCTCGTAACGCCGCACGACCAGCCGGGCCATCGCCGGATGGTCCCCGAGCGGGGCCGCGGCGAGCCAGGGTGCCGCGGCCGCGCACTGGGTCGCGAAGCGGCCCGGGGCGGTGAAACAGGAGGCGACCGCCACCCGGTGGCGGCCCCTCGCCGCCAGGGTGCGCAGGGCCGCCGGGACCGTCGGGCCGGCCGCCGCGGCGTAGGCCGCGAGGACGGGGACGCCCAGTCGCTCGGCGAGGAGGCGGGCGGTGCGGCGGGTGTCCGTGGCCGAGTCGGGGTCGCGGGAGCCTGCCGCGGCCAGGACCACCGCGCCGGAGCGGCGCATGGCCTCGTCCGGGGCCGTCGGCCAGCCGGCCTCCAGCAGGCGGTCGTACAGGGCCTCCGCCAGAAGCGGGTGCGGCCCGAGCGGGGGCGCCACGCGCGCGTGCGCCCGCGCCTCGGCCGCCATCGCGGGGATGTCCTGCTTGGCGTGGTAACCCCGGCTGAGCAGGAGCGGGACGAGGACGGCGGGGGCGCCGCCGAGCTCGGCGAGGGTGTCCGGCAGGAGCGGCGCGTTCAGCTCGATGTGGCCGAGGCGGACGGACAGGCCGGGGCGCAGTTCGCGTACGCGGTCCCTGAGAGCCGTCACGGTGGCGAGCGCGCGCGGGTCCCGGCTGCCGTGGGCGACCAGGACCAGGGCGGGCCGGTCCGGGCGGCGGCAGGGCGGGGGGACCAGGCGGATGCGGGGCCCGGAGCGGGGAGGGGTCGACGCCGTCATGAAACGATCCTGCCGGAGCCACGTTGCGTGGCCGTTGCCTGGCCGTCACGGGTATTTTCCGCGGGTTCACGTCGTACACCTGCGCGATGTGAGGCGAAACCGGATCCGGGCCGCCGGCGTCCTGAAGGGTCGGGACCGATCGCTTCGGAACCGGTCACCGGGGGACGTCGGGGGGATGTGACGTATGAGGATCCGTCGACCGCGGCTGCCGCGCACCCGTGCCGGGCAGCGGCGGCTGGTGCAGGCCGTGATGGCCGTGTGCGTGCTGGCGCTGCTGCCGGTGACGTGGCTGTACGCGTCCACGGCGGACCGGCTGCGCACGGCGGCGGACGTGCCGGCGGCGAAGGTCGCCGTGGTGTTCGGGGCCGGGCTGTGGAACGGGGAGCCGTCGCCGTACCTCGCGCACCGGCTGGACGCGGCGGCGGCGCTGTACCGGGCGGGCCGGGTGAAGGTCGTCCTGGTGACCGGCGACAACAGCCGCAAGGACTACGACGAACCCGACGCCATGCGCGCCTACCTCAGCAGGCACGGCGTACCGGCCGGACGGGTCGTGCGCGACTACGCCGGCTTCGACACCTGGGACTCCTGCGTGCGGGCCCGGAAGATCTTCGGGGTGGAAGGCGCGGTGCTGATCAGCCAGAGCTTCCACATCCGGCGCGCGGTGGCGCTGTGCGAGGCGGCGGGCGTCACCTCCTACGGGGTCGGGGTCGCCGAGAACCATGACGTGACCTGGTACTACGGCGGAACCCGCGAGGTGTTCGCGGCCGGCAAGGCGGTCCTGGACGCGGTGTTCCATCCGGACCCGCAGTTCCTCGGCCCGAAGGACCCGGAGGTGGCGCGGGCGCTCGCCGCGGGGCGGTGAACTTCGCCGACGCCACGCGCCTCACGGCGGGCCGGTCGGGCGCCCTGACCCGCCTGCCGGACACCGGAGTTCACGGCGTGCGCGGTACGGCGGGCAGGAGGCGGGAGGGCCGGCAGACCGTGACGGGGCGCGGCACCGCTGACGTAGATTGCCGGTATGGCTGACACCGGGCAGTTCGACCTCGACGCCTACCTGGGGCGGATCGGCTGGCAGGGCGGCCGGCGGCCCGATCCGCAGACGCTGCGGGGTGTTCATCTGGCCCACGCGCTGTCCCTGCCGTTCGAGAACCTGGACCCGCTGAGCGGCCGGGCGCCCTCGCTGGCGCCCGGCGATCTCATGGCCAAGATGATCCACGGGCGGCGCGGCGGTTACTGCTACGAGCACAACACGCTGCTGTGGCTCGCCCTGGAGGCGCTCGGCTTCCGGGTGGGCGGGCTGGCCGCGCGGGTGGTGCTGGGCGCCCCGACGCCGTGGAGCCGGCCGCGCACGCACATGATGCTGCGGGTCGAGGTGCCGGGCGAGCCGCAGCCGTATCTGGCGGACGTGGGCTTCGGCGCGGCCGGTGCGCTGCTGATACCGCTCCCTCTGGTCACCGGCACCGAGTCCGCGGGCGGCGGCCGACGGCACCGGCTGATGCCGCTGGCCTGCGAGCAGCCGCCGGACATGCTGGAGTTGCAGATGTACGACGGCCGGACGCGGGACTGGGTCGGGCAGTACGCGTTCACGCTGGAGCCGTTCGCCGCCCCGGACTACGAGATGTTCAACTGGTACATCGCCACCGGCCCCCGCTCCCCCTTCAACCGGCGGCCATATCTCCAGCGGACCACCGCCGGGCGCCATATCGCCCTGGACGGGGACCTGTTGACGCAGACGCTCGCCGACGGCACGGTCACCGAGCACAGGCTCGCGGACGCGGCGGAGGCGCGGCGCGTGATCGCCGAGGAGTTCGGGGTCGCCGTGCCCGAGGGGCTGACGCTGCTGCGCCGGCTCAGCGGCGGGTGAGCCAGTCGCCGCCCTCGATCCGGGTGCCGTGGGCCCGCAGTCGGGCGGCGACCGGCGGGGCGGCGAGGTAGACCCAGGCGGGGGCGGCGCTGCCGCCGGCGCGTACGACGTGCCGGGCGACGCGTTCGTAGAGGTTGCGCGGGTCGCCCGGGGTGTACTCCTCCAGCCGGTCCAGGGCAGCGAGCAGGCCGTCGTACGACTCGGGGCGCGCGGTGACCAACTCCCCCTGTACCTCCGCGCCTTGGTGCTCCACGGCGTAGGGGTAGCCGGGCCCGTCGTAGAGCACGGCGCCCGGCAGCCGGGCCGGTTCCTCGGTGATGGTGCGGCCGCGCAGGAACAGGTCGTGGTTGGCCTCGCCGGGACGCAGGGTGCCGTAGACGAAGAAGGGCAGCTGGGCCCCCGGTTCCGAAATGATCACGGAAACGATTCTGTACCCCCCTGGGCTCCACACACATCTCCATGAACAGGCTATGGACATGACATGTCCTGGCTCCTTGAATCTCTGTCGGCAGCAGCGCCCCCCACGCCTACCGGCGCCTTCCCTAGGAGACAGATGAGCCGGATACGCCAGCATGTCCGAGGACCCCGTCGCCTCACCACCACCGCCGGTGTCGCCGTCACCACCGCGACCCTGCTCACCGTGGCCCTCTCCCCCACCGCCCACGCCGACCCGGGACCGACCGCGGCGGGCGCGGTCCGCAACGCGGCCTCGGCGCTCCTGGCCCATGCCGCGAGCCTGGGCCTGACCTCCGCCGAACACACCAGCGTCCGTGACGTGATCGTGGACCGGGACGGCACCCAGCACGTCCGCTACGAGCGCACGTACCGCCAACTCCCCGTCCTCGGTGGCGACTTCGTGGTCCACCTGACGAAGGACGGCGGCTACCGGGGCGCCGACCGGGCGAGTCGCGGCACGATATCCCTGGCCTCGATCGTCCCGCACATATCCGCGCCGAAGGCCGCCGACCTCGCGGTGAACGCGCTGCGGGCGGTCCACCTCGGCGACGGGCTGAAGCAGGTCAAGGCCAGCCCGGAGCTGGTGGTCGACGCCCTGCACGGCACCCCGAAGCTCGCCTGGCGCACCAACGCGGCCGGCCTGGACTCACTCGGCAACCCGGTCGCCCGCACGGTGCTGACCGACGCGCGCACCGGCCGTCGGATCGACGCCTGGGACAGCATCGAGACCGCCACCGGCGACGGGAAGTCGCTGTACAGCGGTACGGTGCCGCTGGAGACGACCCCGTCGGGATCGTCGTACGACCTCACCGACCCGACGCGCGGCGGGACGTACACCGGCGACGCGGCGAACCAGACCGACCTGTGCGTCTTCGGTATCTGCATCACCCGCGCGCCCTCGACGGTGTTCACGGACGCCGACAACCACTGGGGCACCGGCACCACCGCCGACCGCGCCTCGGCGGCCGTCGACGCCCAGTACGGCACCGACATGACCTGGGACTTCTACAGACACGTCCTCGGCCGCAACGGCATCGCCGGCGACGGGAAGGGCTCGTACAACCGCGTCCACTACGGCAACGACTACAACAACGCCTTCTGGGACGACAGTTGCTTCTGCATGACCTACGGCGACGGTGACGGCACCACCTTCGGACCGCTGGTCGCGCTCGACGTCGCCGGGCACGAGATGACCCACGGCGTCACCTCCAAGACGGCCGGCCTGGCCTACACCGGCGAGTCCGGCGGCCTGAACGAGGCCACTTCCGACATCCTCGGCACGATGGTCGAGTTCTACGCGGACAACCCCGCCGACCCCGGTGACTACCTCATCGGCGCGAAGATCGTGAAGCCCGGCTTCGGCAAGACCGCGCTGCGCTACATGGACAAGCCGTCCAAGGACGGCAACTCGGCGGACTACTGGAGCAGTTCGGTCGGCAACCTGGACGTCCACTACTCCTCCGGCGTCGCCAACCACTTCGCCTATCTGCTGGCCGAGGGCAGCGGCGCGAAGACCATCAACGGGGTCAGCTACGACTCCCCGACCTACAACGGCTCCACGGTCACCGGCATCGGCCGCGACAAGCTCACCCGGATCTGGTACCGGGCGCTGACGGTCTACATGACCTCCTCCACCGACTACGCGGGCGCCCGCACGGCGACCCTGAACGCCGCCAAGGACCTCTACGGCGCGGGCAGCACCGAGTACGACGCGGTGGCGGCGGCATGGAGCGCGGTCAACGTCAACTGACGTGCGGGACCGGCGGATCGCCCCCCCCGACACGCCGGAACCCTGGAAGGCCGGAAGGCCGGTGCCCTGTGGGCACCGGCCTTTCCGTCCGGTCCGGTCAGACGGCCAGCTCCTGCTCCTGCCCCTGCTCCGGGGATTCGGCGGGCTGCTCCGGCTTGCGGTCCCGCATCACGGCCGTGGCCAGCACCGCCGCCGCCAGCACACCGGCGGCGCTGACCGCGAAGGTGGTGGACATCGAGGAGGTGAAGGCCTCGCGGGCCGCGTGGACGAGGTCCGGGCGGGCCGTGGCGACCGCGCCGGCGATGGACTCGCGGGCCTGGGCGGGGGCGCCGGCGGGCATCCGGTGCGTGTAGCCGCCGGCCAGCAGCGAGCCGAGGATCGCGATGCCGAGGGCGGTGCCCGCCTGCTGGATGGTGTCGTTCAGGGCCGAGCCGACGCCCGCCTGCTCCGGCGGGATCGTGCCCATCAGCGCGCCGACCGCCGCCGGCATGGCCGCACCCGCGCCGAGGCCGAGCAGGCCCAGGGCGATCGCCGGGACGGTGAAGCCGGAGCCCGCGCCGACCGTGGTGAGCAGGGCGAAGGAGGACACCATGACCAGCATGCCGACGAGGACGACGAGGCGGTTGCCGGTCTTCGCGGCCAGCTGCGCGCCGACCGTGTTGCCGAGGATCGCGGTCACGGCCAGCGGCAGGAAGGCGAGTCCCGCCTTGACCGGCGAGTAGCCGAGGACGAACTGCAGGTACTGGGTGAGGACCAGCAGCAGACCGCCGTTGCCGATCTGCACCAGCGCCAGGGAGAGCGAACCGCCGCTGAAGTTGCGCTGCCTGAACAGGGCGAGCGGGACCATCGGGGACGCGGTGACGTTCTCCCAGACGACGAAGGCGGCGAGCGCGGCCACCGCGACGGCGAGGACGGCCAGGGAACGGCCGCCGAAGGCGCCGTGCTGCGGGATCTCGATGATCCACCAGACCAGCGCGGTCATCCCGGCGGCGGACAGGACCGCGCCCAGCGGGTCGGGCTTCTGCCAGGGCGCCTTCGACTCCGGCATCAGCGTCACACCGGCGATCAGGGCCAGGACGACGACGGGGACGTTCAGGAAGAAGATCGCGTGCCAGGAGAAGTGGTCGATCAGCAGCCCGCCCAGCACGGGGCTGCCCACCAGGCCGAGCATCGACACCGAGCCCCAGGCGGCCATCGCCCGGCCGCGCTCCTCCTCGTCGAAGACCGTGATGAGGATGGAGAGGGTGGACGGCATGATCAGCGCCCCGCCGACCCCCATCGCGATCCGCAGGGCGACGACCTGGCCCGGATCGGCGGCGAACGTCCCCGCCAGTGACGCCGCGCCGAAGAGCAGCAGTCCGGTCAGCATCACCTTCCGGCGGCCGAAGCGGTCGCCGAGGCTGCCGGAGGTGAGCAGCAGGCCGGCGAAGACCAGGACGTAGGAGTCGAGGATCCACTGGATGTCCTGGGCGCTCGCGTGGAGGTCCTCGGTCATCGAGGGCACGGCCACGGTGAGCGCCATGCTGTCGATCGTCAGGACGAGGGTGCTCAGGCAGAGCACGATGAGGATCCACCAGCGGCGCGAGCTGCGATGTTCCGAGCTTTCCCTGCTCTTCATGGGTTTCCCTCCCTGGCGCGTACAGCGTTCCCGCTGCGCGTACGCCGTTCCGTTCGATGCGCACACTGTACGCACTACGGAACAGCGTGCGCAACCCATGCCCTCTGTACGCTGGATGCGAACGACGTACGCACGAAGGCACGCAGAGGAGTCCGCCGATGGCCCCACGGACCGACCCGAACCCGATCCCCTCCGTCTGGGCCCGGCAGCGGCGGGAGCCCGACCAGCCGTCGCTCAACCGGGAGGCGATCGTGCGCGAGGCGATCGCCATGCTGGACACGGACGGCGTCGAGGCGCTCAGCATGCGCAAGCTCGGCGCCCGGCTGAACGCGGGCGCGACCTCGCTCTACCGGCACGTGGCCACCAAGGACGAGCTGATGGAGCTGGCCGTGGACGAGGTCGCCGCCGAGATCCGCGTACCGGCGGCCACCGGGGCCGACTGGCGGGCGGGCGCCACCGAGGCCGCGCAGTCCTTCCGGGCCACCGCACTGCGCCACCCATGGGTGTCCTCGGTGATGGGCCAGGCGGGCCTCGTCTACCTGGGGCCCAACCTGATGGCGTTCAACGAGCAGCTCGCCGCGCTGTTCGTCCAGGCCGGCTTCCCCGAGGCCGACGCGGCGATCAGCACCCTGCTCGGCTACGTGCTGGGCATGAGCACCACCGAGGCGGCGTGGCTCACCACGGTCGCCCGTTCCGGCCACACCGAGGCCGAGTTCGTCTCCCGCCTGCTGCCCGCCGCCCAGCAGGCCGCGGCCGGCCACGACAACCTCTCCGCCGCCTACGCCGCCACCGACGTGACGGCCGTCCGGGACCCCGCCCGGGAGCGGGACGCCAAGTTCGGGTACGGCCTCGACGTCGTCCTGGACGGCCTGGCCGCACGGCTGCCGCACGAGGGGTGCCGTTCGGATCATCCCGGCGTCGCCGGCCCCGGCCCGCGCGTCGGCTCCCGCTCGGGTCGGCCCACAGGCGCCGCTCCACACGGCCGGCCCGATCCGCACGACGCCCCCTGACCCCTGCCGCTTCCCGCGTGCCGCCGGGACACGACGTCCGTCTCCGTACGGCCGCCGCCCGAGCGGCCGCCGGAGACCTGAGGGACCCGGCCGTACGCCGGCCGGCCGGGGCCGTGGAGCGCTGACATGCCGTCATCGGTTCCATGACACCCGTCGCGCCATTCGTGTGTTCTTCACGACGGCCGCTTCCGTGTGCCCTCCGCACCGCTGTGACCTGCTGACACACCGCTCGGGTTGGGCCGTTCGGGGGTCGGGGGCCGGCACCCGTTCGCCGCATTCCTGATGGGTCATCAGCAGGCGGAACCCCGTGACTGCGACTTACCTCGATAGCGAACAGCCGAATCGCGAAGGTCTGGGGAACACCATGCGCCGCACTGCCCGTCTGCTGACCGGTATCGCGCTCGTCGGGGCGGCCGCGGCGCCCGCCTGGGCCGGCACCGCCGGCACCCTGGACGTCACTCCCGGCACGGTGGTGCCGGGCAGCCACGTCACGGTGAACACGGCCGCGTGCGGGAAGGACAGCGGCGGCGCGACCGGGGACGCGGGCGCGGTCGGCGCCGGCACCTTCCTGCTGGCGCCGAGCGCGCACGAGGGCGATGTGATCGGCCAGTTCGCGGTGCCGGAGAGCGCACAGCCGGGGACGTACGAGATCGTCGCCAAGTGCGCGGAGGGCAACCGGCAGGTGACGGGCGACCTCGTGGTGGCCCTGACCGCGGCGCACGGACAGGTGCAGCCGCACGGAAGTCTCAAGACGGGGGTCGGCGGCGCACTCGGCCCCGACCCCGTGCACACCGCGGCGGGTGTGGCGGCGCTGGCCGTCGCCGCCGCGGGCGGTACCTGGCTCCTGCATCGCCGGGCGAGAGGCGACGGGATCTGACGGACACCCTCCGCTGTCCGTCCGCCGGTACCGCACTTCCCGCCCCCTCCGGGTCCGATGCCCCTCGCGGCCCGGAGGGGGAAGGGATTTTCGGGGGTCCGCCCCCGGGAGAGGGATCGACATGCGCAAGAGCGCCAGCAGAGCCGGGCGCGCGAGGAGTGCCGGCCGCGGCCGCGGCGCCCGGCTCGGCGACACCGCGATAGCCACGGTCACCGTCGTGGCCCTCGGTTCCGGGGTGTGGCTGCTCGGCGGCGGCACCGGGACGCACACACCGCCGCAGCCCGCCACCGCGGAGGGCCGCCCCGACCTGGGCGGCGAGCCCCCGGCGGCCCGCGCCCTGGCCCCCTCGCCGCCCACCCGGATCCGCATACCGGGGATCCGCGTGAACGCCCCGCTGATGGGACTGGCCCTGACCGGCTCGGGCAGCCTGGACGTGCCGCCCGCGCGGAACAAGAACCTGGCCGGCTACTACGAGGCCGGCACCCTGCCCGGCGAGACGGGCACCGCGATCGTCGCCGGGCACGTCGACAACGCCCAGGGGCCCGCCGTCTTCTACGACCTCGGCGCGCTCAAGCGGGACGCCCGTATCGAGGTGGACCGCCTCGACGGCTCCGTGGCCGTGTTCAGCGTGGACGCGGTGGAGGTGTACGCGGCCCGTGACTTCCCCGACGAGAAGGTCTACGGCGCGGCCCACCGCCCGGAGCTGCGCGTCATCACCTGCGGCGGCGGCTACTCACCGACGACGGGCTACCAGGGCAACGTGGTGGTCTTCGCCCACCTGACAGGAAGCCGCGCCCCGTAGGGGCGCGGGGAACTGCGCGAGCAACCACGACGCCGCAGCAGACGCACGACGCCCCACGCCACCCACGACCTCACACGCCGAGCCGGCGGCAGCTGAGGGCAGCGTTCCGCACGGGAAACAGACGTGATGCCGCCGGGTAACCTCCGCGCCGCACGCTCGGGAGCATGACCTCGCATACACGTGCCCCCGGGGCCACCCCCACGATCGTGCTCGTCGGCCACGGCATGGTCGGCCAGCGCTTCCTGGAAGCCCTCGCCGAGCGCGGCCTGACCGCCACGCACCGCGTGGTCGTCCTGTGCGAGGAACCGCGTCCGGCGTACGACCGCGTCGCCCTCACCTCGTACTTCTCGGGCAGGACCGCCGAGGACCTCTCCATGACCGACATGGCGTTCATCGACACCCACGGCATCGAGCTGTACGTGGGTGACCCGGCCGACGCCGTCGACCGCGTGGCGAGGACGGTGACCGCCCGGTCCGGCCGGGTCTTCGCGTACGACACGCTCGTCCTCGCCACCGGCTCGTACCCCTTCGTGCCGCCCGTGCCGAACAAGGACGCCGACGGCTGTTTCGTCTACCGCACGATCGAAGACCTGCTCGCGATCGAGGAGTACGCGAAGGGCGCCCGGACCGGTGCGGTGGTCGGCGGCGGGCTGCTGGGTCTGGAGGCGGCCGGCGCGCTCAAGGGGCTCGGACTCGACACGCACATCGTGGAGTTCGCGCCGCGTCTGATGCCGGTGCAGGTCGACGACGGCGGTGGCGCGGCGCTGCTGCGGACCATCGAGGACCTGGGGCTGAGCGTGCACACCGGCGTGGGCACGCAGGAGATCCTCACCGGGGCGGCGGGTGCCGTCAGCGGGATGAAGCTGTCGGACGGGTCCGAACTCGGCGTCGACATGGTCGTGTTCAGCGCCGGTGTCCGCCCCCGCGACCAGCTGGCCCGGGACTGCGGTCTCACGGTCGGCGAGCGCGGCGGCATCAGCGTGGACGAGCGGTGCCGTACGGTCACCGACCCGCACGTGTTCGCGATCGGCGAGTGCGCGCTGGCGGCGGACGGCCGGGTGTACGGGCTGGTCGCGCCGGGGTACGAGCAGGCGGAGACGGCCGCCGCCGCCATCGCCGCCGACGAGGGCGAGCAGGTGACGTTCACGGGTGCCGACCTGTCCACCAAGCTGAAGCTGCTCGGAGTCGACGTGGCGTCGTTCGGCGACGCGCACGGCACCACCGAGGGCTGCCTCGACGTCGTGTACGCCGACTCCCGCGCGGGCCTCTACAAGAAGCTGGTCGTCGGCCGGGACGGCACGCTGCTCGGCGGCGTCCTGGTCGGCGACGCGGAGGCGTACGGCACCCTGCGCGCGCTGACCGGTTCGGTGCCGCCCGTCTCCCCCGAGTCCCTCGTCCTGCCCGCCGGAGCGGACTCGGGGGCCCGGCTCGGGCCGTCCGCCCTGCCGGACGAGGCGGTCGTCTGCTCCTGCAACAACGTCACCAAGGGCGCGATCCGCGACGCGGTCACCGGGCACCGGTGCACCACCGTGCCCGAGGTCAAGAAGTGCACCAAGGCCGGTACGACGTGCGGCAGTTGCGTCAAGGTACTGGGCCAGTTGGTGGACGCCGAGCTGGCGGCGTCCGGCGTCGAGGCCGACAAGGGGCTGTGCGGCTGCTTCGCGCAGACGCGCGAGGAGCTGTACGAGATCGTCCTGAGCCTGCGCATCACGTCGTACCAGGACCTGCTCGACCGCTACGGCCGCGAGGGCGCCCGGGGCGGCGAGGGCTGCGAGACCTGCAAGCCGGCGGTGGCCTCGGTCATCGCCTCCCTCGCCCCGACGATCGGCGCGAGCGGCTACGTCCTCGACGGCGAGCAGGCGGCCCTGCAGGACACCAACGACCATCACCTCGCCAACCTCCAGAAGAACGGCTCGTACTCGGTCGTGCCGCGCATCCCCGGCGGCGAGGTCGCGCCCGAGAAGCTGATCGTGATCGGCGAGATCGCCCGGGACTTCGGCCTCTACACGAAGATCACCGGCGGTCAGCGGATCGACATGTTCGGCGCGCGCGCTGAGCAACTGCCCTTGATATGGGCCCGGTTGGTGGACGCCGGCTTCGAGTCCGGGCACGCCTACGGCAAGGCCCTGCGGACCGTGAAGTCCTGCGTCGGCTCGACCTGGTGCCGTTACGGCGTCCAGGACTCGGTCCGCATGGCGATCGACCTGGAGCTGCGCTACCGGGGCCTGCGCTCCCCGCACAAGCTCAAGTCGGCGGTCTCCGGGTGTGCCCGCGAGTGCGCCGAGGCCCGGTCGAAGGACTTCGGCGTGATCGCCACGGCGAACGGCTGGAACCTGTACGTCGGCGGCAACGGCGGCGCGACCCCGCGCCACGCCGACCTGCTCGCCCAGGACCTGTCGGACGCCGAACTGGTCCGGCTGATCGACCGGTTCCTGATGTTCTACATCCGCACCGCCGACCGCCTGGAGCGCACGAGCGTGTGGCTGGAGCGGATCCCGGGCGGCCTGGACCACGTACGCGACGTGGTGGTGCACGACTCGCTCGGCATCTGCGACGAACTGGAGGCGCTGATGCGGGCGCATGTCGCGGGCTACCGCGACGAGTGGGCCGAGACCATCAACGACCCCGAGAAGCTCACCCGGTTCGTGTCCTTCGTGAACGCCCCCGACACCCCCGACCCGGTCGTCGCCTTCGTCCCCGAGCGCGACCAGATCAAGCCCGACCTGCCGCTGCTCGCCATCGGCAGGCGACCCGCCGCCGACGTCCTGGAAGGAAGCACCCCGCGATGACCCTGGCTGTCGAGACCACGACCCTGAAGGTCCAGCTCCGGCTCGCCGGGGGCTGGTTCACGGCCTGCGAGCTGGACGCGCTGCTCCCGGGCCGGGGCGCCGCCGTCCTGCTGCCGGACGGCCGCCAGGTGGCTCTGTTCCGCGATCGCGCGGACCGCCTCTACGCGATCGACAACCGCGATCCGTTCACCGGCGCGGCCGTCCTCTCCCGCGGCCTGACCGGCACCCACGAGGGCCGCCCCTTCGTCGCCTCCCCCCTGCTGAAGCAGCGCTTCGACCTGGCCGGCGGGGAGTGCCTGGACGACGAGACGGTCCGGGTGACGGCGTACGAGGTCCGGGCGGCGTAGGCCCTCCCACCGCACCGGATAATTTCTTGACCGATCGTTCCCGAAAAGCCTAGGCTCCGACATGTGGCCAGGACCAAGGAATTCGATCCGGACACCGCGCTGCAGGCAGCCCTGGAGCTGTTCTGGCGGCGCGGCTACGAGGCGACCTCGATGGCCGACCTGGTCGAGCACCTGGGGATCGGCCGCGCCAGCCTGTACGCGACGTTCGGCAGCAAGCACGACCTGTACCTGAAGGCGCTGGACCGCTACCAGGCGGGCAGTGCCGCACCCCTGGTGCGGGAGCTGTCCGGGCCGGGCCCCGCCCTGCCGGCCGTGCGCGCCGTCGTACGGCGCTTCGCCGCCGAGGCCACGGCCGAGAAACAGCGCCTGACCGGCTGCTTCGTCACCAACACGGCTGCCGAACTCGCCCCGCACGACCCGGCCGCGGCCCGCCGTGTCGAGCACAGCTGGGACCAGCTGGAGACCCTGCTGCGCGCGGCGCTGGTCCGCGCCCGGGCACAGGGCGAGCTGGCCGCCGACCGCGACCCGCTCACGCTCGCCCGCATGCTGCTGGTCCTGATGCAGGGTCTGCGGGTGGTCGGCAAGGCCTCCTCGGACCCGGCCCGCGCCAGGGACGCGGCGGAGCAGGCGCTGGCCCTTCTGGACTGACACCGGGCGCCCCTGCGGGATGCGGGGGCGCTGTTTGTCGCCTTCAAATTGAACCGATCGTTCAAAAAAGGAGATCTGATCATCATGACCAACCGTTTCTCCGGCCGGACCGCCCTCGTCACCGGCGCCGGCTCCGGCATCGGGCGGGGCGTGGCGCTGGCGTTCGCCCGGGAAGGCGCGAACGTCGTCGTCGCCGGACGCCGGCGCGAGCCGCTCGACGAGACGGTGGCGCTGATCGAGCGGGCGGGCGGCAAGACACTGGCCGTCACCGCCGACGTGACCCGCGCCGACGACCTGCGCGGCCTCGTGGCCGGCGCCGTGGACCGGTTCGGCGCGCTGGACGTGGCCGTGAACAACGCGGGCGTCCTGGAAGCCGGCGGGCAGCCGCTCGCGGACGTGCCCGAGGAGGCCTGGCGCCGGATGCTCGACATCAACGTGACCGGCGTCCTCCTCGCCCTCCAGGCCGAGGTCGCGCAGATGCGCACCCAGCCCGGCGGCGGCGCCGTCGTGAACATCGCCTCCCGGATCGGTGTCCACAGCCGCGTCCCCGGCACCACCGCGTACGCCGCCACCAAGGCGGCCGTGTCGGTCCTCACCCGCGGCGCCGCCCTGGACCACATCGCCGACGGCGTCCGCATCAACGCCGTCAGCCCCGGCCCGACCGCCACGGCCATGTCGTTCAAGCCCGGCGAGACGGAGGCCGGGCGGGCCGAGCGGATGCGCGGCGCGGTCCCGCTCGGCCGGGTCTGCACCGTCGAGGAGGTGGCCGCCGCGGTGCTGTACCTGGCCTCGGACGACGCGGCCTCGGTGGTCGGCACCGACCTGGTGGTGGACGGCGGCTCGACCGCCTGACCACGCGGCCGTCGTCAGTCGATCCCCGAGCGCTCCACCCCCGCCACGATCCACCGCTGGAAGCACAGGAAGACGAGCAGCAGGGGCAGGACGGACACGACGGCGGCGACGAACAGTTCGTGCAGCCGCACGACCTGGGCCGTGGTGAAGGACGACAGCGCGACCTGCACCGTCCAGGCGCGCTGGTCCTGCCCGATGACCAGCGGCCACAGGAAGGAGTTCCACGCGCCGAGGAACACGATCGTCCCGACGGCCGCGAACACCGGCCGCGCGTTGGGCACCACCACCAGCCAGTACGTCCGCCAGCACCCGAGCCCGTCGACCTGCGCCGCGTCCTCCAGCTCCCGTGGGAAGCCGAGGAAGTACTGCCGGAAGACGAAGCAGGCGAACGCCGAGAACAGCGTCGGGACGATCAGTCCGCGGAGCGTGGAGATCCAGCCCAGTGACGACACCAGCACGAAGCTCGGTACGAAGGTGACGGCGGCCGGGACCAGGAGGGTACCGAGGATGCCGTAGAAGACCTTGTTCGCGTGCCGGTAGGGAATACGGGCGAGCCCGTACCCGGCGAGGGAGGCGAGCAGAAGCGTCCCGGCGGTGGTGGCCACGGCGATCAGCGCGGAGTTGAGCAGGGACCGGGCGAAGGGCACCGACGGATCGGTGAACAGCTCCCGGACGTTCCCCCACCTCAACTCCCCCGGGAAGAAGGTCCATCGGGGCGAGGTGATGTCCTGCTCGCTGGCCAGCCCGTTCCGTACGAGCAGATAGAAGGGGATGAGGAAGAGCAGGGCGAGCGCGATCAGCAGCACCGCCCGCAGGGCCCGCCCGGCCCGCACCAGGGCGTCATCCATCGGCGTCCGTCCTTCCCAGCCGCAGCCACCGCGCCTGCCCGACCGTGACGACCGCGATGATCAGCGCGAGGATCACCGCTCCCGCGCTGCCGAGCCCGAGGTTCTGCCCCTGCCCGAGCGCGATGTAGTAGAGGTAGACGAGCGGCGGCCGGGCGTACGGCGGATAGCCCCGGGCGTCGGACAGCAGGTTGTAGAACTCGTCGAAGGCCTGGAAGGCGTTGACGACGAGCAGCAGCAGCACGGCGACCGAGGTGGCCCGCAGCTGCGGCAGGGTGATGTGCCGCAGCACCGTCCAGCCGGGCCGGGCCCCGTCCACGGCGGCCGCCTCGTAGAGCACCGGATCGATCCGCTGGAGCCCGGCCAGGAAGAGGATCATGTAGAAGCCCGCCTGGAGCCACAGCCGTACGGTGACGATGACCAGCCAGTACCAGGGCGGGTCGGTGGTGGACAGCCAGGCCACCGGATCGCCGCCGAACCACCCGAGCACGGTGTTGGCCAGCCCGAACCGTACCCCGTTGAAGATCGACATCTTCCAGACCAGGGCCGCGACGACGTAACTGCACGCGGCCGGGAGGAAGAAGACGGACCGGAGGAACGCGCGCGCCCGGCGGACCCGGTTGATCATGAGCGCGAGCGACAGGGACAGCAGATAGGTGACGGGCACGATGAAGGCCGTGAAGACGAGGAACGTCCTCAGGCTGCCGGTGAACGCGTCGTCCCCCAGCATCGCCGTGTAGTTGTCCAGGCCGACGAAGTGCGTCGGCGTGACGGTGCCCCGCGCGTCGAAGAAGCTGAGGCCCACGCTCCACAGCAGCGGGACGTAGGTGAAGAGCGCGAGCCCGGCGGCGAAGGGCCCGACGAACACCCAGAACCAGAGGGTCCTGCGCCGCCTCACGACTTCTTCTTCACACGCTGGAGTTCACTTGCCACCTTCCCTGCGACACCCCGCAGCTCGCTCTCCGGGTCCGCGCCGCTCTTGATGATCCGGCTGAGCGCGTCCTGGTAGGCGGTCTGCGCGGCCGGTGTCCACAGCAGGGGCTGGGCGTACCCGTGCTCGGTGGCGAGGCGGACGGCGTCCGCGGCGGGGCCGCTGTGGAGCTTGGCGGCCTTCTTGGCGAGGGAGATCCGGGCGGGAATGTGGAAACCGTACGAGAGAGCGAAGTCCTCCTGGTAGTCGGTCCGTTCGACCCACAGCCACTTCACGTACTCCTTGGCGGCCTCCCGACGCCTGCTGCGGGCGCTGACGGCGGCGCCGTACGCCCCGACGGGCACGGTGGGTCTGCCCTGGCCGCCGTCCGCGGGGAAGGGCAACACTCCGAAATCGTCGCCCAGTTGCTGCTTGATCTGGGGCAGCGCCCACAGCCCGCACCACTGCATCGCGGTGAGGCCTTGAAGGAGGGCGGACGGGTCCGACCAGTCCGCGGGCGCACCGAGGAGGAGGGACTCGTCGGCGTAGAGCCGGCGCAGCTTGCCGAGGGTGCGGGCGGCGGCCGGGTCGTCGAAACCGACCTTGCCGTCCGCGGTGACGAGCTGAAGTCCGGCGGCGTAGAGGGGAGTTCCGCCCAGCACCCCCGCTCCCCCGTCGTTCCCGAGGAATAGCCCCTTGACCTTGCTGGTGGTGAGCGTGCGGGCGGCGTCCACGAGGGCGTCGAGGGTGGCGGGCGGCGTGACCCCGGCCGCCTTCAGCAGGCTCTTGCGGTAGTAGAGGAGCTGCATGTCGACGACCTGCGGGATGCCGTAGACCCGCCCCTCGTACGTCTTGGGCGTGAGCACGGCGGGGTTGAAGTCGCCCTTGACGCCGTCGAGCAGGTCGGTGAGGTCGACGACCTGTCCGCCCTGGATCTGGTCGAGCGTGGGCCCGTTGACCTCGAACACATCGGGCCCGGAGTCGGTCAGCAGCGCGGCGGCGGTCTGCTGGTCGTAGTTCCCGGGCCGCCACTCGACCGTGACGTGCGCCTTCCGGTACGCGGCGGCGTACCGCTGCACGGCCTGCTGGGTGCCCGGCTCGCCGTACTGGTGGTACCACTGTGAGAGCTCCGACCCCGAACTCCCGCCCCCACGCCCGGTGTTGGAACCGCACGCGGCGAGTGCCCCCGCCCCGATCCCGGCCCCCGCGACCAGCAGCGCCCTACGGCTCACGGCCATCGTCCGTACCCCCTGTCGTATCGGTGTCGGTCATCGATGCACGGCCCAACGATCAACCTTGCGCGATGATTACGAAAGAGGTGTTGCAGCCGTGTGTCACGGTGCGGGGGCACGGTGTCACGGCCTTCGGCCGATTCCCACCGGAATCGTGCGGCCCGAGGCACAACTTTTCCGGGCCGCGGCGCATCCAACACAGTGACCTTCATCCACCCATTCGCCCGATGGAGACGGATATGTCAGTTCACGGTCCGAACCCTCTGAAGTTCTTCCGGACGTCCCCGAGGCGCGGCGCGGCGGCCGTCCTCACGGCCGCTGTCGTGGGCCTGACGGCGGCGGGAGCGGCCTGGAGCGCACCGGCGGCGCCGTCGGCCGCCAAGGCCCTCCGTACCTGCGCGGCGAGCGACCTGTACCTCTCCATGGGCCGCAAGGAGGGGGCGGCCGGGTCGCTGTACTGGCCGGTCCGGTTCACCGACACGAGCACGAGCAGCTGCACCCTGCGCGGCTACCCGGGCGTCAGCGTCCTCGACACCGCCCACCACCGGCTCGGCGCCGCAGCCGCCCGCAGCGGCACCCCCTACCGCACGGTCACCCTCACGCCGGGCCACTCGGCCTCGGCGGTGCTGCGCACCACGAACGGCCCGGTGGGCGGCCCCTGCCTGCGCACCGGCGCCTACCTGCGGATCTACGCCCCGGCGTCCCGCACCCCGGTCCTGATACCGGCGTCGTGGACGACGTGCTCGGGACTCTTCGAGGTGGGGCCGGTGAACACGCAGGGCACGATCTGAGGGGGCCGGGAAGGCGGGGCGGAACGCCGGAGAGGCGACACCCCCGCACAGGGTGGATGGCCGACTTCCTGACCAGGGAAGTCGGCCATGCCAAGGCGTCAGAGGGCACAGTCAGGGCACATCGCTTAGGACTGCCTCCATCATGTCGGCAGTCCGGTCCGCCTCCGCCTCCCACAAGTGGGTGTAGACGTTCAGCGTGATCGATGGCTTAGCGTGACCAAGCCTCATCTGCACCTGCTTCGGTGTCGCCCCGTTCTTGATCAGGACCGAGGCATAGAAGTGCCGCAGATCGTGAAGCGTCGTGCCCTCGGGGACACGGACCTTGCTGCCTGACCTCTTCAGGTGGGCGTTGGCCCGCTTGACGTTCCGCTTCCACACTTTCGCCCAGCTGGCACGCCGGATCGCTCCACCAGTCTCGCTGGTATAGAGCAATCGAGCACGGCGCCATACGGGCTTCCTGGGGTTCGTCCGATCCTCGATGTACACGACCTGCGGCGGGAACTCCTCACGGTGCCGTGCGATCTCGTCTACGACCGAACGTCCTTGAGGAACAGACCGATAGCTCTGTCTGGTCTTCGGTTCCCCGAGATACGGCACCCCCCTGTCTGGACGGTTCAACTGTTGTTTGACCGTCACAGTCTCGGCAGGGTCTCCGTCCTCCAATCCGAACAGTTCGCCTTGCCTTAGGCCCGTCGAAGCGGCCTGCCTCACCAGGGCACGATATCGGGGAGACGCGGTCACGATTAGCGCCTTCACCGCCTCCGGATCAAGCGGGTGGATCTCCGGATAGAAGACCTCTGGCGGTTTCAGCCCCTCCCATGGGTACTTCGGAATGATCCCCTCTTGGTGGGCCATCTTCAGGATGCTGGTGCATACGTTCCACGGGGTCGCAAAGGTCGACGGCGCGATGACTGCCGACCGCTCTTTGATCCACCTCATTCCGTCGGCCCGCTGAATACGGCCGATCTCACGGTTGCCGAACGTCGGGTAGATGTGCAGACGTAGGGCTCGGTCAACGTTCGACTCCGTCCGCTCGCGGTGTACGGCCGTCTCCTGCCAGCGTTCAGCGATGGTTCTGAACTTCTGCTTGCCCAACTCCCGGTTCACGAAGGTGCCGCCGTCGAGTTCAGTCGTCACCTTGGCGGCACGGGAGTCCGCCGCAGTCTTCTTCTCGAAGTTCTCCTTGCACTGCTTGCCGGACAAGTCCCGGTAGCGCACCTGCCAGCGCTTGCCTGTGCCATGGTCCCCGCTGGGATAGACCTTCTGGGTCTTGGTGCTGTGTGCCTCGCACGGCTCGGCGTCGGCCGGCGGTCGGGAGAGGTGCCAGCGGTCGTACACCTCAGCCATCCGTTCGCCTCCTTTCAGGGTGAGCCGAGTCAGTTATGAGGTGTGGTCGGTTGCTGTTCCGGGTCATGCTGCGCGTCGGCCTCCGATCTCCTCAGCGTCGTACTTGTCCAGCGCATCGGCGTCGTACAGAACATGTCGACCGCGCCTGATGAAGCACTGCGGGCCGGTTTCGGCGTAGCGCCAGTAGCGGACGGTCGAGGGCGACGTGCGGTAGCGCTCGGCGACTTCCGCGGTCGTCAGGTACTTCTTCATGACGTCCTTCCTGTGGGGAAGGGGGGAGAGCGAGTCCCGCCCTGGCATTCCGGGCTGTGTCCGAGGTGTGGATTTCTGCGTCATCGCGTCACGCACGTCATTTACGTCTCTGACCTGCTGTTATGTGGTGACGCTGTCCGCTCGGGGCGTGTCACAGGGCGTCGCGGGGTTCTGTCACCTGTGACGCGGGTGACGCGAGATGACGCGGGTGTCGGCCGTCTGCGTCACCGATCTAGCCCCAGGTCAGGGGCCGTTTCCTGGTCCGTGGTGACGCGGGTGACGCAGCTTCTCTGCTCTTAGGAAAGAGAGGGGGTGGTGTCTGTGGTGGTGCGCGGCTCAGGACGTGAAGAAGGAGCCGCCTTGCGGCGCGTCTTGTGCAGCGGCGGCAAGCCGCCGGAACAGCAAGAGGAGCACGCCGGGCGCGGGGTGCTCCTCTTGCTTGTTCGGTGCGGCACCGCCGTGGTGGCGCGGGTCAGAACGCCGCTTCCTGCTCGTGCGGGGGCGGGAGCGTTGTCGCGGGGCAGCGGGTCATTTCGATGTAGCGGGCGGCGCTGGTGCGGCCCCAGTCGATGAGGACGCCGCGTGCTGCGAGGGTCGGTTGCAGCCGCTTGAGCCGGTCGGAGAGCACCTTGCCGGTGGTGGGCCAGCCCTTGGGTAGGGGGCGGCACTCCTCGCCGCTATAGAGGGTGGTGAGGCAGTGCAGCCACTCCGAGGACGTCATACGGACTTCCGCGTCTGCGTCGAGCCCGGCGGCGTGCTTGAGGACCGTCTGTGCGAGGAGGTCGCCTTCGATGACGTCGTCGTTGAGGTCGTCGAGGCTGGCCCGGTAGGCATTGAGCGCGCCGAAGCTGGTCACCGCGTCGAGCTGTGCGCACAGGTGGGCGAAGTCGGCCATCCGCAGGTCGGTGGGGGTGTCCGCCTCGGCGGCCCGCACCTTCACCGTCAGGTCCAGCAGGGAGCCGAGAACGACCGGCAGATGTTCCGCGTACTCGGCCCACAGCTCCGCCTCGGTCCGCCGTACCCGGGGCCGTACGAGGCGGAGCGGGAGGAGGCGTTCAGCGAGGTCGGGGCGGATGACGCCGACGTCGATGCCGGTCAGGAGCATGGGGCGCCGGTAGCGGGAGCGGACGACGTCGCCATCGGTGAACAGCGCGCGCTTGATGCTCTCGGCTCCGGTCACGATGCAGCACATGAGGTCGGACAGGTCCGGGGGCAGGTGGGAGAGGTTGTCCAGGGCGGTGACCCATCCTGCGGCCACGGCCGTGATCATGTTCTCCTCGTCCTTCGGCGCCCGGCGCAGGTCGCCACTCATCCCTTCGATGATCCGCACCAGCATCCGGCCGCCGGTGGACTTGCCCGCGCCCTGCGGCCCGGTGAGGAACGGCGCGGGCACGGGCACGGACGGCTCCAGGCAACCGATCAGCCAGGCCAGGGCCAGGCACTCGGTCTCGGCGCCGGCGAAGTTGCACAGGCGCAGCAGGAGATCGATGCCCTTGCCGTTCGTGTCCCTGGCTGGCAGGGGGAGTTCGCCGGTGAGCTGGGTGCGCCGCCAGCAGACTTCCTGCGGGTCGGGGGTGAGGATGTCCCAGCCGGTGGGGTGGATACGGACGCACTGGCCGTCGTCGCGGCCCAGGTCGAGCCAGGTCGCGCCGTCAAAGCCCGGGGCTACGCGGATGTGAGTGGGCTGTACGTCCTCGGTCAGGGCGAGTGCTTCGATCAAGTCCAGCGCCTCCTTGAGTGCCGTGCCGTTGAACACGCCGACCCCGTCCTTGAAGAGGCCGACCATGAGTTCTTGCCGGTGGCTCCCGGTCGTGCCCTGGGAGCGGATCGGGCGGGCGACGGGGTGGCCGTTCTTCTGCGCGTAGACGGTGCCGTCGATGGTGCGGAAGTACCGGAAGTGCGCTTGGGCGTAGTCGGTGATGATCTGGCGGGCCGGAGTCTTCTCGTCCTCGGACATCGCTCACATCCCCAGTGCGGTGCGGGCGTTGGTCCACGCGTCGGCGCAGTGCCGGGGCGATTCACCCTTGCCCTGCGCGGCGGCGAACAGCCGCGCGATGTGAGCCTCGGTGAGGCAGCCGCACCGGCCGTGCGTGGACAGCACCGCGAGGAATGTGCGGTACACGGTGGTATGGATGGCGCTGCGGGCCTCGGTGATGCGCTGCTCGGCCATGGTGATGCCACGTTCCAAGTAGGCGGGCGTGCGATGACGGCATGCCCCGCCCCCGCCCCCGGCCTGGGCGGGGACGGCGATGGAATGCAGCGCCGGCCGGAACGTGGCGGGTTCCTTCACGGCCAGTGCACGCACGACCCCCGGCAGCGCCGTGATGGTGCCGGTGCCGGGACCGAGCCACCGGGCGTAGGCCATCGTGGACTTGATGTCGACGCCGTCCCGTACGCCGTTGACGGACTGCATCGTGCCCCGGTAGATCCAGTGTTCTCCGCGCGTGGTGGTCACGCTCTGGGTGGACGGCAGGACCTCGCGCGCCCAAGCGACCGCAGCCGGATTGTCGAGGTCCACGACGGTGAGTCCGGCGCCGCCGGGGTGGTAGGCGACCGCCGCAGCCTCGCGCCACGCCCGCGCCCACTGAGCCGAGTTGATGACGTGGCAGTCGGTGGTTGCGGCGGCCCAGCCGTGGCAGGGCGCCGGGCAGGCGCAGGGGCCCGGAGTCTTCATGTTCGGCCGGCCCCCGCACGCGTTCTTGGCGCATGCCGGGCAGTTGCCGAACGGCACCTTCCCCGCCCGCAGGGGCAGCACCGGCACGCCGGCCGCCGCGAGGTACAGCGCGATGCGCAGGTGGCTGCTCGGGGCGAGCACTCGCCCGATGTCGGTCGGATGGGTCATGCTGGGTGACCTCCACTGTTCAGTTGGATGGGTGGAACGAGGGCGGCCCCGGACTTTGGCGAGACGGGGGCCGCCCTTGGTCTTTGTGGGTCGTGGCCGGTGTCCGGCCGCTCGGTGTACCTAGTTGAGTTCGATGTGGGTGGCGTGCCAGGTGCGGTTCTTGCGGGCGCCGTCTTGGCGGACCCAGTCGGCGACGAGGGCGCGGGCTTCGGCATCGGTGTCGGCGCGGACGGTTCCGGCGGCTTCGCCGTCGTGGTGCTTGCCGTCGCTGATGGTGGCGGTGAAGCGGTAGGTGCGTTTCATCGGTCCGTTCCGTCACTGGTGGTTGTTGGTCTTGGCCCACACGCCGCGCGTGGTGGTGTGGACGTTGCGTTGGTCCTGGTAGACGGGGCCCTCGTAGTGCTGGTGGATGTCCGGGGCGGGTTGGGCTCGTTTGGCGAGTTTGGCGAGGGCGAGGACGAAGGCGGTGGGGGCGCCGAAGACGATGGCGCACACGACGGGGTTGGCGGTCTGGGAGACGTACATGAGCACGGCGGCGGTGAGGCCGGTCATGGAGGTGGCGGCGGCGCCGGAGAGGATGAGGACGCTGGCGTCGGTGGCGCCCTGGCTCATCGGCGGCCGACCCGGCTGGGCCACGGGCGGGGTGCTGCCGTAGCGCGGGAGCGGGGTGTCGTCGCGGTGCGCGGTGGGCGTCTCGGGGGCGGGCCGGTAGGCGTCCGCGATGATCCGGCGTGCCTCGACGGTGGCCTCGTCCTCGGTCATCCCTGCGGCCACGGGGACGGCGTTGTGAGTGCTTTCGGGGGTCATGCGGAATCCCTTCCGGTGCTGGGTCGGGGAGGCGACGGCACCCCCTGGGGGATGCCGTGCGGAGGGGGTTTCGGGGGTCTGAGCTGGGCGCCTCCCCGCCTCCCCGAAATGATGTTTTCGCTGATCAGTGCGGGGGAGGCGGGGTGGGGAGGGGGTTGGGGAGTTCTCCCCGCCTCCCCGTCCCGGGAGGGTCCGCCTCCCCGTCATCCGGCGGCGGAAGCGGAACCCTCGTCGTCGCGTTCGGCGAGCGCCCGAAGGACGTCGTCGCGGCGGACGTTCATCAGGCCGTGCGACTTGTACGCCTCGACACCGGCCGCCTCCAGCACGCGCTTGAGGTCGTTGAACGTCCAGTCGCCGTAGGCGTCGTGGTTGAGCACGTCGAGCCGCTTGAGGATGTCCCGCGTGAGCACCCGGTCCGCGTCGCCGAGCACGGAAGCGATGTCGGCGAGCGGGTCCCGCTCCTCGTCATCGCGTTCGACGGCGTGCAGGGTGATCACGCCGGACCGCAGGGCCTTGGCCCGGTCGGCGACCTCGGCGGCCGGCTCGTCGTCGATGAAGTGCGTGCGCACGGTGATGGACGACTGGCCCTTGGGCATCTCGATGCCGTCGGAGGCGACGACCAGCGTGCCCTTGTCCAGACCCTGGCGCAGCAGGTGCGGGGCCGCACCGTCATCGACGGCCTTGTCCCCCAGCGCCATCCGCGACTGTGTCTCGGTGCCGAGCACGAGGGAGGCGCGGGTGTGGGCGCCCTCACGGACCAGCTTGGGAAGGTTCTGGTCGGTGGGGTCCTGCGTGCCCTGCCACATCAGCACGTCCACGGCCCGCCCCTGGTTGTGGATCTTCCGGACGGCCATGAAGTAGCGGGAGGTGGCCTTGGCGCCGCCGTAGGGCCGCCTGTCCTCGTCCACGGCCGGGCACATGAACGCCACCTGCGCTTCGTCCACCAGGACAATCAGCGGCGGGAACACGACTTCCGGATCGGTGCGGCGGGCCTCCATCCGGCGGTTCATCTCCTCCACGGCGGCTTCCACCATCTCCGTGACCTCGATGACGTGCTCGTCGGTCGGCCCCTGGATCAGCACGTCGGCGATGCCGTCGAACATGGCCCAGTCCCCGATGCCCTTGAGGTCGCCCACCCAGAACAGCACCGAGCGGTCCAGCGCCAGCCACAACGCGAGCGCCCGCAAAGAGGCGGTCTTGCCCTGGTTCGAACGCCCGGTGACCAGCAGATGCCGCTGATACACGCTCAACTCGGCCGCATCACCGCGCAGGTCAACGCCCCACGGCGCCTTGCCCGTCTTGTAGTTGGCGGTCATCGTGGCGTCGGTGACCAGCGGCGACGGGCCGATCGGCTCGTCCAGCGCACCGGAGTCGGCCACCCACAGCCGGACCGTGCGGGCCGCCTGCGGGATGGTGATGAACACCTCGTGCTCATGCCGGGACAGGTTCTCGGCGAGCTTGCGCCGACGCTGCTGCACCTCGTTCGTGGACACCCCGGAGGGCAGGGTCACGTCGACCTCGACCCCGCATCCGGCGATGGTGATCGGACCGAGCATGGACGCGCCGGCGTCGCCCATCTCCGTGATGGCCTTCCGCAGCGCGGGGACACCCAGGTCGCGCAGGGCCTTGACGACGATGGACGGGGTGATCGGCTCGCCCTCACCGTTGCGGACGTTGGCGGGCAGTGCCCACTGTGGTGCGGCCTGCTGGTGGGCGCCGACCGACCACAGCGCCAGCAGCGCCAGCAGCGGGCCGAGGGTGATGGCGGGCCCCCACACCACGCGCACGATGCTGATCATCAGGTTGATGAACTTGATGACCGCCATCAGCGGCGTGACGACCTCGGTGGCGTCCTTCGTGGCGATCGCCATCACGACACCCAGCAGGACCAGGCCACCGACGCCCATACCGGCGCTGAGGGCCGCACCCTTGGCCGCGTCGAGGGGCGAGTGGAGCAGGTCCATGCGGCGGCGATGACGTGCCTCGCGGTAGCGCTGCCCGCGCTCTTCCCACTCGGCAGCGGCCTCGTGGTTCCCCGCGGCTTCCGCCGCACGCAGCATCCGCTCATAGCGGGCGGCGGTGCGGCCGTCCCAGGTGCGGCGGGCCGCGATCCGGGCCCCGCCGGCGACGTAGAGGGTGTGCCGGGCGACCGCGCGGGCGGTCGTCCGGGTGGTCTCGTGGGTGACGAAGGCCTTGATGGCGCGGCCGGAGCGCACCCACAACGGCAGCACCGAAGCGGGCGGTTCGGCCGGCGGGTCGGCGACGAGAGTCAGAGTCGACCCCTCACCAGCGGGAGAGCCGGTGGGCTCGTGGTCGGGGTCGGTGGCCTTGTAGAGGTGAACGACGTTCTCGGACATGCTGAGACTGCTCCAGACTGCCCCGATCGGGGCGGGAGTTGAAGAAGAAAAAGGAGCGCCGGGGTGGCCGGGACCGTGGCAGGGACGGCCGCCCCGACGTCGCACAGGAGTCGGGGGCGGCCGACGAGATGGGCCCCGAAGTGAGTGCGCGTCGGACACTGCTCGGGTTGGCGGGTGGGGTGTCGAATCGTTCGAGTGAACGTCCGTGCCCGAGAGATCAACTGCGTGTTGGGCTGGGAAGTCGTCCGGGCGGGGTGGCGCTCCTCCCGCCGGGACGGCGTGCCGGGTGCTGCCTGAGACGAACCCTCGCCCTCTCTAGCTCAAAGAAAGCGAGTCATGATCGTCATGAAGAAGATGCTTGCGGTTGCCGCCGCTGCCTGTGCCGTCGTCCTGAGCGGAGCGGGCCTCGCGTCCGCCGACACCGGCGCCTGGGGCGCCGCAGTGAATTCCCCCGGCGTGGTCTCCGGCAACGTCGTTCAGGTCCCGGTCGAGGTCCCAGTCAACGTGTGCGGCAACACCGTCAACGTCGTCGGTGCGCTCAACCCGGCGGCCGGCAACTTCTGCGTCAACAAGTGACCTGACTGGTCAGGCAGAACGGGTCCCAGCGGGGCTTCGTGTGTCCGAGTGAGCGTGGGCGGCCGGGCTCCTTTTCCCGGCCGCCCACACCCCCGGCGCGGCGGGGTCAGACGGCGGTGGGCGCCTTGACCGAGATCGCGTGCAGCCACGCGTGGTCGGCGAGGGTGAGCCCGTAGGGGTCATCCGGGACGTCGGGGTCCTCGGGGTCGTCGTCGGGGCCGTCGTCGCCGTCGTCGCAGAGCGGGCACGCGATGCTCTTCCAGATGCGTCCCCGGTGCCAGGCGACGTGCGCGACCATGCCGAGCAGATCCAGGCCCAGCGAGAAGCCGCCGATGACCAGCACCATCACGGCGGGGATCAGTCGTGGCTGATAGCCGAACCATGCCGGTACGGACAGAGCCGTGAGGTACAGGGCACCGACCCAGCGGTGATGAGCCCGCACGAGCAGCACCTCACGGGGCGAGGCGATCAGGTCATGGGCCAGGGCGGCCACGTCGGCGAACGGACGGGTCAGCCACTCGGGGAACCTCACCGTCACCACCACCCGGAGGACTTCTTCGCGGCCTTGTCCTGGGCGGCCTCGGTCACCAGGCGCTGACGCTCGGCCTTGAACGCGGCGATCTCCGTGATGAGCCGAGTCTCGGCCGAACCGAACAAGTTATCGATTTTGCTGTCCGCGCGGGCGGTGCCGTTGCCCCGGTGGAGGCTGTAGGCACCCCCGGCGACGGCCCGCAGGATCGCGCGCCGCTCGTGGCCCTCAAGCGGCCACATCTCCTGGTTGCGCACGGCCTGGAGCTTGCGTTCGGCGTTCTGGATCGCCTTGTCCAAGCGGCGGATGTCGGACTTGCTCACGGTCAGGCACTCCTCGCGGATTGGGAGAGTTCGGGGAAGGTGCAGGGCGCGCACGTGCCGAGCGAGGGCGGGATGACATATCCGGCATCCGCGCGGCAGGCGGGACAGACGCGGCGCGCTGCGTTGGCCTTGGCCAGGGCCGCCCACTTCGCCGGCGTCATCGGCCGCACGGGCATGGCCAGGTCGACGCGGTACAGGTAGGCGACCAGCGGGCCGCGCCGGCGGCGCGGGCGTTCGAGCTGAGCCGCCACCGGCTGACCGCCCGGGCGCAGTCCACGCGCCCGAAGTTGGCGATAGGTGGCGTATCCGTCCGGCGCCAGGCGCCACCGGAACACCGGCAGCGCGCCCATCACACGGCCCGTTCAGCGATCAGGGCATCCCGCAGCGTGCGGGCACGGGCCGGAGAGACGTGCAGCTCCCGGCGGATCCGCTCCCCGGTGAGGTGGATCTGCGGCCAGTCGGCCGTCAGGGTCCGCGCCTCGTCCAGGAGCTGTTCCGGAGTGCGCTTCACACGAGGCGTCTTCGCCGACTCCGGCACCCGGAACGTCGCCCGGACCGCCGGTCGGGCCGACTCCGCCGCCACCGGCCGCTCCGATCGAACCACCCCCGCCGGGGTCGATCCGATCGGAGCGGTGAGAGCCGGGACGGGCTTGAACGGCAGACTCGACTTCCCCGCATCGGCCGGGACCGGATCGGGCACCGGAAGCCGGGTCAGCGTGACCGTGAGCGGGGTCGATTCCGGCAGGTCAGCCGTAGACCGAATCCTCCCAGTCAGGGTCGATTCCACCGCATTTGTGGAATCAGGGATGGCCGGGTCGATCGAGGGGACCGAGGACGCCGGAACCGGTTCGGTCGGCCCCCAGACGGGGAGCTCCCAGCAGGGCGTGCCACCGGGTGCGGGGTGGCTCGCCACGCTGGCCAGGGCCCGGCCGGTGTCCTCGCCGGCGCGCGCCCTTTCCAGCTCGGACCACGCGCCCGAGAGCGTCTTGGCGGTCTTGGCCTGGACGCGGGCGACGCGGGCACCGGCGCCGGTCACGGCCGTCAGCCGGGTTTCCTCGGTGACGGCTTCCGCCCGCAGCCGGGCCCGGTTGAGGGCCGCCTCGTCGCGGGCTTCCTGCTGGATGCCCCGGATCGACTCCAGCGCGGTCGGGGTGAGCGCGGTGCGCTCCCACAGCCCGTGGACCAGCCACAAAGCCTTGGCCGCGATGGGGAGCCAGGACACGGCCAGCCACGCGGCGGTAGAGCCCGTAGTGGTGAGCGCGTGCGCCACCAGGACACCGGCCGCGATGAGACCGAAGCACCAGCCGACGCCCGTCACGATGCGGGAGTGATCGCCCTGCGCGGCGAGTCGGCGTTCGTAGGCGAGGGTGGCCAACCAGCCGCCGTCGATCCCCAGACCGACGACCAGCGCGACCGGCCACGGCATAACAGTGCCCAGCCACATCACGATCACGGCCAGGGTCAGGACCATGGACACCGCCGTCATCGCGACGGCGGGCAGCGCGGTCTTGGCCCTCATGCGGCGCCCCCGATCTCCAGCAGGGCGGCCAGGACCAGCAGGGCACCGCCGGTGAGGGTCAGGTCGACCGCGCGGCGCAAGGTGGTGAACTTGGCGACCGCGAGCCGGGACAGGCCCGCGATGTCGGCGGCCAGGTCCTGGGAGAGGGTGTCGGTGATCTGTTCGGGGCTCAGGGTGGCCCACAGCGGGAAGCCGTGTCCGCCGCCCAGGTTCGGGCGGACCGAGCGCAGCAGCAGCCCGGCCGCCGCGAGCAGCAGCAGCATGCCGGCGCCGCCGACGATGAGGGCGGGGCGGGTGACCGGCATGCCGTGGCCGACGCTCCACGCACCGGCCAGGACCGCGCCGACGAACGCCAGCAGAAGACTCGTCTTGCCGTCCGTGCGGGCGATCTCCGCCTTCACCTCGGCGTGCGCGGCCGACAGGCTCTGTCCGGTGGGGTTCATGCCGCACCGCCCATCGGCTGGACGTTCACCGACGCCAGTAGCTCCACACGGTCCATGACGCCGCTGGGGATCTCCTGCCACTCCCACGCGACCTCGTCCGCGACGGAGTAGCCGAGCAGGGCCAGCGCATCCGCCCGTTCCTGCAAGGTGGGCACCGGTGCGGTCCGCTCAAAGGAGTGCTCGGGCCAGTCCAGGCTCGTACCGTCGGTGACGACGTACAGCTCCCACTCGCCGGCGAAGCTGTTGGTCAGACGCGCGCTGCACTTCATGCCGCACCGCCCGGCAGGCTCGCCGTGGCGATGCGGTTGGCCAGCGTGGCCCGCTCGGCCAGCACCCGGCGGCGGGCCCGGCGGATCCGGCGGGCGTCCACCTCGTTCGGGGTGCGGCCGAGGGTGATGATCCGCGCGTCCAACAGGTCGACGTCCGCCAGGATCAGCGGCATCTCCTGCTCGATCGCGTCCAGTTCCGCGTCCGTCGGCTCCATGAAGTCGGCGAACGCGGTAACAGCGTCCTGAACAGTGACGATGGGGTTCATGGGTCGTGGTTCCTCTCACAGGCGGAACGGCCCGAAAGCACCCCCGGAGTAGCCGCTCCGGGGGTGCGCGCCGTTGTGGTGGGGATCAGCCCCGTGGGGGCGGAAGAGATCTGGCTAGCGGCCGTTGGCCTTGAACTTGGCGATGTGCCGCTGGCCCCTCTGCCTCGCGAGGAGGCGGGTGGGGTCCGTGAAGCCTTCGGCGCCGCAGGTGCAGCAGTATCTGTATCCACGGCCACGCGCGCCGGGCAGAACGGAGATGCTGTGGCTCTTACCGAACACGTGATGTCCTCTCCGAGGTGGTTTGGTTGGTGGTGCGTGCCCCGGGCCGCATTCGAAGCGGCGCCCTCGCGGCGAGATGCCGGGGCGAAGTGGGTCTCCTTTGGGCGCCGCGCCCGTATCAGGTAGCGCGGCATGACCCGTTGAAGGCGTATGGAGACATGACCTTTCGGTCTAAGCCCTCCCGAATGACCAGGGGTCGGGTGCGCCCTCGGCCCGCTCTGTCCCGGGCCCCTTGAGGCCGCGTCCGTGGACGTGGCCCCCATTGGTCGTGCGCTCGTCGGCGTGCTGACGCATCCCGACGAGAGGAACATGTATTACGTGTTCCTCATCTTGCAGAGAGGAGTTCGCCCCGTCAAGCCCTTCGGCTGTTTGAGTTCTGCGAGCCCCTCGCACTCGATGTACCTACAGACTGGCGCCGCCAACGACGACGATCGACTTCGCGACTGACCGGCTCAGGTCGTACTTGGCTCCCGTAAAGTCGAACCAAGTCGTCCCAACAAGTCGGAGGTTGGCGTGGCGAACGAGCGACTGCGCGGCGCGATAGTGGACTTGGGCCTGACGCTCGATGAGGTCGCCGAACGGCTAGGGGTCGCGTCCAAGACGGTCGAACGATGGATCAACGAACCTGAGCGCAAGCCATATCGCCGCTTCCAGTACGCGACAGCCTCGCTTTTGAAGTGCGAAGTGTCGTACCTGTGGCCAGACGAGCGCACATCAGCCGAGGTCACCGCCTCTGGCAACGCGGAGTTGGTCAGGCTCTATCCGCACCGGTCCGTCGTGATGCAAACCCTCTGGACGAACCTCTACTCCAAGGCGACCCGTCAGTTCGACCTGTTGGTGTACTCCGGGTTCTGGCTCACGGAAGACGCGACGTTCCACCGGATCGTGAAGGAGAAGTCAGCCGACGGAGTACCCATCCGCTTCATGTTGGGAGAGCCCACGTCGCCGGCTGTGGCGGTGCGCGGCGAGGACGAAGGAATCGGCGCGACGATGGCAGGCAAGATCCGGAACGCCCTCATCAACTACGGCCCGCTCTTCGGCCTCCCCGGAGTGGAGTTCCGGTTGCACGGTACGACCCTCTACAACTCGATCTACCGGGCCGATGACGAGATGCTGGCGAACGGGCACCTCTACGGCGTCGGTGCCTACATGGCCCCCGTGCTGCACCTGCGACGCGTGCCCGGCGGTGAACTCTTCGATGCCTACGCTGAGAGCGTTGAGAAGGTCTGGGAATCGGCCCGTCCGATCACCTCACCCGTCGAATGGGAAGGCACTGCCTGATGAGCCGCATCGACTACTTCCGCGACCCGAACGCCCCTCAGGCCAACTCGGTGGTGCCCTCGGTCACTGCGGTCGTCCGGGACGACTCGGGGCGGTTGCTGCTCATCCACAAGACGGACAACGATCTGTGGGCACTGCCCGGCGGTGGCCACGACATCGGCGAGCACATCGGAGACACCGCCGTCCGTGAGGTCTCGGAAGAGACCGGCATCGACGTTGAGGTAGACAGCATCGTCGGTCTCTACACCGACCCTGAACACGTGCTGGCGTACGACGACGGAGAGGTCCGGCAGCAGTTCTCCATCTGCTTCCGGGCTCACCCCGTTGGCGGCTCCCTGCGTACGAGTAGCGAGTCGAAAGAGGTCCGCTGGGTTGACCCAGCGGACCTTGACGGACTAGACATCCATCCGTCGATGATGCTGCGCATTCGCCACGGTCTCGACGACTCGCGGCACGAGCCCTACATCGGCTGACCCTCGGCAGAGACCTGCGCCAACCGACCCTCAACGCGCTTCGCCGCTGCGTGGATCTCGGGGGCCGCGCGCTGAATGAACCGTCCGACGATCGTGTCCGGGCCATACCTCTGCACGATCTCGTCCAGCCGCTCGACCGGCGTGGTCTGCGTCCCGTCCGGCGTCGTGGTCATGTCGCAGTACAGCAGGGCATCGACCAGGTCCGGACGCTCTAGCTCGAACTCCCCCTCTAGCTCCTGCCTCAATCCGCGTTCCTCGGCTTCCAGCAGGGCACAGGAGTGGTGAGCCACAAGACGAACGACCCGGTCGTCCGCCATTTCCTGGTCACGGAGGAAGCGCGCGCCGTCCAGCGGGTGAAAGCCGGTTGTGGCGATGGCCGGCGCGTACCCGATGTCATGCAGCACCGCGGCGGCTTCCAGCAACTCAGCATCACCGCCCAGGATCGAACCCAAGGAGCGAGCGCGCTTGGCGACCCCCAGCGAGTGCGCCCACCGCCGCGGGAGCGGATCGGACAGCAGCGATTCGGAGAGCGAGTACGCCCATTCAGTCAGTCCCATGGCGGCCAAGGCTACGGCCGGCCGGTGGGAGTCGGGAGAGCGCGTACGGTCCGCCCCTTGCCGTGGACCGTGGCGAGCAGGCCGTTTCCCTCCATCTGCGCAAGGACGCGACGCACGGCGGTACGGGACGCGCCGAACCGCTCGCAGAGCTTCGCTTCAGACGGGTACGGGTCGCCCACCGAAAGCGAGTCCTCCGTGATCACATCGGCCATACGCTCGGCAAGAGACCGACGGTCCTCACCCCGAACGACGCGCCACCCGATCCCGGGGGCGGACTCAACGAGACCGTCGGCTTCGAGAAGCTTGAGGGCACGACGGATCGTGTTGCGGCCAACACCCTGCGAGCGCATCATGTCGGCTTCCGACGGAAGGGTGTCGCCCCCCTTCCCTTCTTCGATGGCGGTCCGCAGTGCCTCTGCGATGACCAGGTAGGTTCCACGCGGACTAGCCTCGGGCACTTCCGCTCCTCTCGCGTCGCTCCATGACTCGACGCCAAGGGTCCCACGGTCGCGGAACGTCGAGGGGCGCCTCTGTGACGACCGGCCTATCTCCGGCAAGGTCGATCCCCCTGTCACTTCGTACGAAGCTTGATCTGCTCCTCCAAGAAGCCGACGACAGTCAGTGTTCACAGTGCTACATTAAGGCCCATGTCGCAGCGAAGCGCAGAAAATGCTTCGAGCGTTGAAAAAATAATGCTCAAGCTACACAAGTCCTGCCTGGACCATATCGAGCAGGCAACGGGATCCAACGAACTCGAAGTGAATCAGGTCTTGCACCTTGAGGCCGATCTAGCTGCTTGGCTCGAAGCCTTGGGCTCAAAACCAGAGGCTCAACAATTTCAATCGGCGCATCGCGACTTCGGACTTGCCTTCTATGCCGCAATGACCGGCCTCTATCGCCAGGCTTTCTCCACTCTCAGATCATTCCTTGAAGTGACGGTGGGCGCCACATATTTGAGTTCCCACGAATTCAAACGCCGCCAGTGGGTGAGTGGTAAGCACGACATAAGCTGGAAGGCAATCACCTCAACCGAGAGCGGCCTCTACTCCACCCCGTTCCTCGAGGAATTTTGCCCCGAGGCGGTAGACGAGCAAGAAGAGATGCTCGAAAAACTCAAGCGGACATACCGGCGATGCTCGGAGTACATCCACGGCAACGTCTCAACTTCCCAGATGCTCCCTACCGAGATTTCTTATCGGGAAGACATTACGAAGGAATGGCTGGCAGTTGCCGATTCCGCCCTCAATGCGACGATGCATTGCTTCATAGTCAGGTACTACAAGGACCTCTCTCGATCTTCTAAGGGAATCGTTGAAGGTTCCCTCGAGGATCATTTCTCTCACCTTGTATCCGTCAGGAAACTGCTGGGTCTACCACTCGAGGAGACGCGCTCTTGAGTAAGAACGAACTACAGTTTCGGACGGAAGACCTCACGCTGGAGGACGTCGGTAAGTTCTTTGTCGAAACCGAGTTTGACCGCCAGACCATCGACGTATTGAAGAGCAAGAAGACCGTCGTACTACAAGGTGCGCGTGGCGTCGGCAAGTCCTTCTTGCTGAAAGTAGCCCAGAAGGAGATGGATGAAGAATTCTCCAACTCCAAGACGCTCGCCGTTTACGTTACATTCAATAAGGCCGGACTCCTTCAAACGTCAGACCCGGAACGGTTCAAGCATTGGATGCTTGCCAAGATCTGCAATAGGATAATTCGCGAGGCTCGCAAGAAGGGGGTTTTGCAGAACACAAGCAGTGTATTCGCAACGCTGTCCAGCGGGGCAGACGACGAAGCTATCGCTTCAAGGCTTGAGACGCTATGGACCAGCCTGGAGGACGCCTGGAAGAACGACTCAGCGCCACTTGAAACAGATTCCGGTATCGACCCAGAGATGATCAAGGACGCGGTCGAGGATCTGTGCGATCAATCTGGCGTGAGAAGGATCGCTCTACTCATCGACGAAGCAGCACACGTGTTCATCCCCGAGCAGCAGCGCCAGTTCTTCACGGTGATGCGCGACCTGCGCAGTCCATACCTTTCAGTGAAAGCCGCGGTCTACCCCGGCGTCACATACTTCGGCGACTCATTCCAAATGAGTCATGACGCCGAATTGATCAACGTGAATCGCAACATCCTTGATCCCGACTACCTCGCCTCCATGCGCCAGATTGTAATTCGCCAGGATTCGACTCTGGAGAAGGTGATCAATCGAAATGGGGCAGTTTTCGACGCACTGGCGTTTGCCTCTAGCGGAAACCCGCGGACTCTACTGAAGACCATATCTGCCGCTTCACCCCTGAACACGACTAATGCTCAGCGTGTCATGAAGGAGTACTACCGAGATACCATTTGGTCTGAGCACTCAGCTCTGGCCGACCGCTATGTTGGTCACAACTCGGTGATCCATTGGGGAATCGAGTTCATTAAACAGGAGGTCATTTCAACCCTACGCAGAGGGTCACGGCAGGCAGGAGATCACGACAAGCGCGTATTCTTGTGGATCCATCGTGACGCCCCCGCCGCCGTGAAGGAGGCTCTGCGCCTACTCTGCTACAGCGGAATTCTACACGAATCCGGGACTTGGGTAGTCGCAACGCGTGGCCTAACCGGAACTCGATACATGCTGAATATCGGTACGAGGACCGCTCCCGAAGCTGACCCCGTCTCCGCCACGAACCAACTGAGGGGTTCCATTTCAATTAAGCGCTTTGTTGAATTTGGGGCCAACCATGAAGCCTATGAGAGCATTGCAAGGCTCGACGTCGAAAAGATGGATGAGGTACAGCAGGAGTACATCAGGTCACAGCTCGATCGAAGTGTCGACCTTTTGGACCTGACTGCTTTCGCTCGTAAGAAATGCAAAGAACTTGGGTACGACACTGTGAGAAAGATTTTGGCGGCGTCAGAGACTGACCTTCAAAAAGCCAAACAGGTCGGTCCGGTGAGGTCGCGTCGAGTGATGAACACCGCAACCGCAGCGGTAATGGAGCACCTCTCTGGTTGACGGATTTCGCCGGCTATAAATGGCTAAGTCACGGCCTCCTCTCAGACGAGAGGAGGCCGTGACTTAGCTTCATTGGCCCGTAGATCCATAATTCAAAGTGCGGAGTCAAGCGTCTGTCCTTCCCGCTACCCAACGGCCTCCGCATGCAGGCGGCGGGCAGTAGCTGCGAGTAGACGTCGAAGCTTGTCCTTGTTGGCGCCGTAGGTCTTTAGCGCATGGCAGTTCGGGCACAGGGCAATCATGTTCGAGGGGAGGTCAGCCCCGCCCTTGGCTAGGTCCTGTACATGGTCGACCTGCAAAATCGGCTCTCCCGCCGTGGTGCGTTCCTTCGGGTGACCCGCGCATTGGGGACTCTCGCAGTTGCCTCCACTACGTCGAATGACTGCTGCCCTGGCGCTCGGGTCACGAATGAAGCGATCAACAAGCGACGGCTTCTTGGTTTGTTCCCGCCGCTTGGCATTGGCCTCCGCGGCTTTTGCCAAGCGCTTGTAGGCGTCCTCGTCGGTCTCCGTCGTATCGCGTGCCTCGGCATCCAGATCGCCGGGGCGGTACCTGTCTGTGTCGTCGTGAAGCGCGCCGGTGTCGGCTTCGAGTGCCTCGAGCACGTCCGGAGCCCAGAGCTCGCGCTCTGGAGAGGGGACAGGGGCCAGAACCCAGAGGAACTCGCGGCGCCAGTGGCCGTCGGCTCCTCGGCCCCAGCGCAACCGGCGTTGAACAATGACGGCCCAGGTTTCGAAAGTGAACTGCTTCTGGAATGGCTTGTGCCAGTAGCGCAAGGGCCGGCCAGCGGCTTGGTACTCGGCCATGAGTTCGTTGCCATCCGCGATCCGCTGATCTCCGGAGAGACCGTCGCCGACGTAGGCGATCCAGCCTGTGTCGGGCAGACGGCCGTCGGCATAGGGGCCCTTGTCGTCCGAGAAGACGCTCAGAATGCCGTCAGCAAGGCAACCGATACCTGCCATCTTCTGTCCACCGTAGACGCGCCAGATGGCATCCCGGTCCTTGAAGCTCTCCCCGAGCTGTGGACGCAAAGCATCGGCCCACCTGCCAGCGAGCAAGTCGTGAAGACCAAAGTCCTCCAGCAGGCCTGCCGGCAGGGGGTAGAAGTAGCGCAAGAGGAGTCCTGCGGCAGCTTCGGCGGCAACCTGGGGTTGCGAACGCAGCAGCTCGTAGTCGTCCTCGCGCAGCCCTCCCGACGGGTCAACGCGATTCAGTGACTCGAGCGTCGGGCGCCGTCCCCGGCTGGTCAGAGTGAGCTCGTGTACAGGGTCGACGGTCCACAGGTCGTCGTTCACGAGCGCCCAAAACGGGTACAAGGCGCCGTCCTTGCCGTCCTCGGCATGGGCGTACTTCTCCAGCAGGGACGCCAATGCATCGCACGTGGTCGACCACGACTGCATGCGATGTGCGCCAGCTGCGGCCTGACCGATCGCCCACAGGAGAAGCGCGGGACGGTGCACTGCTGTGCCGCCTGTCCTGCGCGCCGGCCGCACGTCACCCACCCGCCTGAGAAACGGCTTCGGCGGCTCCACGACAGTGAATCCCTCCCGCCTCAGCCAAGCCACCGCGTGCTTGAGCCCACCGCTGAACTCCGAGGGCTTGAGCGCATCTCCGAAGTCATACCGGTGAGCAACGCCAGCTATGGATTTGGAGTCGTACTGCCGTCCCTCGTGAACGAGTAGGTACGTGACAGCCGCGCGATAGCCGTAGGCGTCACGGAATGTCTCTGGCCCAAGACGATCGTGCTCTGCGATCGCACGTAGGATCCCCGCGCGCGTGATCTCGGAAGGCGCCATGCGCCACACGGTAGGGGATGCCACCGCTGCACAGGAACGGCTTCGCGCACGCCAGCGGGTACTGCAGGATGAACTGGCGCAGGTTCAGCGACAACTGGAGACGATGGTGGCTGCCTCCCAGTGGCGGCATGCCCCCAGTGGCCCGAAGGGACGCGGCACCGTCTATCACACGGCGGCGAGCCGGCGTTGCTGCCTGACAAACGGGCCGGAAGAGATCACCCTCTATGAGGCCCTGCAGACCGGATTGGTCCCGCGCTCCAAGTGCAAGCCGAAGAGGGTCTAGCGCAGGCCGTGGGGCCGACCCTGCCGGTAAGGCGGGGCAACCTGTCCATCAGCCGGACCCACGCCTCTTGCTTCTTGCGTCCCCACAGCCCCCCATTTGTCAGGCACGCACGGGCTTTCAAGCCGCGTGCCCCAAGCGACCGTCAGCGCGCAGGATTTCGTAACCGACGATGGTCAGTAGCTCCCGGCAGCAGCCGTTGGCTAGGTCGTTTAGCGTCGGTTCGGCGAAGGCTGCGGCCAGTGTCCCCGAGGCGGCTGCTGCGAACTCGGAACGACGGGCCAGGTACTCGGACTTGGTACCTCGGTGCACCAGCCGGACACGCTCGAAGAGGCCGGTGTCGAGGTCTCCGTCCCGGATGCGACGGATCGCCGTGCACATGGCCTCAAGGTGGGTCAGGAAGTTTTCCAGCGTCAGTGCTGCTTCCGGGTGTCCCACAGCACGGATGAGGCCGGTTCCGGCGAACGCGCTGGAGGGCTCAAACACCGCCCGGGCCGCCCCGGCAAGTTCCTCCCGGTCGAAGCGCCCTGTGTAACCGACGTCTGTGAGTAGGCGCAAGAGCCGGTTCCGGGCTGTGTCCGTCGCGAGTGGGTGATCTAGCTGTTGCAACATGCCACGGGCTCCCTCTCTCGCGACATCCTTGTTGCGCAGCCCATCCCTTAGCCACGTGCGCAGTGCCTTCACCGCCTGACGCGTCGGGACGTACTCATCGCCGCAGTACAACCACAGGTTCAGCGGAACCAACGCCAGGCTGGGGATCTTAGGCATCTGCTGACGCTTCTCGAGAAGCAGCAGGAACAACTTGCGCTGATTGATCGCGTGGAGAGCCTTGTCCGATCCGCGCCGTCCCTTCGGCCTGCGGGTCGGCTTGTCCAGCAAGCCCTTGGCAACCCAGTCGTGCACAAGGCGGGCCGTCACCTTGTAGCCGGCCTCACCGGCATCGGCGACAAGGTCATCGATCGTGCCGGGTTCTGTGATTCTGCTCCAGGGCTCCACGGTTGGAAATTACATCGCCTTCGCCACCGGTGTGGGCCGTCTTTGGCACCGTGAGCCCAACTGTCCTATCTAGGCTCGAAATTGAGCAGGGAAGTCCCTCCGACTGCATGCTTTGGTCGGCTCAGCCGAAGGTCCTCCCCTGCCCGAGAGCGCATCCCCACACAGCAAGGAGGGCCCCATGACCGTTGACTCTAGCCCCGCCCCCTCGAATCACGCCCCGAGCAGTAGCAAGCGAACCTGGAAGCGACTGAGGCGCAGCTACGGCCGACTCGTCACCACCCAGTTCCTCAAGGGAGCGGCGAGTGCGGCGGGGGCAGCCATCATCAGCGCGGCTTCATGGTGGTTCCAACAGCGCTGAACGATCACTCACGAGATACAAGACGTGGGCGTCCGTCTCAGATTCCGTCTCGTTCATCGCCATACACAGCCGTACGGCGCAGTTCGCGCTACCCGGCGGGCGCGGCCGTTCATACGGGGCTGAACGACGACGGACGCACCCGACACAACGCTCTGAGCAGCGCCGCCAAACCTGCAAAGCGGGTCAAGCGGGCCCGGTTCCGCCTGGGGCGCACCCGGTACACGCCCTCGGCGGGAGCCACCGTGCGTAACTAGGGCCAAGCCGCGCCGGGAGGGCACAACGAGGGCACAATGGCCCCACGCGGGTTCAACGGCGACCAACGCCAACAAACGCCATTTCGCCTGGTCAGCGACGTAGCTTGACAGTCTCCCCAGGTGATGCACGGAGAGGCGACACCCCCGCACAGGGTGTCGCCTCTCCTTCTCGTGCGCCGGGGCCGCCGCCGATCGGTGAGGGTCGGGGACCGACGGCGGCTCCGGGGATCAGGTGGCAGCCGGGGCCTACCGGTGGTCGCTGCCCGCCGACTGGGTCGCCGCGCGGCCCGCCTCCAGGCGGGCGACCGGGATGCGGAACGGGGAGCAGGAGACGTAGTCCAGGCCGACCTCGTGGAAGAAGTGGACCGACTCCGGGTCGCCGCCGTGCTCGCCGCAGACGCCGAGCTTGAGGTCGGGGCGGGTGCGCCGGCCCGCTTCGGCCGCCAGCTTCACCAGGGAGCCCACGCCGTCCTTGTCGATCGTCTCGAAGGGGGAGACGCCGAAGATGCCCTTCTCCAGGTAGGCCGTGAAGAAGGAGGCCTCGACGTCGTCGCGGGAGAAGCCCCAGACCGTCTGCGTCAGGTCGTTCGTGCCGAAGGAGAAGAACTCGGCCGCCTCCGCGATCTGGCCGGCGGTGAGCGCGGCGCGCGGCAGCTCGATCATGGTGCCGATCGCGAGCTTCAGCTCGGTACCCGTCGCCGCCTCGACCTCGGCGATGACCTGGTCGGCCTCCTCGCGGACGATCTCCAGCTCCTGGACCGTGCCGACCAGCGGGATCATGATCTCGGCGCGCGGGTCACCCTTGGCGCTCCTGCGCTCGGCCGCCGCTTCCGCGATCGCGCGGACCTGCATCGTGAACAGGCCGGGGATGACCAGGCCGAGGCGCACGCCGCGCAGGCCCAGCATCGGGTTCTGCTCGTGCAGGCGGTGGACGGCCTGGAGCAGGCGCAGCTCGTTCTCGTGCGGCTCCTGGCGGGACTCGGCCAGGGCCACCCGGACCGACAGCTCGGTGATGTCGGGGAGGAACTCGTGCAGCGGGGGGTCCAGCAGGCGGACCGTCACCGGCAGGCCGTCCATCGCCGAGAACAGCTCCACGAAGTCCTGCTTCTGCAGCGGGAGAAGGGCCTTCAGGCTCTCCTCCCGCTCGGCCTCCGTGTCGGCCAGGATCAGGCGCTCGACCAGCTCACGGCGGTCACCGAGGAACATGTGCTCCGTACGGCACAGGCCGATGCCCTGGGCGCCGAAGCGGCGGGCGCGCAGCGCGTCCTCGGCGTTGTCCGCGTTGGCGCGCACCCGCAGCCGGCGCTTGCGGTCGGCGAAGGCCATGATGCGGTGCACGGCCTCGACCAGCTCGTCGGCGTCGTGGGCGCCCGCGTGCATGCGGCCCTCGAAGTACTCGACGACCGGGGACGGGACGACCGGGACCTCGCCGAGGTACACCTTGCCGCTCGAACCGTCGATGGAGATGAGGTCGCCCTCCTCCACGACCTGCCCGCCCGGCACCGTCATCCGGCGTCGCTTGGTGTCGACCTCCAGCTCCTCGGCGCCGCAGACACAGGTCTTGCCCATGCCGCGGGCGACCACGGCCGCGTGCGAGGTCTTGCCGCCGCGGGAGGTCAGGATGCCCTCGGCCGCGATCATGCCGTCGAGGTCGTCGGGGTTGGTCTCCCGGCGGACCAGGATGACCTTCTCGCCCGAGCGCGACCACTTCACGGCGGTGTACGAGTCGAAGACCGCCTTGCCGACCGCCGCACCGGGCGAGGCGGCGATGCCGCGCGCGACCTGGGCGACCTTCGCGTGCTCGTCGAAGCGCGGGAACATCAGCTGGGCCAGCTGGGCGCCGGTGACGCGCTGGAGCGCCTCGGTCTCGTCGATCAGGCCCTGGTCCACCAGCTGGGTCGCGATACGGAAGGCGGCGCCCGCCGTACGCTTGCCGACCCGGGTCTGGAGCATCCACAGCTGACCGCGCTCGATGGTGAACTCGATGTCGCAGAGGTCCTTGTAGTGGTTCTCCAGGGTCTCCATGATCTGCATGAGCTGGTCGTACGACTTCTTGTCGATCGACTCCAGCTCCGCGAGCGCGACCGTGTTGCGGATGCCCGCGACGACGTCCTCGCCCTGGGCGTTCTGGAGGTAGTCGCCGTAGACGCCCTGGTGGCCGGAGGCGGGGTCGCGGGTGAAGGCGACGCCGGTGCCGGAGTCGGGGCCGAGGTTGCCGAAGACCATCGAGCAGACGTTGACGGCCGTGCCGAGGTCGCCGGGGATGCGCTCCTGGCGGCGGTAGAGCTTGGCGCGGTCGGTGTTCCACGAGTTGAAGACCGCCTCGATGGCGAGGTCCATCTGCTCGCGCGGGTCCTGCGGGAAGTCCCGGCCGGCCTCCTTCTTGACGATCTTCTTGAAGGTGGTGACCAGCTTCTTCAGGTCGGCGGCCTCCAGGTCGGTGTCGACCGTGACCTTCTTGGCCTCCTTGGCCTTGTCGAGGGCTTCCTCGAAGAGCTCGCCGTCGACGCCGAGGACGGTCTTGCCGAACATCTGGATCAGGCGGCGGTAGGAGTCCCACGCGAAGCGGTCGTCGCCGGCCTGCTTGGCCAGGCCCTGCACCGACTTGTCGGACAGGCCGATGTTCAGGACGGTGTCCATCATGCCGGGCATGGAGAACTTGGCGCCCGAGCGGACGGAGACCAGCAGCGGGTTGTCCGGCTGGCCGAGCTTCTTGCCCATGTTCCGCTCAAGGGCGTCGAGGTGCGCACTCACCTCGTCACGCAGTGCCGCGGGCTCCTCGCCGCTCTCCAGGTAGACCTTGCAGGCCTCCGTGGTGATGGTGAAGCCGGGAGGGACCGGCAGACCGAGGTTGGTCATCTCGGCGAGGTTGGCACCCTTACCGCCGAGGAGGTCCTTGAGGTCCTTGTTGCCCTCGGTGAAGTCGTAAACGAACTTCGCTACGTGGGGTTCTTTGTTTTCCGACACGGGTCTCGACTCCTTGAGGCCACGGTGGCTGCCCTGACGGCGAGGAACATACCCAGATCGAAGGTTCCTGGGTACGTCTACTTGTGCGTCATGCGCCTGTAACCACCCGTCCGCCACCGGATCGAAAGTCAAAGCTTGGCAAGCCAATGCGGCTCGATGTGTTCATTTCTTGAACGCAAGCACCCCTCGACGCCGGGTATTCCGCTCAGATGAGCAGGGATACCGCACGTCTGATTTCGATCGATGAACGATCAAGGGGTGGCACCGAGTGCCACCCCTTGGAGAAGTGCAGTCGCCCATGATTCGCTCATCTGAGCGCAACCCTTATCAAGGGTGGCGAGAATCACGCTGCCACACCGGCCGGGATTTCACCATGCGGACCCTCGTCCGAGACGCGAAACGCGCCCGGAAACCCCTCGAAACCCCTCGTCACGCACCCGCCGGCAGCGGCGTCACACCCCCAGCGCCAGCAGCCGCGCCTCCACCCGCTCCGGCGCGTAGAGATGTTCCACGACCAGCGCCCCCGCTCCGATGAGCGCGGCCCGGTCGCCGAGTGCCGAGGTGACGACGTCCAGGTGGGCGGTGGAGCGGGGCAGGGCCCGCTGGTAGAGCAGTTCGCGCACGCCGGTGAGGAAGGGGGTGCCCGCGAGGTCGCCCGCGATCATCAGCACCCCGGGGTTCAGCAGGGTCACCACCGTCGCCAGCACGTCACCGACCCGGCGCCCGGCCTCCCGGGCCAGCGCCGCCGCCTCCGGGTGCCCGGCGGCCAGCAGGTCCCGTACGTCCGAGCCGGACGCGGCCGGCACACCGGACTCCGCCAGCCGCCGCGCCACGGCGCCCCCGCTCGCGACGGCGGCGAGACAGCCGTGGGAGCCGCACCGGCACAGCGCGTCCGCGCCGACCCGGATGTGCCCGATGTCCCCGGCGCCGCCGTCGGTGCCCCGGTAGATCGAGCCGTCGACCACGACCCCGGCGCCGATCCCGGTGGACACCTTGACCAGGACGAACGCTCCGCAGTCGGGGTGTCCGGCGCGCTGCTCGCCGTACGCCATGAGGTTGGCGTCGTTGTCGACCAGGACCGGGACGGGGGCCGTGGCGCCGGCGTGGCCGGTGTGCTCCGTGAAGGCGCGCGAGAGGCGGCCCCGTATGTCGTAGCCGTCCCAGCCCGGCATCATCGGCGGCTGCACCACCCGGCCGGTCTCGCTGTCCACCGGACCGGGCACCGCCAGCCCGATGCCGGCCACCTCCGTCGCCGCGTGGCCCGTCTTCTCCAGCAACGCGCCGAACCAGCGGCCGAGTTCACCGAGCACGGCCTCCGGCCCGTCCTCCACCACCAGCGTGCCCGCGTGCTCGGCGAGCGGTTCGCCGGTCAGGGACAGCACGGCCGCGCGGGCGTGCCGGGTGTCGAGGTCGGCGGCGAGGACGACGGCGTGGGAGCCGTCGAACTCCAGCGTGATGGAAGGGCGCCCGCCGAGCGGCGAGCCGACCGGGCCGCCCGCTCCCTCGCGCAGCCAGCCCGCCCGAAACAACCGGTCCAGACGCTGGCCGACCGTGGCCCGGGACAGCCCGGTGACCTGCTGGAGCGCACCCCGCGTCACCGCCCGGCCGCTGCGCACCAGTTCGAGCAGGTCGCCGGCGCCGGCCTGGCCGCCGCCCGTCCTGACGGCTTTTCCCGGACGTCCGGTCATGCGCACCCCCTTGTGTTCTTCAACTCTGCATTACATAGTGGGTTTTGCGTGTTAAGTAGACGTAACCCTACGGTAGCCACAACCGAACCCGGTCGGCCCGGCCGGGCGTCTTCGTCTTCGGGGAGCCCCGAGTGGATCGCACTGCCCAGCTCACCACCCGCGCCACGGAGCATGCGATCGCATACGATCCCCCGGCCCGCGGCGACGGTCTGCACGTCAGGGCGGCCCGGGTGCTCGCGGCGAACTGGACCGGCAACGCGACGGTCCCCTCCCGGAGCCTGTATCCGCACCAGTGGTCCTGGGACTCGGCGTTCATCGCCATCGGCCTCCGGCACGTCTCGCCGCTGCGGGCCCAGACCGAGCTGGAGACGCTGCTGGCCGCCCAGTGGGGCGACGGACGCGTACCGCACATCGTCTTCAACCCCTCCGTCCCGCTCGACGCCTATTTCCCGAGCCCCGACTTCTGGCGCTCGGCCACCGCCGGGCGCACCGCGGGCGCCCCGCGCACCGTACAGACCTCCGGGATCGTGCAGCCACCGGTGCACGCGCTCGCGGCCTGGCTGGTGCACCGCGCCGACCCGGTGCTCTCGCGCTCCCGCGGCTTCCTGGTCCGGGTGTACCCGCGCCTGGCCGCCTGGCACCGCTATCTGACGCACCGGCGGGACCGGGGCGGCGGAGGGCTCGTGTCGGTGGTCCACCCCTGGGAGCAGGGCATGGACAACAGCCCCTGCTGGGACGCCCCGCTGGCCCGGATCACCCCGGCCCCGGCCCGCTCCTTCCGCCGGGCCGACCTCGAACACGGGGCGGCCGAGGACCGTCCGACGGATCTGGACTACGGGCGGTACGTGCGGCTGGCCGCGGACTACCGGGACGGCCGGTACGCCGACGGCGAGGGCGAGTTCGCCGTCGAGGACCCGGCGTTCAACGCCCTGCTCATCGCCTCCGAGTACGCACTCGCCCGGATCGCCGAGGAGCTGGGCGCGACCGGCACCGCCCGCCGCGCGCGTGCGCAGCGACTGACGGCGGCGCTGGTGGAGCGGCTGTGGGACCCGGCGGCCGGCATGTTCCTGTGCCGGGACCTCACGGGCGGGCAGGAGCTCGTCCGCGAGCGGAGTGTCTCCGGGCTGATCCCGCTCCTGCTCCCCGGCCTGCCGCACGAGATCGCCGCCACGCTCGTCCGGACCCTGCGCGGCCCGCACTTCGGATTCGGGGCCGGGCCCGGCGACCGCACCCGGCTCGTGCCGAGCTACGACCTGCTCGGCGAGGCCTTCGACCCGCACCGGTACTGGCGCGGGCCCGCCTGGTTCAACACCGCCTGGCTGCTGGAGCGGGGCCTGCGCACGCACGGGGAGCCACAGCCGGCCGACACCCTGCGGGCGGCCGTGCTGCACCTCGCCGACGCCACCGGCTTCGCGGAGTACGTCGATCCGTACACCGGCGAGGCCTGCGGCGCGACCGGCTTCGGGTGGACCGCCGCGCTCGCCCTCGACCTCTGCCACGACCTGCGCGGTCAGCGCCGCCCACAGCCGTACCAAGAGCTTGTCAAGGGCGCCCGCGAGGGCGTGTCCAGCGCGGCCACCGGCACGTTCGACACGAGTGACGAAGGAGGAGACCGGCGATGACGGACCGGCATCATCTGCTCGTGCACGGGGCGACGTTCGCCGCTGTGGGCGACCGGGGCGACATCAGCGGAGTACGGGGCAGCGGTGCCCCGGACGGACTGTTCGTACGGGACGCGCGGCACCTCAGCCGCTGGCAGCTCACCGTCGACGGCGCCGTGCCCGAGGTGCTCACCCCGGTCACCGAGGGGGACGCGGCCCGCTGCGTCCTGGTCCCGCGCGGCGGCCGCCAGGAACCCCCGGCGCACACCGTCTTCCGTCACCAGGCCGTCGGCGACAGCTCGTTCGTGGAGTCGCTGCGGGTCACCAGCAACCGCCCGGTGCCCACCACGGTCCGGCTCGCCCTCACCGCCGACGCCGACTTCGCCGACCAGTTCGAACTCCGCTCCGACCACCGCACCTACGTCAAGCCCGGCGCCGTACGCTCCCGTGAAGTGACGGGCGACGGGATCGAGTTCACGTACCGGCGCGCCGAATGGAGGTCCCGTACGGCGATCACGGCCGACCCGGCCCCCGACGCCGTGGAGGAGACCGGCACCGGCGCCCGCCGTCTGGTGTGGACCCTGGAGCTGCCGGCGCACGGCACGAGCGAGCTGCTGCTGCGCGTGATCGCCCGTCCGCACGGCGAGAAGCGGGCCGTCCGGGTGCCGCGCGACCCCGCCGCCGTGCACGGACAACGGCAGGCGCACGAAACGGAGTTCATGGAGGGCGTGGCCTTCCCGACCGGCTGGCCGGAGCTGGCGGAGGCGTGCGCGCGCGGCCTCGCCGACCTGGCCGCGCTCCAGGTGCCGGCCGGCGGACCGGACGGCGAGGAGCTGCGCGTCCCGGCCGCCGGCGCCCCCTGGTACCTCACGCTGATCGGCCGGGACGCCTTGCTCACCTCCCTGTTCGCGCTGCCGTACCGGCCCCGGCCGGCCGCCGCCACGCTGCTCGCCCTCGCCGCGGCCCAGGCGACCGGCTCCGCCGCCCCCTCGCGCGTCGCCCAGCCCGGCAAGATCGTGCACGAGGTGCGGCACGGCGAGCTGGCGCACTTCGGGCAGGTGCCGTTCGGGCGGTACTACGGCTCCGTCGACGCGACCCCGCTGTTCCTGGTCCTGCTCGGCGCGTACGTCGAGCAGACCGGGGACACGGAGCTGGCCCGCGGCCTGGAGCGGCATGCCCGCGCCGCCGTCGGCTGGATGCTGGACCACGGCGGGCTGACCTCGCGCGGCTATCTCGTCTACCGCGCCGACGAGGGCGGCCTCGCCAACCAGAACTGGAAGGACTCCCCCGGCGCGATCTGCTGCGCCGACGGCACCCGGCCCACCGGCGCGGTGATGGCGGCGGGCGCGCAGGGGTACGCGTACGACGCGCTGCGCCGCACGGCCTGGGTGGCGCGGACGGTGTGGGCCGACGAGACGTACGCGGCGCTGCTGGAGCAGGCGGCGGCCGATCTGCGGGACCGTTTCCAGCGGGACTTCTGGATGCCGGAGCACTCCTTCCCGGCCCTCGCGCTCGACGGGCGCGGCCACCGTATCGACGCGCTGGCCTCCGACGCCGGGCATCTGCTGTGGTCGGGGCTGCTCGACAAGGAGTACGGCGAGGCGGTCGGCCGGCGGCTGCTGGAGCCGGACTTCTTCTCCGGGTGGGGCGTGCGCACGGTGGCCGCCGGGCAGGCCGCGTACCACCCGCTGTCGTACCACCGGGGTTCCGTGTGGCCGCACGACAACGCGCTGATCACGCTGGGGCTGGCGCGGTACGGGCTGCACGACGAGGCGCGGACCGTGGCGCACGCGCTGGTCGACGCGGCGAGCACCGCCGGACACCGGCTGCCGGAGGTCCTGGCCGGGTACGGGCGGGACACGCATCCGGAGCCGGTGCCGTATCCGCACGCGTGCGTGCGGGAGTCACGGTCGGCCGCGGCACCGCTCGCGCTGCTCACGGCGGTGGGCGGGGTATAGCCCGGGGTACTGGATTTGCCCGGTGTTTGCACAGTGGTCTGAACAGGGGTCCGCGGGGGGCCGTACGAGACTGCGGTACAGGTCTCGCACGGAAGGACCTTCGGGTTGTCTCAGGACACGAGCACGCGCCAGGAAACCGGTACGGACGGGGAGACCGAGGCGCCGGACAGCATCCCCGACGGAACTCCCGCGGACTCCCCCAAACGCCCCTTCACGCTCACCCTCAGGTCCCTTCCCCGGCCCCGGTTCGCCGTGCGGGCGCGGGCACGGCGATGGCGGGCGGCGCATCCGGGCGCCGCGCAGGCGCTGTCCGTCACGGTCACCCTGCTGGCCGCGGCGCTCGTCGTCGTCGCGCTGGGGATGCCCAACTCCGTCGACCGGGTGCACACGTCGACGTTCGTGCGGATACCGGCGGAAGCCGTGATCGGGGCGGCGGTGATGATCGCGCTGCCGCGCCGGCCGCGGGTGGCGCTGGCCGTCGTGTCCGGGGTGGCGCTGGCCGCGATGACCGTGCTGAACGTGCTGGACATGGGGTTCAACCAGTACCTCGGCCGGGGCTTCAACGCCGTGCTCGACTGGAGCCTGTTCGGTGACGCGGAGTCGTACCTGGTGGACTCCATCGGGCACACGGCCACGGTGGCCGCCGTGATCGCCGTGATCCTCCTGGTGCTGCTGATCTTCGTGCTGCTGGCGCTGTCCATGGTGCGGCTGAGCAATCTGCTCGCCCGTCACCCCGTCCTCGCGACCCGGGGCACGCTGATCGCCGGAGTCGTCTGGATCACCAGTTCCTCGCTCGGCCTGCAGATGTTCGGTATGCCGCTCGCCACCGACACCACCGCCAACGCGCTGAAGGACCAGGCCCACCGGATCTCGAACGCGATCAAGGACGAGGCGGCGTTCCGCAAGGTGGCGAAGGTCGACGCCTTCGGGAACACCCCGGGCAGTCAGCTGGTCCCGGATCTGCGCGGCAAGGACATGATCTTCACGTTCATCGAGAGCTACGGCCGCAGCGCCGTCGAGGACCCGATCATGGCGCCCGGCGTCGACGCGACCCTCGACGCCCGCACCAAGGCGCTGGCCAAGGCGGGCTTCCACGCCAAGAGCGGCTGGCTGACGTCGGCGACGTACGGCGGCAGCAGCTGGCTCGGCCACTCCACGACCATGTCGGGCCTGTGGATCAGCAACCAGCAGCGCTACCGCACGGTCATGGCGAGCGACCACCTGAGCCTGACCGACGCGTTCAAGAAGACCGGCGGCTTCGACACGGTCGGCGTCATGCCGGGCGTCCAGAAGGGCTGGCCGGAGCAGAAGTGGTACGGGCTGGACAAGGTCTACAACGCCTTCCAGCTCGGCTACCAGGGGCCGAAGTTCAGCTGGTCGACGATGCCGGACCAGTACACGCTCCAGCAGTTCCAGGACCGGGTGCACAGCAGGAAGCCGGCCGACGGCAAGTCACGGATGTCGTTCCTCATCCTGACCTCCAGCCACCAGCCCTGGGCGCCGATCCCGAAGATGGTCCCCTGGGACCAGCTGGGCAACGGCTCGGTCTTCGACTCCATCGAGAAGGCCGGTCACCCCTCGTCGTACACCCTCACCGACGACACGCACTCCAAGCAGGAGTACGGCAAGTCCATCCAGTACTCGGTGACCGCGCTGACCGAGTGGCTGGAGCGGTACGGCACGAAGGACACCGTGCTGGTCTTCCTCGGCGACCACCAGCCGAACGCCCACGCCAGCGGCAACCACGCCAGCCGTGACGTGCCGGTCTCGATCGTCGCCAAGGACCCGAAGCTCCTCGACAAGGTCGCGAGCTGGAACTGGACCGACGGCCTGCGCCCCGCGCACAACGCCCCCGTCTGGAAGATGAGCGCCTTCCGCGACCGGTTCCTGACGGCGTTCGGCTCGACACCACACCCGAAGAAGAACTGAGGCGAGCGCGGGCTCAGCCGCCGGAGGTGTCGAGTTCCGCGTCCTCGCTGATCCCCGCGTAGTCGTACGGGTCCTTCAGCCAGCCGTCCGGCAGCACCACGCGGTTGTTGCCGGACGTGCGGCCGCGGGGCCCGTCCGCGCCGGTCGGCCAGGGCTGGTCGAGGTCCAACTCGTCCAGTCCGGCGCGGAGTTCGGCGAGGGACGAGGTGATCGCGAGCCGCCCCCGCATCTCCGAGCCGACCGCGAAGCCCTTCAGGTACCAGGCGACGTGCTTGCGGAAGTCGACCACGCCCTTGGACTCGTCGCCGAGCCACTCGCCCAGCAGCGTCGCGTGCCGGACCATGACGTCGGCCACCTCCCGGAGCACCGGGCGGGCCAGATCATCGAGGCGCCCCTCGAAGGCGGCCACCAGGTCCGCGAACAGCCACGGCCGTCCCAGGCAGCCCCGCCCGACCACGACACCGTCGCAGCCGGTCTCCCGCACCATCCGCAGCGCGTCCTCGGCCGACCAGATGTCGCCGTTGCCGAGCACGGGGATCTCCGGCACGTGCTCCTTGAGCCGGGCGACGGCCTCCCAGTCCGCGGTGCCGCCGTAGTGCTGGGCGGCGGTGCGGCCGTGCAGCGCGATGGCGGTCACGCCCTCCTCCACGGCGATGCGGCCGGCGTCGAGGAAGGTGATGTGGTCGTCGTCGATGCCCTTGCGCATCTTCATCGTGACGGGCAGGTCACCGGCCCCGCTCACGGCCTCCCGCAGGATCGCCCGCAGCAGGTTCCGCTTGTACGGCAGCGCCGAGCCGCCGCCCTTCCTGGTGACCTTGGGGACCGGGCAGCCGAAGTTCAGGTCGATGTGGTCGGCCAGGCCCTCCTCCGCGATCATGCGGACGGCCTTGCCGACGGTCGCCGGGTCGACGCCGTACAGCTGGATCGAGCGCGGCTGCTCGCTCGCGTCGAACCTGATCAGCTGCATGGTCTTCTCGTTGCGCTCGACCAGCGCCCGGGTCGTGATCATCTCGCTGACGAACAGCCCCTTGCCGCCGCTGAACTCCCTGCACAGGCTGCGGAAGGGCGCGTTCGTGATGCCCGCCATGGGTGCGAGCACGACGGGCGGCGACACGGTGTGCGGGCCGACGGCGAGCGGGTGGGACATCAGACGGCTCCGGGACAGGTCTACGCCGCGGACAGCGGCGCGGGGAACACAGGGCAAGGACCCATTGTCCCTCACCCGGTCCCCTGCTCTCCCGCGAGCTCCGCCAGCCGCTCCAGCCGCTCCTCGCTCTCCTCGTCGGCGGGGACGTACGCGACCACCCGCTGGGCCGGCGATTGCGGGGCCAGCCACATGTTGCGGTGCTCCAGCCGGATCAGCCCGACCACCGGGTGCCGGTACCGCTTGACGTGCGGGGACATCGGCGCGACCTCGTGCCGCTCCCACAGCTCGCGGAACTCCTCCGAGACCGCCAGCAGCCGGTCCAGCCGCTGCTTCCACACCGGCTCGGCCATGTGCTCGGCCATGCCCGCCCGGTACTTCGCGATCAGGTCGCGCAGCATCTCGTCCCGGTCGAGGAAGTCCCGCTGCCAGCGCGCGCTGGTGGTCAGCAGCCACAGGCAGTTCCGGTCGGCCGGGGACAGCTCGGCGGGGTCGCCGAAGACCTGGGCGAAGGGGCGGTTGGCGTGGAGGATGTCGTAGCGGGCGTTCTGGAGGGTGGCCGGGTAGGGCGCGAGCCGTTCGACGACCTTGATCGCGGACCGGGCGGCGACCGTGCACTCGGCCTCGGTGCGCGGGTCGGCGGCCCGGGCGAGGGCGAAGAGGTGGGCGCGCTCGGCGGGATCCATGAGCAGCGCGCGGGCGACGGCGTCCAGCACCTGGGGGGAGACATGGGCGGCGCGGGCCTGCTCGATCCACGTGTACCAGGTCACCCCGACCGCGGAGAGCTGGGCGACCTCCTCGCGGCGCAGGCCGGGGGTGCGGCGGCGCGGGCCGCGCGGCAGGCCGACCTGTTCCGGGGTGACGCGCTCGCGGCGGCTGCGCAGGAAGGCGGCCAGCTCCCGGCGCCGCACGTGCTGCTCCCCGATGTCGTGGGTGTCGTGTTCCGGCGCTGCGATGGTCATGGGACCAAGGGTGCCGCGCCCGCGCACCCCGGTGCCAGGTGGTGCCGGTACCTGGATGAGCACCGCCTGGTACCCGGCTGGGCATGGGCGCAGAGTCGGGGACGTGACCACGAAGACGACTCCTCGCACGACTCCCACGACGACCGCCGGACCGCCCCGGCCGCCCGGCGCGCTCACGCCCCTGGGCCTGTTCACCCTGCTCCTCGGCACCGCGCTGCCGATGATCGACTTCTTCATCGTCAATGTCGCCCTGCCGACGATCGAGCGCGATCTGCACGCGCCGCCGGCCACGCTGGAGATGGTGGTGGCCGGGTACGCGGTGGCGTACGCGGTGCTGCTCGTCCTCGGCGGCCGGCTCGGGGACGCCTTCGGCCGGCGGCGGATGTTCCTGTGGGGCGTGGCCGGCTTCGGGCTGACCTCGCTGGCCTGCGGGCTCGCGCCGGGCGCCTGGTGGCTGGTGGCGGCGCGGGCGGCGCAGGGAGCGGCGTCGGCGGCGCTGCTGCCCCAGGTGCTGGCGACGCTGCACGCGACGACGTCCGGCGAGCGGCGGGCCCGCGCGGTCGCGCTGTACGGCTCGGTCGGCGGGGTGTCCGTGGTGCTCGGGCAGGTGCTGGGCGGGGTGCTGATGGCGGCCGACCTGGCGGGCACCGGCTGGCGCGCGGTGTTCCTGGTGAACGTGCCGGTGGCCGTCGCGGCGCTGGTGTGCGCGCTGCGGTCGGTGCCGGACAGCCGGGCGGAGCGCCCGGCGCGCACGGATCTCGCCGGTACGGCGCTGCTGGCGGCGGCGCTGACCGCACTGCTGCTGCCGCTGACCGAGGGCCGGGCGACGGGCTGGCCGCTGTGGTCGGTCCTGCTGCTGGTCGCGGCGCCGGTGTGCGCGGCGCTCTTCTACGGCGTGGAGCGGCGGGCCGAGCGGGCCGGCGCCGGCCCCCTGCTGCCGCCGTCGCTGCTCACCTCCCCCGGGGTGCGGCGGGGGCTGCTGCTCGGCGTGCCGGTGTTCACCGGCTTCGCGGGCTGGATGTTCGTGAGCGCGGTGACGCTCCAACAGGGCCTGGGGTACGGGGCGTTGACGGCGGGGCTGACGTTGGCGCCGATGGGGGTGGCGCAGTTCGCGGCGTCGATGCTGGCGCCGCGTGCGGTACGGCGGTTCGGCGGGCGGGCGGTGACGCTCGCGGCCGTGGTCCACATCGCCGGTCTGGCGACGGTGGTGGCGACCGCCCTGCTGGGCCCCTGGCCGCATCTGAGCCCGCTCGCGCTCTCCCCCGGTCTGGCCCTGTGCGGCATCGGGCAGGGCCTCCAGCTCCCGCTCTACTACCGGATTCTGCTGGCCGCGATCCCGGCGCGGCTGGCGGGCGCGGGCAGCGGACTGGCGGCCACGCTGCAGCAGTCGTGCCTGGCCGTGGGGGTCGCGACGCTGGGTTCGCTGTTCCTGTCCCTCGCGCCGGGGCTGGGGATGCGGGAGGCGCTGGCGGTGGTGCTGGCGGTGCAGGCGGCGGGGCTGCTGGGGCTGGGGTGGCTCGGTCTGCGGCTGCCCTCGGCAAAGATCATGTAGCAGTCATTAGTTAGACGCACTATTGAAATGAGCGTACAGTGAAGCTCATGCCCGAGCTGAGCCCTCGCCGTCGTCTGCTCGTGCTCGCGATCTGCTGCATGAGCCTGCTCATCGTGAGTCTCGACAACACCGTCCTGAACGTGGCGCTGCCCTCCATGCAGCGCGATCTGCACGCCTCGACCTCCGGTCTCCAGTGGACGATCGACGCCTACACCCTGGTGCTGGCCTCGCTGCTGATGCTCGCGGGGTCGACGGCCGACCGGATCGGCCGCAAGAAGGTCTTCATGACCGGCCTGCTGGTGTTCACCGTCGGCTCCGTGCTCTGCTCGCTCGCGCCGAACCTCTCCCTGCTGATCGTGTTCCGCATGGTGCAGGCGGTCGGCGGCTCCATGCTCAACCCGGTCGCCATGTCGATCATCACCAACACCTTCACCGACGCCCGTGAGCGCGCCCGCGCGATCGGCGTGTGGGGTGCGGTGGTCGGCATATCCATGGCGGCCGGTCCGCTGGTCGGCGGGCTGCTGGTGCAGTCGGTGAGCTGGCGCGCGATCTTCTGGATCAACCTCCCGGTCGGCCTCGTCGCCGTCCTGCTCACGCTCCGCTTCGTCCCCGAGTCCCGCGCCCCGAAGGCCCGCCGTCCCGACCCGGTCGGCCAGTTCCTGGTCATCGCCCTGTTCGGCTCGCTGACGTACGCGATCATCGAGGCGCCGGACTCCACCGCGTCCGTCGTCGCCCCCTTCGCGGCCGTAGCCGTCGTGGCCCTCCTCGCCCTCCTCCGGTACGAACCCCGCCGCGACGAACCCCTCATCGACCTGCGCTTCTTCCGCTCGGCACCGTTCAGCGGGGCCACCGTGATCGCGATCAGCGCGTTCGCGGCGCTCGGCGGCTTCCTGTTCCTGTCGACGCTGTACCTGCAGAACGTCCGCGGCCTGGACGCCCTGCACGCGGGCCTGTGGATGCTCCCGATGGCGGTGCCCACCTTCCTGTGCGCGCCCCTGTCCGGCCGCCTGGTCGCCGGCCGCGGCCCCCGCCTCCCGCTCCTGATCGCCGGTACGGCGATGACGGCGAGCGGCGTCCTGTTCGCGGCCTTCGACGCGGAGACCTCGAACACCACCCGCCTGTTCTGCTACGCCCTGTTCGGCATCGGCTTCGGCTTCGTGAACGCGCCGATCACCAACACGGCCGTGTCGGGCATGCCGCGCGCCCAGGCCGGGGTCGCCGCCGCCGTCGCCTCCACCAGCAGGCAACTGGGCCAGACCCTCGGCGTCGCGGTGATCGGCGCCGTCCTGGCCTCCGGCATCGGCTCGTCCTCGCAGCCCCAGGCCTTCACCTCGGCGGCCCGCCCCGGCTGGTGGATCCTCACGGGGTGCGGCCTCGCCGTCCTGGTGCTCGGCCTGCTCACCAGCGGCCGCTGGGCCCGCGCGACAGCGACCCGCACGGCGGAGAGCCTCCAGGCACCGGAGATCCGCCAGCCGGTGGGCACCGTCTGAGCGCTCCGCTGGAAGTGCCGCAATGTGCCGTCGGTCATCCGCGGGTCCGTCGTGGCTGGTCGCGCCCACGCGGCGGAGCCGCATGTCGATGGAGCCCCGCGCCCCTTCGGGGCGCCGCCGAACCGCACCGGACTGCGCCGGACCCGCTCAGAGGTCCGTCGTCACATTCCCGTCCTCGCCCGAGGGGCGGCCTCCCGGCGTCCGGTACGTGCTCCGGAGTCCCCCCGGCCGAACGTCTCGGCGGGGCCTAGGCACCGCCGACGGACGGCAGCGGCTCGCAGGACATCTCGTACAGCCTCTCCAGCCGCTCCCGGGTCTCCTCGTCCTTCGCCGTGTACATCACCATGCGGGCGCCCGCCTCGGGGCCCAGCCACAGGTCCGTGTGCACCAGCCGGAGGTGGCCGACGTAGGGGTTGCGGTACTCCTTGGTCTTCGTGCGGGCGCCGACCACCTCGTAACGCTCCCAGTGCTCGCAGAACGCGGGGGACGCCGACTCCAGGCGCTTGAGGAGCATCTTCCAGGCCGGTTCGCCCAGATGACCGGCGAGGGAGGCACGCAGCCGGGCGGCCATCACCCGCTGGGTCTCCTCCAGGTGGACGACCGCCTCCTGCCACTCCTTGTTGGTGTACACGAGGATCATGCAGTTGCGGTCCTCGGGCGCGATCGCGTCCAGGTCGCCGAGGAGGCGGCCGTAGGGGCGGTTGTAGGCGAGGATGTCGTACCGGCTGTTCTGGATGCAGGCCGGGAGCGGCTCCAGCCGGCGCAGCATCTCGCGCAGGGCCGGGGTGACGCTCGGGCAGCTCGCGGCGGGCGTCGGATCGGTGGCACCGGCCAGCCGGAACAGATGGGCGCGCTCGCTGGCGTCCAGCATCAGGGTGCGGGCCAGGGCGTCCAGGACCTGCACGGAGACCTGGATGTTGCGGGCCTGTTCGAGCCACGTGTACCAGGTGACGCCGACCGCGGAGAGGTGCGCGACCTCCTCCCGGCGCAGTCCGGGCGTCCGGCGCCGGGCCCCGCGGGGCAGGCCCACCTGCTCGGGGGTGATGCGCTCACGGCGGTTGCGCAGGAACGCGGCCAGCTCGTGCCGCCGGATCTCCGCGCCCCGGGCGGACCGCGTCGCGCCGTCCTGTGCCATCGTCGTCATGCGTCCAGGGTGCCGCCGGGCCGATCCTGTTGCCAGGTATTTCTTCTACCAGGATGAACACACTCTGGTACCCGTCTGAGCGAGGGCACAGGGTCGAAGGCATGAGCGAAACCGTCGTCTCCACCCGGGCCGTCCGCCCGACGGCCGCGCCGCCCGCACTCGGCGGGCTCGGGCTGTTCACCGTGCTGCTGGCCGCGGCACTGCCGCTGATCGACTTCTTCATCGTCAACGTCGCGCTGCCGACCATCCGCACCGATCTCGCCGCGAGCGAGGCGGTGTTGGAGCTGGTCGTCGCCGGGTACGGGGTCGCGTACGCCGTGCTGCTCGTGCTCGGCGGGCGGCTCGGGGACCTGTTCGGCCGGCGCCGGATGTTCCTCGGCGGGATGGCCGCGTTCGGGGTGACCTCGCTGGCCTGCGGGCTCGCGCCGAACGCGTGGAGCCTGGTCGCGGCGCGGGGCGCGCAGGGCGCCGCGGCCGCCGCGATGCTGCCGCAGGTGCTCGCCACCATCCAGGCCACCACACGCGGCGCGCACCGGGCGCGGGCCATGAGCCTGTACGGCGCGACGGCCGGACTGGCCATGGTGGCCGGGCAGATACTCGGCGGGGTGCTCGTCGCCGCCGACATCGCCGGGACCGGCTGGCGGGCCGTGTTCCTCGTCAACGTGCCCGTGGTCGTGGCGGGTCTGCTCCTCGCCGTACGGTTCGTGCCCGAGACCCGCTCGGCGCACCCCGAGCCCGTCGACGGCCCCGGCACCGTCCTGCTCGCGGTGTCCCTGCTGACGCTGCTCGCGCCGCTGACCGAGGGCCGCGCGGCGGGCTGGCCGCTGTGGACGTGGCTGTCGCTGGCCGTGTTCCCGTTCACTGCCGGTGCGTTCTGGGCGGTGGAGCGGCGGGCCGACCGGGCGGGGCGGACCCCGCTGGTGCCGCCGAGCCTGCTGGCGCTGGCCTCGCTGCGGCGCGGTCTGCTGCTGATCGTGCCGTTCTCGATCGGCTTCAGCGGCTTCATGTTCGTGATCGCGCTGGCGCTGCAGCAGGGCGCCGGTCTCTCCCCGGTGCCGGCCGGGCTCGCGCTCGCGCCGATGGCCGTGGCGTTCCTGCTCACCTCCCTCGCCGGCCCCCGGCTGATCGCCCGGTACGGCACCCGCGTGGTCACCGCCGGTGCCGTCGTCCAGGGCGTGGGCATCCTGCTGCTGGTCCTGGCCGCCTGGCGGGACTGGCCGCACGTCGGCCTCGTCTCGATGCTGCCGGGCGCGGCCGTCGCCGGTGCCGGGCAGGCGCTCCAACTCCCCAATGTCATGCGGCTGGTGCTGTCCGAGGTGCCGCCGGCCCGGGCCGGGGTCGGCAGCGGCGTGATGGTCACCACCCAGCAGTCCGCGCTCGCCCTCGGCGTCGCCACGCTGGGCACGCTGTTCCTCACCCTCGTACCGCGCGTGGGCATGCGGGAGGCGCTGGTCGTCGCGTTGCTGGTGCAGTTGGCCGGGATCGTGCTGACGGGCCTGCTCAGCCTGCGGCTGCCGCGCGAGATCGGCTGAGTCCCGGCCACGACTCGCCCAACCGACCGTGAACAACCCCCTGTTGATGTTGCTTCTGCTGCACACTCCCAGCGGGCACGCAGAGACGGAGGCAGGGATGGCGCGGGACAACAGCACGAGCAAGGTCAGCCGCTGGGACCGGCACGGCCGGGAGCACGTCGTGCGCGTGGAGCGCACGGGCGTGCAGCGGCTGATCAGATGCGACACCTGCGGCTGGCGCAGAAGCGCGCAGTTCCTGCCGTGGCTGAAGGCGGAGGAGCACCTGGCCGAGGCCCACCAGGCGACGGTCGACCCGGCGAACAGTCACCAAGGGTAAAAAACGGGTAACGGAGAGGAGCGGGAAAACGTTGTCCAACCTGCGCTTTTACGGAAAGCGATAGACGTTTCAACGGCTGCCGGGGCCTGCTCGACATGCCGCCCCGGCACACTCGGGCGAGCCTGGACTGGCGAGCAGGCCCCGCGAGGTTCGCTCGCGACAGGGGGGAACTCCCTCGAAAACAGGAGACCCACATGAGCTTCACCCGGAGCCGCTGCGCCCGAGCGCTCGCCGCCGGCACCCTCTCCGTCGCCCTGCTGTCGGCCGGTACGGCCGCGGCCTTCGCCGCGAACGAGAAGCCGAGCCCCTCACCCACCACCCACATGACGGGAAAGCCGAAGCCCACGACCAGCCCCAGCATGGTCAAGGCCTCGATCACCCTGACGGCCAAGCCGACTTCGGTGAAGGCCGGCAAATCGGTGAAGCTCGCCGGACGCACCACGGGCCTGAAGATCGGCTCTCCGCTGGTGCTCCAGCACGAGACGAACGGCAAGTGGACCAAGCTGACCCCGACCGCGGTGGTCAAGAAGAACAACTCCTACGCCTTGACCGCCAAACTGCCCAAGGGCACACACGTCCTGCGGGTCGTGAGCGTGACCAAGTCCGGCAAGGTCGTCTCCCCGACCGTCACGGTGAAGGTGAGCTGAGTCCCCTCACCAACAGGTCCACCACCGCCGTGAACTCCTCGTCGATTCCGGGGCTGGTCCAGTCCCGGGCGTAACAGGGGTCGTGGAAGCGGCCGGTGGCCTGGAAGACGGCGCGGGCCGCAGGGGCCGGGTCGGGTACCGCGAAGGTGCCCGCCTCGGCCCCTGTCTCGATGATCCGGGTCAACTGCCCGGTCAGTTCGTCGATGTGCCCGGCGACCGCCGCGACGTTCTCGTCGGTCAGCACCGTGTACGTCGCGAACAGCTCCGGATCGTCACCCGCCTTGTGCCGCTTGGCGTCGAACAGCGCCGCGAGCCAGGCCCGCAGCCGCTCCTCGGGGGTGCCGTCCATGGAGACGATGCCGGCCAGCCGCTGGGACGTGCGGTCCAGCCAGCGCTTGGTGACCGCCTCGCGCAGTGCCGCCTTGGTGCGGAAGTGGCGGTAGACACTGCCGTGGCTGACGCCGAGCGCGCGGGCCACGTCGACCACGGTGGCCTTGGCCGGGCCGTGCCGGCGCAGCACCTCCTCGGTGGCTTCGAGGATGCGCTCGGCGGTCAGGGTCCCGGTGGGCGGTGTCATGTCATAGACCGTACGTCATCGGCCTGGTCCGGCTGCCGGGTCAGCGCTCGCTGTCGAGCGTCGTCATCTGCGCGGACGGGTAGCGGTCGCCGGCCGCCGCGTCCGCCGGCACGGCCTCCTCGATCGCCGCCAGGTCGGCCGCGTCCAGGGCGACGTCCAGCGCGCCGAGCGACTCGGTGAGCCGCTCGCGGGTGCGGGCGCCGACCAGCGGGACGATGTCGTCCCCGCGCGAGAGGACCCAGGCGATGGCGGTCTGCGCGACCGTCGCGCCCTTCTGCTCGGCGATCTTGCGCAGCGCCTCGACCAGGTTCAGGTTGTGCTGGAGGTTCTCGCCCTGGAAACGGGGCGAGTGGGCACGGAAGTCGGTCGGGGCGAGCTGCCGGTCGCGGGTGAAGTGGCCGGAGATCAGGCCGCGGGACAGCACGCCGTACGCGGTGATCGCGATGCCCAGCTCGCGGACGGTCGGCAGGATCTCCCGCTCGATGCCCCGGCTGATCAGCGAGTACTCGATCTGGAGGTCGGCGATCGGGGCGGTGGCGGCGGCCCGGCGAACGGTCTCGGCGCCGACCTCGCTGAGGCCGATGTGCCGGACGTAGCCCTTCTCGATCAGTTCCGCGATCGCACCGACGGTCTCCTCGATCGGCACGTCCGGGTCGAGGCGGGCGATCCGGTAGACGTCGATGTGGTCGACGCCGAGGCGCTGGAGGGAGTAGGCCGCGAAGTTCTTCACGGCGGCCGGGCGGCCGTCGTACCCGCTCCAGTTGCCCTCCGGGTCGCGCAGGGCGCCGAACTTCACGCTGGTCAGGGCCTTCTCGCGCAGGGCGGCCGGGGCGGTGCGCAGGGCCTCGCCGACCAGCATCTCGTTGTGCCCCATGGCGTAGAAGTCGCCGGTGTCGAGCAGCGTGACGCCCGCGTCCAGGGCGGCGTGGACGGTCGCGACGGACTCCGCGCGGTCGGCTTCGCCGTAGAGCGCGGACATGCCCATGCAGCCGAGGCCGAGGGCGGAGACGGTCGGGCCGGTGGTTCCGAGGTTTCGGGTTCGCATCGTCATGCCGTCCACTCTGTCATGACGGATGACAGATTTCAACATCTGTCATCTGTCATTCCATCTTCGTCAACCGTCGGAAGAATGGTCCAGACCTATTGACGAGAGGTCTGGACCACGAGCAAGGTCAAAGAACGAACTGTCATGCCTACGACACCTCACCGCATCCCACCCCCACCGGGAGGCCTCGCATGCTCAGACGTCTGCTCGCCGCCGCGCTCACGGCCGCCGCCCTCGTCCCCCTTTCCATCGCCACCGCCCCCGCCGCCTCCGCCGCCGACACCTGCGCCGTGAAGTCCCGGCCGGCCGGCAAGGTGCTCCAGGGCTACTGGGAGAACTGGGACGGCTCCGCCAACGGCGTCCACCCGCCGTTCGGCTGGACCCCGATCACCGACTCCCGTATCCCCGCGCACGGTTACAACGTGATCGACGCGGCCTTCCCGGTGATCCGGTCCGACGGCACGGCGCTGTGGGAGGACGGCATGGACACGGGTGTGAAGGTGGCGACACCGGCGGAGATGTGCGCGGCCAAGGCGTCCGGCCAGACCGTCCTGCTCTCGATCGGCGGCGCGGCGGCCGGCATCGACCTCAACTCGACGGCCGTGGCGGACACGTTCGTCTCGACGATCGTCCCGATCCTGAAGAAGTACAACTTCGACGGCATCGACATCGACATCGAGACCGGCCTGACGGGCAGCGGCAGCATCAGCCAACTGTCCACGTCCCAGGCCAACCTGATCCGCATCATCGACGGGATCCTCGCGCAGATGCCGTCGGACTTCGGCCTGACGATGGCCCCGGAGACGGCGTACGTCACCGGCGGCAGCGTCACCTACGGCTCGATCTGGGGCGCGTACCTGCCGATCGTCAAGAAGTACGCGGACAACGGCCGGCTGTGGTGGCTGAACATGCAGTACTACAACGGCAGCATGTACGGCTGCTCCGGCGACTCCTACGAGGCCGGCACGGTCGCCGGCTTCACGGCGCAGACCGACTGCCTGGACAAGGGGCTGGTGGTGCAGGGCACGACCGTCAAGGTGCCCTACGACAAGCAGGTCCCGGGCCTGCCCGCGCAGCCCGGCGCGGGCGGCGGCTACATGTCGCCGTCGCTCGTCTCCCAGGCCTGGCAGCACTACGGCGGCTCACTCAAGGGCCTGATGGACTGGTCGATCAACTGGGACGGCTCGAAGAACTGGACGTTCGGGGACAACGTGAAGGCGCTGCAGGGGCGTTGAGGCAGGCGGGACATGCGAAAGCCGGGCGGGCCGAGATGATCGGCCCGCCCGGCTTCACGGCTGGGTGACTAGGCGCCGATGAGACGCTGGGCGAGGTACCCCTCGATCTGGTCCAGCGACACGCGCTCCTGCTTCATCGAGTCACGCTCACGCACGGTGACGGCGTTGTCCTCAAGGGTGTCGAAGTCGACGGTCACGCAGTACGGCGTGCCGATCTCGTCCTGGCGGCGGTAGCGGCGGCCGATGGCGCCGGCGTCGTCGAACTCGATGTTCCAGTTCTGCCGCAGCGCCTGCGCGAGGCCCTTGGCCTTCGGGGACAGCTCGGGGTTGCGGGAGAGCGGGAGGACGGCCACCTTCACCGGGGCGAGGCGGTGGTCCAGGCGCAGCACCGTGCGCTTCTCCATCTTGCCCTTGGCGTTCGGCGCCTCGTCCTCGACGTAGGCGTCGAGCAGGAAGGCCAGCATGGTGCGGCCGACACCGGCGGCGGGCTCGATGACGTACGGGGTCCAGCGCTCCTGGGCCTCCTGGTCGTAGTAGGCCAGGTCCTGGCCGGAGGCCTTGGAGTGGGCGCCGAGGTCGTAGTCAGTGCGGTTGGCGACACCCTCCAGCTCGCCCCACTCGCTGCCGCCGAACTGGAAGCGGTACTCGATGTCGGCGGTGCGCTTGGAGTAGTGGGAGAGCTTCTCCTTCGGGTGCTCGTACCAGCGCATGTTCTCGGTACGCAGGCCGAGGCCCGTGTACCAGTTCCAGCGCTGCTCCATCCAGTACTCCTGCCACTTCTCGTCCTCGCCCGGCTTGACGAAGAACTCCATCTCCATCTGCTCGAACTCGCGGGTGCGGAAGATGAAGTTGCCGGGCGTGATCTCGTTGCGGAAGGACTTGCCCATCTGGGCGATGCCGAACGGGGGCTTGCGGCGCGAGGTGGTCTGCACCTGGGCGAAGTTGGTGAAGATGCCCTGGGCGGTCTCGGGGCGCAGGTACGCGACGGAGCCGGAGTCCTGGGTCGGGCCGAGGTGGGTGGACAGCAGGCCGGAGAACTGCTTGGGCTCGGTGAACTGGCCCTTGTTGCCGCAGTTCGGGCAGTTGATGTCCGCGAGGCCGTTCGCCGGGGCGTGGCCCTTCTTCTCCTCGTACGCCTCTTCCAGGTGGTCGGCGCGGAACCGCTTGTGGCACGCGGTGCACTCGGTCAGCGGGTCCGTGAACGTGGCGACGTGGCCGGACGCGACCCAGACCTCGGAGGCCAGGATGACGGACGAGTCGATACCGACCACGTCCTCGCGCGACGTCACCATGTAGCGCCACCACTGGCGCTTGATGTTCTCCTTGAGCTCGACACCCAGCGGTCCGTAGTCCCAGGCGGCGCGCTGTCCGCCGTAGATCTCACTGCACGGGAAAACGAAGCCACGGCGCTTGCTCAGGCTGACGATGGTGTCGATCTTGTCGGCGGCCACGGTGCTCTCTTCATGACGATTACGACGACGGGCGATGGAGCGAGATGCATCCAGCTTGCTTGCGAATGATTCAGGGTACCGGCGGGGGCTCCCCCTCAATCAAATCGGTACCGCTCCCGGTACCGCTCACCAGGCTTGTTGACAACGGTTTCCATGTTTGTTGAAAATGACTGTCATGAACGTACGACGACGCCTCATACCCACCGCCGCGCTCACCGCGGTCACCGCCCTCGGTATCGGCACCCTCTCCGCCTGCTCCTGTGACAAGGCGGAGGCGGCGGGCACCGGCAGGTTCGACGTCGTCGCGTCCTTCTATCCCATGGCCTTCCTGGCCGAGCAGATCGGTGGCAAGCATGTGCACGTCACCAGTCTCACCTCCCCCGGCCAGGAACCCCACGACCTGGAGATCAGCCCCAAGCAGATCGCGCTGCTCCAGGACTCCGACGCCGTGCTGTACCTGAAGAACCTCCAGCCCTCCGTCGACGACGCGGTGGCCCAGTCCCCGGTGCGGACCAAGGTCGACGCGGCCGCCCTGACCACGCTGGAGAAGCACGGCAACGAGGTCGGCGGCCACGCGGCCTCCCACGACTCCGCCAAGAACGAGGAGCTGGCCGGCCTCGACCCGCACATCTGGCTCGACCCGGTGCGTTACGCCCAGGTCGCCCAGGGCGTCGGCAAGGCCTTCGAGAAGGCCGACCCGAAGCACGCGGCCGACTACGAGAAGAACACCGCCACGCTGGTCAAGAAGCTGAACGGCCTGGACAGGCAGTTCAAGGACGGCCTGGCCGGCACGAAGACCAAGGTCTTCATCACCACGCACGCCGCCTTCGGCTACCTCGCCGAGCGCTACGGCCTGACCGAGGAGGCCATCACCGGCCTCGACCCCGACTCCGAGCCCAGCGCCGCGCGCGTGAAGGACCTGGAGAACATGGCCAAGGCCGACGGCGTCTCCACCGTCTTCTACGAGACGCTCGTCAGCGACAAGACCGCCAGGACGATCGCGGGCGACGCCGGTCTGAGGACCGACGTGCTGGACCCCATCGAGGGCATCACCGCCAAGTCCCGCGGCAAGGACTACTTCTCCGTCCAGGAGGCCAACCTCAAGGCCCTCCAGCAGGCGCTGGGCGCCAAGTGACCGGCAGGGAAGGCAGGATCATGGGAGAGCCCGTCATAGCCCTGCGCGGGGTGAGCGCCGAACTCGGCGCCCGTCCCGTGCTGCGCGGCATCGACCTCACCGTCGGCCGCGGCGAGGTCGTCGCACTGCTCGGCGCGAACGGCTCCGGCAAGTCCACCGCGATCCGCACGGTCATCGGCCAGGTGCCGGTGAGCGGCGGCACGATCGAGCTGTTCGGCACCCCGCGCCGCTCCTTCCGCGCCTGGTCGCGCGTGGGCTACGTACCGCAGCGCACGACGGCCGCCGGCGGCGTCCCCGCGACGGTGACCGAGATCGTCTCCTCCGGGCGGCTCTCCCGCACCCGCTTCGGCGTCTTCCGCCGGGCCGACCGGGAGGCCGTGCAGCGGGCCCTGACGGCGGTCGGGATGGCCGACCGCGCCAAGGACTCGGTGAACGCCCTCTCCGGCGGCCAGCACCAGCGCGTGCTGATCGCCCGCGCGCTCGTCGCCGAACCCGAGCTGCTGATCATGGACGAGCCGATGGCGGGCGTCGACCTGGCCAGCCAGGAGATCCTCGCCCGCACCCTGAGGGAACAGGTGGCTGCCGGCGCCACGGTCCTGCTCGTGCTGCACGAACTCGGCCCGCTGGAGCCGCTGATCGACCGCGCGGTGGTCCTGCGCGACGGCTGCGTGCTCCACGACGGCCCACCGCCGCGCGCCGTCGGCCAGCACGCCCTGCCCGGCCACGACCACGTACACCCGCACGCGGCGACGGGTGCCGAACCTCTGCGGACGGGACTGCTGAGCTGATGGACTTCCTGAACTACGCCTTCATGCAGCGGGCGCTGCTCGCCGCCGTCCTGGTCGGCATCACCGCCCCCGCCGTCGGCATCTACCTGGTCCAGCGCCGCCAGGCCCTGATGGGCGACGGCATCGGCCATGTGGCGATGACGGGTGTGGGACTGGGCTTCCTGCTGTCGACGTCCCCCGTGTGGATGGCGACGGCGGTCTCGGTCCTCGGCGCGGTCCTGATGGAGCTGATCCGCTGGTACGGGAAGACGCGCGGCGACATCGCCCTCGCCATGCTCTTCTACGGCGGCATGGCCGGCGGCGTGATGTTCATCAACCTCGCGCCGGGCGGCTCCAACGCGAACCTGACGTCGTACCTGTTCGGCTCGCTGTCCACGGTGTCGCAGTCGGACGTCGTCTCGATCTGCCTGCTGGCCGCGTTCGTGGTGCTGGTCACCCTCGGTCTGCGCCGCCAGCTGTTCGCGGTCAGCCAGGACGAGGAGTTCGCCCGGGTCACCGGCCTGCCGGTGCGCGCGCTCAACCTCCTGACGGCGGTGACGGCGGCGGTGACGGTGACCGTCGCGATGCGTGTGGTCGGGCTGCTGCTGGTGTCCGCGCTGATGGTCGTGCCGGTGGCGGCGGCCCAGCAGCTCACCCGCAGCTTCACCGCCACGTTCGTGATCGCCGTCGCGATCGGCATCGCCGTGACCGTCAGCGGCACGATCACCTCCTACTACCAGGACGTCCCGCCCGGTGCGACGATCGTTCTGCTGACCATCGCCGCGTTCGTCGCGCTGACCGCGCTGGCCACCCCGCTGGCCCGGCGACGCGCCCGCGCGGCGGCCCAGGCCGGGCCCGCCGGGGACCCGGCGGAGTGCTCGATTCCGGCCACGATCCCGACCACGCGAGGGGCCGGGGACGAGGTCGGCGTCTGACTGCCGACTGCCCGGGCTGGCACAATGGCCCGGGCACAGGCGAGACGGAGGAGGCAACCGGTGACGACCGCTGGACCGCCCGTGAAGGGCCGCGCGACCCGACAGCGGGCAGCCGTGTCGGCGGCCCTGAACGAGGTGGACGAGTTCCGCAGCGCGCAGGAACTGCACGACATGCTCAAGCACAAGGGCGACTCGGTCGGGCTGACCACGGTGTACCGCACCCTCCAGTCCCTCGCCGACGCCGGCGAGGTCGACGTCCTGCGCACCTCCGACGGCGAGTCCGTCTACCGCCGCTGCTCGACCGGCGAGCACCACCACCACCTCGTGTGCCGGGCCTGCGGCAAGGCCGTCGAGGTCGAGGGCCCGGCCGTCGAGAAGTGGGCCGAGGCGATCGCGGCGGAGCACGGTTACGTCAACGTGGCGCACACGGTGGAGATCTTCGGAACGTGCGCGGACTGCGCCGCGGGTTGAGCCGGGGCGCCCCCTGAAGGGGCGCCGACAGGCTTACGAAGCCGGGCTTACGAAGTGGCGTCGTTGCCCTTCATCGCGGCCTCCATCGCGAGCAGTTCCTCGTTCGGGACGGCTCCGCCGAAGCGCCGGTCGCGGGAGGCGAACTCCATGCAGGCCCGCCACAGGTCACGCCGGTCGAAGTCCGGCCACAGCACGTCCTGGAAGACCATCTCGGCGTACGCGCTCTGCCAGAGCAGGTAGTTGGAGGTGCGCTGCTCACCGCTCGGGCGCAGGAACAGGTCCACGTCCGGCATGTCGGGGTAGTACAGGTACTTCTGGATGGTCTTCTCGTTGACCTTGCCCGGGTCGAGCCGCCCGGCCTTCACGTCCTCGGCCAACGCCTTGGCGGCGTCGGCGAGTTCGGCACGGCCGCCGTAGTTCATGCAGAAGTACAGCGTCAGCAGGTCGTTGTCCTTGGTCTGCTCCTGGGCGACCTGGAGCTCCTTGGCGACCGACTTCCACAGCTTGGGCATCCGGCCCACCCAGCGCACCCGGATGCCGAGCGCGTCGAGCTGGTCCCGGGTCTTGCGGATGAAGTCACGGTTGAAGTTCATCAGGAAGCGGACCTCGTCGGGCGAGCGCTTCCAGTTCTCGGTCGAGAAGGCGTACAGGGAGATGTTGCGCACACCGACCTCGATGGAGCCCTGCAGCACGTCGAGCACCCGCTCGGCGCCGACCTTGTGGCCCTCCGTCCGGGGCAGCCCGCGCTCCTTCGCCCAGCGCCCGTTGCCGTCCATGACGATGGCCACGTGGTTCGGCACCAGCTCACCGGGGAGCTTCGGCGCGCGGGCCCCCGACGGGTGTGGCTCCGGCGCCTGGTACTCGCGACGCTGACGCCCCAGGATCCCGCGTACGACCATGTGCTTCTCGTCTCCCTACTACCGCTAGCTTTTTTCCACGTACCGCAATGAGCGCAGCCCGCGCTCCAGATGCCAGTGCAGGTAGGCCGACACCAGCCCACTGCCCTCACGGACGTACCGCGCCTCGCACGTGTCCGCCGTCTCCCAGTCTCCCGTAAGCAGGGCCCCCAGGAGAACCAGGGCCTGTGGCGAGGGTACGACGCTGCCGGGCACCCGGCAGTCGACGCAGACGGAGCCGCCGGAGGCCACGGAGAAGAACCGGTTGGGCCCGGGCATCCCGCACTTCGCGCAGTCGCCGAAGCTGGGCGCGTACCCGTTGACGGCGAGGGACCTCAGCAGAAAGGCGTCGAGGACGAGATGCGGCGCGTGCTCCCCGCGCGCAAGCGTCCGCAGCGCACCGACGAGCAGCAGATACTGCTGCACCGCCGGCTCCCCCTCGTGATCGGTGAACCGCTCGGCCGTCTCCAGCATGGCCGTCCCGGCGGTGTAGCGGGCGTAGTCGGTCACGATCCCGCCGCCGTACGCCGCGATGGTCTCACTCTGCGTGCACAGCGGCAGCCCGCGCCCGACCAGCTCGCTCCCGCGCGCGAAGAACTGCACGTCCACGTGCGAGAAGGGCTCCAACCGGGCCCCGAACTTCGACTTCGTCCGCCGCACCCCACGGGCTACGGCACGTACCCGCCCGTGACCGCGCGTGAGCAACGTGATGATCCGGTCCGCCTCACCCAGCTTCTGGGTGCGCAGCACGATGCCGTCGTCGCGGAACAGGCTCATGGCGTCCATTCTCGCGTACCGGCAACACGCAACCGCTCATCTGGATGAAAACAGCCGATATGCCTGGCCCGCACCCGCTCCGGCCAGTAAGACTCTGAGTATGAGCCTGGAACGCGTCACCATCACGATTCCCAGCGAGACCCTTGAGGCCGCGAAGACGGCCGCCGAGCGCGAGGGCCTGAGCGTGTCGGCCTGGCTGTCCCGCGCGGCCGAACGAGCGGCGAAGATCGAGGCAGGGCTTGCGGCGGCGGCGGAGGCCATGCAGCACGTCGCTCCACCAACACCGGAAGAACAGGCATGGGTGGACGACTTCATGGACCGCGTCACCCGCCCGACGTCCTCCGTTCAGGCCGATCAGTCGCGAGGTGCCGCATGAGCGTACTCAGGCCCACGGTGTACGACGCCGGAGCGCTGATCGCCGCCGAGAAGAACCACGCCGCCTTCTGGCGAGCCCACCGCTCCTACCTCATCGCCGGCGGCATCCCCGTGGTCCCCGCGCCGGTCGTGGCACAGGTGTGGCGAGACGGCGCCCGCCAGACCCAGTTAGCGCGCATGCTCAACGGATGCGACGTGGCGGCCCTCGACCACACCATGGCCAGGAAAGTCGGCAAGCTGCTGGGCCAGGCCAAGACGTCGGACCCGGTCGACGGGGCTGTTGCGGTGCTGGCAGCGGACGTCGGCGCCGTGATCGTCACCTCGGACCCGGGAGACATCCAGCACCTCCTCGACCAGCTCGGGCCTGACGGCAAACAAGCCGAGATGGCTCCCCTGCACTGACGCCGCCACCGGCGTCACAGCACCTCGCCGCGGCCGCGCGCGTTCTCGAACGCCGTGGCCGCGCGCAGTCGCTCGGTGCGGGTGGCGGGGCGTACGGCGTCCGGAGCGCAGTCCCACTCGCGGCCGCCGCCGTAGGGTCGGAGCCGGACGTAGGGCCCCTCACGGCCCATGACGATCCCGATCCGTCCGGTGGTCGTGTCCACGGCGTGGCCGCCGACGGGAGGCTTCACGGCGCCACCGCCCCCGGGGCCACCGCGAGCCGACGCGCGGTTTCGACGGAACACCGGCGTGGGAGTTCTTCGGAGCAGAGCTGAAACGACGGCGGGAGAACGCGAGTATCACGCCGACAGAGTTGGGGATGCGGGTTTTCGTGTCCGGTGGTTACATCGGCCAGTTCGAGCAGGCCATCCGCAAGCCGCAGTTGGATGTGCCCCAGCGGATCGACGACGTCCTGCAAACCGATGGCTTTTTCGAGCGGCTGTGCCGGAAGGTGATTGGCAGATTTGGGCGCGGCTCCGAACGGTTCTCGCTGCGCAGACGGGCGGTAGGGCAGGCAGCGGGTGACCCATGGCTACCAATTGCCGCCCGCTGAGTGCCCATTGGACGACTACTGGGCCTGCTGGGACCTGTGTGACACCAGAGACGCACCGGCCCGGTCCACTCCCCTCCCGCTTCCCTCCCGCTTCCCTGCGCTCACCCGACCTCACTTCGGCCCAGCCACTGGCTGGCTACGCCATTCGCGTGCGCCCCCTTGACCGCCCCCAAAGCCCCTTTTATGGTCACGCTGACCGAACCGGACGTAGGACGTCGTACCTCCTCTCTCACCTCCCCGACCTCGCTGGAGGCTCCGTGCGTGACGACGTGACCCGCGACCTGCCGGCCCCGCGCCGCCGGTCCTTTCTGAAAGGTGCCGGTGCCCTCGGGCTGGCCGCCGCTCTGCCGTCCACGCTGGCCGCCTGCTCGGGCGGGCCGCAGTCGACGAACGACACCGGGGGCGGCGGCAGCGGCAAGGACCGGACGCTGACCGCCGTGATCGGGTACGGCAACGACGGCAGCTGGGATCCGACACAGACGGCGTCGGCCTTCTCGATGGCCGCCAACAACCACATCTACGAGGGCCTGCTGGACACCGATCCGATCACCCGGGTGCCGTATCCCGCGCTCGGCACCGAGGTGCCCGCGGATCCCGGCGCCACCACCTGGAAGTTCACACTCCGTCCCAACGCCACCTTCCACGACGGCAAGCCCGTCACCGCCGACGACGTCGTGTTCGTCTTCGACCGGATCCTGGACCCGAAGACCCCGACCCTCGCCAAGGGGTTCTTCGAGAGCTGGCTGGAGGGCGTCCGGAAGGTGGACGACCGCACCGTCGAGCTCGTCCTCAAGTTCCCCTTCCCGGACGGGCTTTCGCGGCTCACCCTCGCCAAGGTCATGCCGAAGCACGTGTTCGCCCGGCCCGGCGGATGGGACAGGGCGATCACGGGGCTGGCCGTGGGGTCGGGGCCGTACCGGCAGAGTGCGCATCATCCGAAGTCGAACACGACGTTCGAGGCGTTCGCCGCGTACAACGGGCCGCGGCCGGCCGCCTTCAAGCGGATGAACTGGCTGACGATCGTCGATGCGGCGCCGCGCGTCGCGAAGATCTCCGGGGCCGGCGCCGGCGCGCAGATCGCGGACAACATCCCGTACGCCAACATCGCGCGGCTGGAGCAGGGCGGGCTGACGGTCTCGGGCGGGGCCGGGATGAACAACCTCTTCCTGATGTTCAACACCGCGCACAAGCCGTTCGACGACGTGCGGGTCCGACAGGCGCTTCACTACGCCATCGACCGGCGGAAGATGGTGCAGGTCGCCCTCCGGGGGCATGGGAAGCCGGCTTCTTCCTTCCTCAACGAGGGGAATCCGGCCTATCGGCGGGCGAAGACCGTCTACGGCTACGACCCCGAGAAGGCGAAGGCGCTGCTGAAGGCCGCCGGGGTCAGCGGGCTGAAGGTCAACATCCTTGCCGTGAACGTCAGTTGGATCGTGGACTGTCTGCCGACCATCAAGTCCTCCTGGGACGCGGTCGGCGTCGAGACGACACTGGCGCCGCAGGAGACCACGGCCGTGTTCACCAAGATGGACCAGAAGCAGGACTACCAGGTGGTGGCGGCGGCCTCCAATCCCAATCAGTTCGGGCTCGACGCCGACCTGATCATGCATTACAACTACGGGCCGCAGAATCTGTGGATGGGGTACACGCGGTGGGCCGGGAATCCCGTCGCGAGGCAGCTCTTCGCCGATATGGACCGGGCGACCAGAGAGTCCGATCCCGTGAAGAAGAAGGCGCTCATCCAGGATTACATCGACGTCGTCGCCGAGCAGGCCGTGTTGTATCCCGTCGTCCACAATGAACTGATGACGGCGTGGGATCCGCGCAGGCTCACCGGGATAAGGGCCCAGCCGTATCCCGGGATCAACGTGCTCCAGGCCAAGTGGGTCTGACGGGATGACGGCCGTCGTACGGATCCTGCTGCGCCGTGTCGCCCTGCTGGTGCCGCTGCTGCTCGGGATCGTGCTGTTCGTGTTCCTGGTGATGCGGTTCTCCGACGTCGATCCGGCGTCCGCGTTCTTCCAGGGCGCGAACCCGACCCCGCGGCAGCTGCACGACTTCCGGGAGCGCAACGGTCTGCTGGATCCGCTGCCGGTGCGGTACGTCCACTTCGTCGGCGATCTGCTGCACGGCGACCTCGGCACCAGCGCCCTGACCCGCGCGCCCGTCGTCGACCAGGTCACCACCGCGCTGCCGCTCACGCTCCAGCTGACCTTCCTCGGCCTCGGCGTCGCCGTGGTGCTGGCGCTGGTGGGCGGCGTCACGGCCGCCGTCTGGCGGGACCGGACGCCGGACCAGGTCATCCGGGTCGTCTCGCTCGTCGGGGTCGCCGCGCCCGGGTTCTGGCTGGCGCTGCTCATGATCCAGTACCTGGCGGTGGACCGGGGCTGGTTCCCGACCGGCGGGTACATCAACCCGGCGGACTCGCTCACCGGTTGGCTGAGGACGATGGCGCTGCCCGCGTTCGCGCTCTCGCTGCCGGTCGCCGCCCAGCTCATCCGGATCGTGCGGACGTCCGTCGTGGAGGAGCTGGACAAGGACTACGTCCGGACGGCGATCGGGAGCGGGCTGCCGCCCCTCGTCGTGGTGGGGCGGAACGTGCTGCGCAACGCCCTGGTCAATCCGCTCACCGTGCTCGGGCTGCGGGTCGGCTATCTGCTCGGCGGTGCCGTCGTCATCGAGACGATCTTCTCGCTGCCCGGCATGGGCAAGCTGATGATCGACGCCGTGCAGAACGGCGATCCGGCGGTGGTGCAGGGGGTCGTCCTCACCACGGCCACCGGGTTCGTCGTCGTGAACCTCGTCATCGACCTCCTGTATCTGCTGGTCAACCCACGTCTGAGGGCGGCCTGATGAACACCCGCGCCAGCCTCGTCGAACGGCTCACCCGACCAGGCGGCGTCCGGCTGCGCGGCTGGCGCCGGCTGCCGCTGCCGTCGAGACTCGCCGTCTGCTTCCTGGCGGTCGTGATCCTGGTCGCCGTGCTCGCGCCGCTCCTCGCGCCCGACGACCCGCTCGACCAGCAGGACCCGGTCGGCGGCAGCGGGCATCCGTCGGCCGCGCACTGGCTCGGGCAGGACAGTCTCGGCCGTGATCTGCTGAGCCGGCTGATGTACGGCGCCCGCTGGTCGCTGGCGATCGGGCTGGGGGCGACGGGGCTCGCGCTGGTCGCCGGGGCCGTCGTCGGGGCGGTCGCGGCCACCTCCCGCAAGGGGGTCGACGAGACGCTGATGCGCTGCCTGGACGTCGTCATGGCGTTCCCCGGCATCGCGCTCGCGGCCGTCCTCGTCGCGGTGTTCGGCGGCGGCATCGGCGTCCTGATCTGCGCCATCGCGTTCCTCTTCACACCGCCCGTCGCCCGGGTCGTACGCGCCAACGTGCTCGACCAGTACGGGGAGGACTACGTCACCGCCGAGCGGGTCATCGGGGCCCGCACCCCGCACATCGTGCTGCGGCACGTGGCCGTCAACTGTGCCGCGCCGGTCCTCGTCTTCTGCACGGTCCAGGTCGCCGAGGCGATCGTGTTCGAGGCGTCGCTGTCGTTCATCGGCGCGGGTGTGCGGCCGCCGGATCCGTCCTGGGGCAGTGTCATCGCCGACGGCAAGAACATGGTGCTGACCGGCGGCTGGTGGGCGACCGTCTTCCCCGGGCTGCTGATCCTGCTCACCGTGCTGTCGCTGAACATCCTCTCCGAGGGGGTGTCGGACGCGTGGGCCGCGCCGGTCGCCACGCGTGAAGTGGCGGCTTCGGAGGACCAGTTGGAGAAGGCCGAGCCCGGTGACGTACTCCCGCTGCCCGGACTGCCGCAGGCGGCGCGGCGGCTGCGGGAGCGTGCCCGGCCGCGGCCCGACCGCGGCGGGCAGCCGGTGCTCGCCGTGGAGAACCTCGCCATCGGCTTCCCGGACCGGCACCGGGGCGTGGACATCGTCGCCGGGGTCGGCTTCGAGGTGTACCCCGGCGAGGTGCTGGGCCTGGTCGGCGAGTCGGGGTGCGGCAAGTCGCTGACCGCGCTCACGGTCATGGGGCTCCAGCCGAGGGAGGCCCGGGTGCGCGGGCAGGTGCGCTTCCGGCAGCGGAACCTGCTCGCCGAGCCGATGCGGGTGCGGCGGCGGCTGCTCGGGCACGAGATGGCGATGGTCTACCAGGACGCCCTGTCCTCGCTGAACCCCGCCATGACCATCCGCGCCCAGCTGGGGCAGCTGGTGCGGCGCGGGGGCCGCCGTGGCCCGGCCGAGCTGCTGGAGCTGGTCGGGCTGGACCCGGAGCGCACCCTGCGCAGCTATCCGCACGAGCTGTCCGGCGGGCAGCGCCAGCGCGTGCTGATCGCCATGGCCCTGTCCCGTGAACCCGGGCTGATCGTCGCCGACGAGCCGACGACCGCCCTCGACGTCACCGTGCAGGCCCAGGTGATGGACCTGCTGCTGCGGCTGCGCGAGGAGCTGGGCTTCGCGCTGATCCTCGTCTCGCACGACCTCGCGCTGGTCGCCGATGTCACCGACCGGGTGGTGGTGATGTACGGCGGGCAGATCGTCGAGAGCGGGGTGACCGCCGACCTGGTGGCGGCGCCGGCCCACCACTACACGCGCGGGCTGCTCGGCAGCGTGCTGTCGCTGGAGTCGGCCGAGGAACGGATGACACAGATCAAGGGGGTCGTACCGGCGCCCGCCGACTTCCCGGCGGGCTGCCGCTTCGCCGACCGCTGCCCGCGCGCGAGCGAGGTGTGCCACGAGCACGCGCCGGTCCTCGCCGGTACGGCCACGCACACGGCCGCCTGCCATCACCCCGCCGTGCCCGTGGAACCCGTGGAGGAGGCGCTCCAGTGACGCCCGCGGTCATCGACGTACGGGACGCCCATGTCGTCCACAAGGCGCGCGGCGGCGGGCTGTTCGCCCGCGCCCGGGTGTACGCCCTGACCGGCGCCGATCTGTCCGTGGCGGCCGGTGAGACGGTCGGGGTGGTCGGCGAGTCGGGGTGCGGGAAGTCGACGCTGGCGAAGGTGCTGGTCGGGGTGGAGCGGCCGGCCTCGGGGGCGGTGGCGTTCCGGGGGCGGGACCTGTGGGCGATGCCGGCCGGGGAGCGGCGGGCCACGGTCGGCGCGGGCGTCGGCATGATCTTCCAGGACCCGTCGACCGCGCTGAACCGGCGGCTGCCCGTGCGCCGGATCCTGCGCGACCCGCTGGACGTCCACGCGCGCGGCAGCCGGGCCCAACGGGACGAACGGGTACGGGAGTTGATGGGGCTGGTGGGCCTGCCCCGGGCGCTCGCCGACGCCCTGCCCGGGCAGCTCTCCGGCGGTCAGCGCCAGCGCGTCGCCATCGCCCGCGCGCTCGCCCTGGACCCGGCGCTGGTCGTCGCCGACGAGCCGACCAGCGCGCTCGACGTGTCGGTGCGCGCGCAGATCCTCAACCTCCTGCTGGACCTGAAGGACCGGCTCGGGCTGGCGCTGGTGTTCGTCTCGCACGACATCCAGACGGTACGGCGGATGAGCGACCGGGTGATCACGATGTACCTGGGCCGGATCGTGGAGGAGACCCCGGCCGACCGGGTGACCGACGCGGCCCGGCACCCGTACACCCGCGCGCTGTTCTCGGCCACGCCCGGGCTGCTGGATCCCGTCGACCCGATCCCGCTGACCGGGCCGGTGCCGTCGGCGACCCGGCCGCCGAGCGGCTGTCCGTTCCGCACCCGGTGCTGGAAGGCGGACGCGGTGTGCGCGGAGTCGATGCCGGACTTCTCGGCCGCGTCACGGCCCGGACACCGCTACCGCTGCCACCATCCTGTGGAGGAGGACCGGCCGACCAGCGACCTGGCCCGACAGAGCCTGCCACAGGAGCCCTGAATGACGTTCCCCGTCCCGCTCACCGGTGTCGTCCCGCCCGTCTGCACGCCCCTGACGCCGGAGCGGGAGGTGGACGTGCCCTCGCTGCTGCGGCTGGTGGACCATCTGGTGGAGGGCGGGGTGCACGGGCTGTTCCTGCTCGGGTCCACCTCCGAGGCGGCCTTTCTGACGGACCGGCAGCGGCGGCAGGTCGTGTCGGCGGTCGTCGGGCACGTGGGCGGCCAACTGCCCGTCATCGCCGGGGCGATCGACATGACCACACCCCGCGTCCTGGACCACGTCACGGCGGTGACGGCGGCCGGGGCCCAGGCGGTGGTCGTCACCGCGCCCTTCTACACCCGCACCCACCCCGCGGAGATCGTCCGCCACTACCGGCGGCTCGCGGCGGTGAGCGAGGTGCCCGTCATCGCCTACGACATCCCGATGGCCGTGCACACCAAGCTGCCCGCCGATCTGGTGCTGGGGCTGGCCGCCGACGGGGTGCTGGCGGGGCTCAAGGACTCCAGCGGGGACCTGGGCGCCTTCCGCGAGGTCGTCACGGGCGCCCGCGCGCACGCCGGGTTCAGCGTGCTGACCGGCTCCGAGCTGATCGTGGACTCCGCGCTGGCGCTCGGCGCCGACGGGTGTGTGCCGGGGCTCGGCAACGTCGACCCGCACGGGTACGTCCGGCTGTACCGGCTGTGCCGGGCGGGCGACTGGGAGGGGGCGCGGGCCGAACAGGAGCGGCTGTGCACGCTGTTCGGGCTGGTCGGGGTGGGCGACCCGGCACGGATGGGCGGGGGTTCCTCGGCGCTGGGCGCGTTCAAGGCGGCGCTGCACCTGCGCGGGATCATCGACTGCCCGGTGACGGCCGAGCCGCAGGTGCCGCTGTCCGGCGAGGAGACGGAGAAGGTCGGCAAGTTCCTGGCGGCGGCGGGACTGCTCTAGGAGACGTCCAGTCTGCGGAACTCCAGGCTCTCGTAGCTGTGGGCGACGCCCGTCTCGTACAGGACGCCGACCGTGGCGGGGCCCAGCTGGACGAGGTCGGAGTAGGCGGCCGGGCGGGCGGAGAGGGTGAGCCGCTTGGTGAAGGTGCGGCCGGCGTCCGTGCTGGACCAGAGGGCGAGCGCCCGCCGAGCGGTCGGCACGGAGGGTGCGGTGAACAGCAACGGGGCGTCCGGTCCCCGGAGTTGGAGGACGCTGCCCTGGACCACGGGGACGTCGGACAGGCTCGGCTGACGGGCGTAGGGGCGCTCCAGGGACCGGCCGCCGTCCCCGGAGTAGGCGTCGAGGCGGTTGCCGGGGGCGGTGCCGTACTGGTCACGGGCGTTGAAGTAGAGCCTGCCGTCGGTGAGTTGGGCCGCCGTCGTCTCGTTGACGTTGGCCACGCCGTGGGGGGCGTCCGCCACGAAGCCCAGGTGCCAGGTGCGGCCGCTGTCGTCGCTGTACAGCGCGTGGCCGCCGTCGTGGCCGGGGCCCGAGGAGCCGGCGGACGGGGCGACGGAATGGTTGGCGGGAACGAGGAGGCGGCCTCGGTACGGGCCCCGGGTGAGGGCGACGGCGTGCCCGGGACCGGTGGCGTACCAGCGCCAGCCGGACCACTTCACCTGCGCGGTGATGTCGGCCGGGGGCGAGAAGCGACGGCCGTCGTCCCCGCTGCGCTGGACGTACACCCGGCGCTCCGCTTCCCCGCGCATGATCTGGCGCTCCGTCGCCGACCCGCTGTTCCAGCAGGTCACGAGGACGACGGCGCCGGTACGCGGGTCCACGACCGGCGCCGGATTGCCCCGGGTGTCCCCGTCCCCGGCCGTGACGACGGTCAGCGGGCCCCAGGTGCAGCCGCCGTCGGTGGAGCGGCGCAGGACGACGTCGATGGCTCCGGTGTCCGCCGCGTCGTTCCGCCGCCCCTCGGCGAAGGCCAGCACCGTGCCGAGCCGGGTGCGGACGACCGCCGGGATGCGGTACGTGTGATAGCCGCCCCGGCCCGAGACGTACGGGACGGAGGAGGCGCAGCCGTACGAGTGGTGGGCCGGCGCGGCCTCGGCGGGCGGGACGGCGGCGAGCGGGCCGAGGAGGGCGAGGGCGGAGAGCAGGGTACGGCGGAGCGGGGTCATCCGCTCATCGTCGTCGTCACCCCTCCCCCCGGCCGGTAGCCCACGCCCGCGCCACTACCGGACGGCGGCACACCGAGACGACCGTCACGGACCTCGACGATCCGGTCGGCGGCACGCAGGTGGGTGCGGTCGTGGGTGACCAGGACGGTGGCGGTGCCGCGCTCGTGGGTCAGCCGGGTGAGCAGGTCGACGACGGCGGCGCCGCGTTCGTGGTCGAGGGCGCTGGTGGGCTCGTCGACCAGGAGGAGGGTCGGCTCGTTCATCAGGGCGCGGGCGATGCCGACCCGCTGGCGCTGACCGCCGGAGAGCTGGTGGGGGCGCCGTCCGGCCCGGTCGGCCAGGCCCACCGCGGCCAGCAGCTCCAGGGCCCGGCCGCGGGCCCCGGCCGGTGACCGCCCGTCGATCGAGGCCATGAGCTGGAGCTGCTCGACCGCGGTGAGCGAGGGCAGCAGATGGGGCTGCTGGAAGACGATGCCGATGCTGCGGCGGCGCAGCCCGGTCAGTTCCGCGCGGCTCAGTCCGGTCGTGGTGACGCCGTCGACGCTCACCGTGCCGGCGTCGGGGGTGACGAGGGTGGCGGCGACGGCGAGGAGGCTGGACTTGCCGGAGCCGGAGGGCCCGGCCACGGCGGTCAGGGTGCCCTTGGGCACGCGCAGGGTGACGTGGTCGAGGGCGGTCAGGCGGTCGTCGCCGTCGGGGTAGCTGAGGGTGACGTCGGACAGGTCGAGGCTCATCGGGCGCTCCCCAGGGCGGTCAGCGGGTCCACCGAGGTGATGCGGCGGACGGACAGGGCGGCCCCGAGCGCGCCGAGCAGGATCATGACGGCGGCGGGGGCGAGGACGGTGGCGGGGGTGAGGAGGAACGGCACGGTGTCCGGTACGACGAGGGCGCCGAACGCGGCGGCGATGCCGGTGCCGAGGAGCGTGCCGCCGACGAGCAGGGCGGCGGCCTGCCCGAGGGCGTCCTTCAGCAGGTGCGCGGTGGAGGCGCCGAGCGCCTTCAGGACGGCGATGTCGCCGGCCCGCTGGATGGTCCAGACGGTGAAGAAGGCGCCGACGACGAGCGCGGAGATGGCGAACAGGAAGCCGCGCATCAGCTGGAGGGAGCCGTTCTCGGAGGCGTAGGAGCCGATCGCGGACAGCGAGCCGTCCTTGGTGACGGTCCTGGTGCCGATGGCCCGGTCTGCGGCGGCGACATCGGCGCCGGCGGTCGTGTCCAGGGCGATCACCGTGGCGCTCGCTGCGGAGTCGGTACCCGCGGCGGTTCCGGCGGCGCCGGGAGGTGCCACGCTCGCCCACGTGCTGAGGCCGGTCCAGATCACGGGGGTGTGGCTGAAGGAGGCGTCGCCCGCCACGGCCGCCACCGTCAGCTTCCGGCCGGCCAGGGCGAAGGTGTCGCCGGGTGCGAGGCCGCCGAGGTCGGCGGCGGCGGTGGTGGACAGCACCGCCGTACGGTCGTGGATCGCGCCGCCGTCGGGGGCCAGGCGGGAGCCGTTGCGGACGCCGAAGGCGGAGACCGGGGTGCTCCGGTCGCCCGCGGTGGCCCTGGTGGTGGTGATCCCGAGGGGTTCGGCGCGGGTGACGCCGGGCACCTCGGCCCACCGCTGCCACTGCCGGACGGTGACGGCGGAGTCGCCGTACGACAGACTCCGCCCCGGGCCGGGGGCGGCGAAGGCGATCCGGTCGGCGGGCAGGCCGGTGATCGCGGAGATGTTCTGCCGGCCCAGGCCGGCGGTCAGCGCGGACAACAGCCCGACCAGCAGGGTGATCAGGGTGATGACGGCTCCCATCAGGGCGAACCGGCCCTTGGCGAACCTCAGGTCTCTCCAGGCGACGAACACGGCTGCGACTGCTCTCTGCGGAGGTGGACGGAGTGTGCCTCCACGGTCGCCGCCCGCGCCCGCCGCGGGCATCCGGCGACGGAGGTCACTTCGCGGATCGAACGACGGCGCCCGGATTGCAACTTTCGGCAGAGGCCGGGCCGTGGCGCGTCTTCGTACCCTGGGGGGACTGTGAACCACGCTGGTAGGACCGTGAACGCCACCGCTCCCGCACCGACCCCGGCCACCCGGGCCCTGTCCTGGTGCCTGCATCTGCTCGTCGTCGGTCTGCTCGCGCTCGCCGCCGTCCGGGCCGTGACCGACGGCCGGCCGCACGCCGCGCCGACCCTCGCCGGGGCCGCCGGGTGCGCCCTGGTGTACGCGGCGGGCCCGCTGCTGCCCCGGATCCACGGCGACCGGCGGGCCGCCGCCTGGTGGCTGGCGGCCGTCGGCGCGGCGTGGCTGGTGCTGCTGGCGCTGTCCGCCGACGGTGTGTGGGTGGCCTTCCCGCTGTACTTCCTCCAGCTCCATCTGCTGCCGCGCCGCGCCGGCCTGGCCGCCGTGGCCGCGACCGCGGGCGCGGCGATCGCCGCGTTCGCCGCGCATCAGGGCGCCTTCAGCGCGGCCATGGCGATCGGCCCGGCGCTCGGGGCCGCCGTCGCGGTCGCGGTGGTGTGGGGATACCAGGCGCTGTACCGGGAGAGCGAGCGCCGCCGGCACCTGATCGAGGAACTCACCGCCACCCGCGCCGACCTGGCCGAGGCCCAGCACACCGCGGGGGTGCTGGCCGAGCGCGAGCGACTGGCACGCGAGATCCACGACACCCTCGCGCAGGGCCTGTCCAGCATCCAGCTGCTGCTGCGGGCCGCCGAGCGGACCCTGCCCGCCGGTGCGGACAGCGCGGCGCGCCACGTCGGCCAGGCCCGCCAGGCCGCGGTGGACAGCCTCGCCGAGGCCCGCCGCTTCGTCGCCGCTCTCGCCCCGCCCGCGCTGGAGGGCAGCACCCTGCCGGACGCGCTGGAGCGGCTGTGCGCCACCACCGGCACCCGGCACCGGCTGACCGCCCGCTTCCGCCCGGCCGGTGCGCCGCCCGCCCTGCCGACCGCGCACGAGGTGGCCCTGCTGCGCATCGCCCAGTCGGCGCTCGCCAACACCGTGCGCCACGCGGGCGCGACCGCGGTGGAGGTCACCCTCGGCCGCCGCGACGACGAGGCCGTCCTCACGGTCGTCGACGACGGCGCCGGGTTCGACCCCGGCCTGCTGCCCGCGCCCGACCCCGAGACGGGCGGCTTCGGCCTGGCCGCCATGCACGCCCGCATCCGCGCCCTGGGCGGCACCCTGACCGTCGACTCCGCCGCGGGCCACGGCACCACCCTGACCGCCCGGCTCCCCCTCACACAGCCCCCGACCGCCGGTACCGAAACCACCTCCGCCGAGACCGAGACCGAGACCGCCCGGTGACCACCCACCCGGACGACACCGGCCGCGCGGACCTCCCCCGCCCCGAAATCCCGCCGCTGCCCTCGCAGTTGCCCGCCGAGACGAAGGCCCACCCGTGACCACCCACCCCGGCCCCACCGCCCACACGGCCTGCCCCCGGTCCACCCGGACCCCACCGACCACCCCAGCCC